>NC_022538.1:1200000-1554229 GCF_000968055.1 Alteracholeplasma palmae J233
TTTAGTCGTGTCAAAAGACTTAATAAAATCAATTCCATTAACACCATTGACTAAGTTAGTAAATGTTTCTTCTACATTATGCCCTACAGGGGTTAAAGCACCCATTCCTGTAATAACTACTCTTTTTCTTTCCATTCTTTCACCTACATCGCTAATCCGCCATCAATGCTGATGACTTGTCCTGTAATATATGAAGCATCTGGACTAGCTAAAAAGGCTACTGCATTAGCAATATCTTCAGCATGTCCTAATTTTTTCAAAGGGATTTGTTCTAATACGTTATTAATAATTGTCTCAGGTAGTTTGTCTGTCATTTGAGTTTGGATAAATCCTGGAGCAACCGCATTAACTGTAACACTTCTTGATGCTAATTCTCTTGCCAAAGTTTTTGTAATTCCTATGACACCAGCTTTTGCCGCACTGTAGTTAGATTGTCCTGCATTACCCATAATGCCTGTTACAGAAGAAATATTGATAATTCTTCCATATCCTGATTTTAGTAAAACCTTTGATACATGTCTACAAACATTCCAAACACCTTTTAAGTTAGTTGAGATAACTCTATCAAATTGTTCTTCTTGCATACGTAGTATTAATGCATCATCTGTGATTCCAGCATTATTGACTACAATATTTAGATTTCCTAGTTTTGTAACAACCTCTTTTACCATTTGTTCTACTTCTTGATATTTACTTACATCTGCTTTTATTGCTATCACTCTAACATTAAATGCTTCTAGTTCTTTAACTACGGATGCTGCTTGTTCATCGCCTACATAATAGTTAAGTGCTATATCATAACCAGATATTGCTAATTTGTGGGCAATAGCTTTTCCAATTCCAGTTGTACCACCTGTTATTAACGCAACTTTTTTATCACTCATTTTATCATCCTCTCAAATTTATAAAATCTTCGATTTTTTCTATATTGTTAACCATCACTTCTGGATAATTTTTCTTTATTAATTGACTTAAAACTGTTCCAGGTCCCATTTCAATGAAATGTGTGTATCCATCTTTAATCATTTGTTCTATGCTTTGATAAAAATATACTGGACTTTGAATTTGTTCTTCTAATCTTTCAAGTAATTCATTTTGATTTAAAGGCATAGCAGTTGTATTAAGATAGACACTTTTTGTCGTAGTTATTTGCGGTATTCTGCTTAAATATTCTTTCAACTCTTTACCTGCTTGTTTCATAAGTGGAGAATGGAAAGCACCTGATACATTAAGTGTAATGACTCTTTTCGCTCCTGCTTCTTTTAACTTTTGTGAGGCTAATTCAATTGCATCATAAGTTCCACTAATCACTATTTGGTTTTTTGAATTATAATTTGCAATTACTAATACTTCATTTAATTGTTCTGATATGGAATCACAAATATTTTTAATAATAGTTTCATCCAAATTGATGACAGCTGCCATTTTTCCTTTATTTCCTACTGAAGCTTTTTGCATAAGTTCTGATCTTTTTTTAACAATTTTTAAAATAGTTTCAAAATCATAAATACCTGATGCATATAAAGCAACATATTCACCTAAACTAAATCCTAAAAAAGCATCAGCATCTATATATGCTTTACATTTATCATAAATTGCAATACTCACTAAGGCAATCATTGGTTGTGTGTAATAGGTATCATTGAGTTCATTATTTTTATTTTCTAGAATCTCTAAAACATCATATCCTAAAACCTTATTAGCTATTTCTACCATATGAGATGTTAAAAATTCTTTTCCCATATTAGTAAATTGACTTCCTTGACCAGAAAAAACAATAGCCTTTTTCATAGTACTTGAAGTTCCTTTTGGTATTTATTAACACCTTCAAATAATTCTTCTAATACTTGTTTAACTGGTTTAATTTCTTTTACTAATCCTGAAATTTGTCCAGCCATAAATGAACCATTATCAACATCGCCTTCAAAAACTGCCTTTCTTAAAGACCCTAAGGTTTTAGTTTCAAGTTCTTCTAAGCTAGCCCCTTCGTGAGTCATCTTTAAGTATTCTACGGCCATTTTATTTTTTAATACTCTAACAGGCGCTCCTGTGTTTCTTCCTGTAACAACTGTTTCAGTATCTCTTGCGGCTACTACTTTTAGTTTATAGTTTAAATGTACTGGGCATTCTTCTGTTGCAAGTAAAACTGTTCCTAATTGAACACCTTTAGCTCCTAGTGCAAAAGCAGCCAATACGCCTCTTTTATCTGCAATACCACCAGCAGCTATCACTGGTATAGTAACTGCATCAGCTACTTGTGGAATTAAAGCCATCGTCGTTAATTCTCCAATGTGTCCGCCTGCTTCAGTTCCTTCTGCAACAACTGCATCAGCACCAGCTCTTTGCATTCTAACTGCAAGGGCTACTGATGGAACAACTGGAATTACTATCATTCCTGCATTTTTCCATGCTTCCATATAAATACCTGGACTACCTGCACCTGTTGTAATAATTTTAACGCCTTCTTCAATTACCATTTGAGCAATATCTTTAGCATGTGGACTCATGAGCATGATATTTACTCCAAAAGGTTTTGATGTTAATTGTTTACATTTTCTAATTTCTTCTCTTACCCAATTAACATCATTTCCTCCTGAACCTATTAAACCTAGTCCACCTGCATTAGAAACAGCTGAAGCCAATTGTGCAGTAGCAATATTTGCCATTCCACCTTGAATAACTGGATATTTAATATTAAGTAATTCTGCTATATTTTTCATTTAATTTCTCCTAAATATCAATAATTGCTGATCCCCATGTAAACCCTCCACCAAAGCCAACTAATAAGACTTTCTTACTAGTTTTTTGAGTATCCTTGTATTCTGAAAGTGCAATGGGTATGCTTGCTGCTGAAGTGTTTCCATATTTATCAATATTGATAAAAACTTTATCTATATCAATTTTCATGATTTTTACTACATGATCAATGATTCTTTTATTTGCTTGATGGAAAATAATACCATCAATATCATCTATTTCTAGTTTAGCATATTCTAATACTTTATTAATAGCAACAGGTATCATTTGAACTGCAAATTGATATACTTTTTTTCCGTCCATTTTTAGATAACGAGAAGCATATAAGATATCTTCTGTATCACCTTTTGAGTCACTATAGAAATATACTTCATTTTTAGGTTCATTTGTTCCTTCTATAATCATAGCACCTGCGCCATCACCAAATAAAATACATGTGTTTCTATCAGTATAATCAATAATTTGACTCATCTTTTCACTACCTATGACAAGTGCTGTTTTAAATTTACCGGTTACTAATAAGTTACTAGCTATTTCTAAAGCATAAACAAATCCAGTACATGCAGCATTAATATCAAACGCCATGATTTGTTTATCATTTAATCCAAGTCTTGCTTGAACCAAATTCGCAATAGATGGGTTTCTATTATCATTGCTCATGGTAGCAACTACAATTAAATCTATTTTTTCTTTATCATAATTAGATTTAGTTATAGCATCTAATGCTGCTTTATATGCTAAATCTATATTTTTTTCTGTCTTAGCAATTCTTCGTTCGATTATTCCTGTTCTAGTTTGAATCCATTCATCTGATGTTTCTACTATTTGTTCTAAATCTTTATTTGTTAGTATATCTTCTGGGACATACTTTCCTGTTGATACTACCTTGATTCTAGGATTCATATATCCTCCTTTGGTTCCTGGCTATTAGTAAAAACACCAATATTTCTAAATTTATTATATCTATTTGTAAGTAATTCTTCTGTATTTTTTTTAACTAATTCTTTTAATGTCTTTGTTAAATATTTTTTAAAGGCTTCAATACCTTCATCAGGATTAACTGATAGAGGAACCTTTTCTTTAATAATCTCATCAACAATTTTCATTTCTTTTAAATCTAATGCTGTCAGTTTCATTAACTCTGCTGCCTCTTTTGCTCTTTGACTATCCTTAAATAAAATAGCTGCAAACCCTTCTGGAGATAAGATAGAGTAAATACTATTTTCAAACATAGCAAGAGAATCTGAAACACCAATAGCTAATGCCCCACCTGATCCTGCTTCTCCTAAAACCACACTAATAATTGGTGTTTTAAGTGTAATCATCTCTTTTAGATTATTAGCAATCGCATGAGCTTGTCCTCGCTCTTCAGCCTTAATTCCAGGATAAGCTCCTGGAGTATCAATAATTGTAATAATGGGTCTACCAAATTTTTCTGCTTGTTTCATTAATCTAAGTGCTTTATGATAACCCTCTGGATGAGGCATTCCAAAATTTCTCATAATTTTCTCTTTAGTTGTTACACCTTTTTCTTGGGCAATAATTGTGACTGGAGTATTTCCAAAAAAAGCTAGGCCACCAATAATAGATTGATCATCACCAATATATCTGTCTCCGTGAAGTTCAATAAAATCTGTGAAGACTCTTTCTATTAGAGTTTTTGAGGTAATTCTTTTACTATCTCTCGCTAATAAAACTTTTTCCCATGCTGTATGATTATTCATATATACCTCTTTGATGCAGTGTTAAAAGTTGTGTTAAAACACTTTTCATATCTTTTCTATGAACAATTAAATCTACTTGTCCTTTTTCTAACTGAAAATTTTCTGTTTGAAACCCTTCAGGTAAATCTTCTCCAATTGTTTGTTTAATGACACGAGGTCCTGCAAAACCTATAAGGGCTGTTTTCTCTGCAATATTAATATCTCCTAATGCTGCAAAGCTGGCTGCTACGCCTCCTGTTGTAGGATTAGTCATTACACTAATATAGAGTTGATTTAATCTACTTAATGCTGCTGAAGTTTTCGCCATTTGCATTAATGAAAGAATACCTTCTTGCATTCTTGCTCCTCCTGAAGCACTAAAAATAATAAGAGGCAGTTTATCTTGTTCTGACAATTCTATTAAGCGGGTTAATTTTTCTCCCACCACACTACCCATACTTCCCATCATAAATTGACTATCTAATATAGCAATATAGACCGGAATTTTATTTATTTTTGCTGATGCACAAATAAGGGCTTCATCTAATCCAGAAAATTTTTGTGCAGTACTTAATTTATCTTCATATCCAGGCATTAAAAGCGGGTTACTTGCTTCAATGTTTTTAAAAAGATGAGTTATTGAATCCTCATCAACAATCATCTGTAATCTTTTTTTTGCCCCTATTCTAAAATGGTGCCCACAATATGGGCACACATGTAAGTTTAGTTCTAATTCTTTGTTATATAAAGCACTCATACATGCTTCACATTGACTGAAAATATGATCAGGGATATCTATAGGTTTGTACTTAAACTCCCTTTTTCTAACAATTTTTTTAAATTCTAGTACTTTTTGTTTACGTTCATTTAATAAACTCTTCATGATATTCCTCCATCATTACTGAATGAAATCTAGCAATAAATCCAGTATCATATGAGCCTTTAATAAACTCCGGATGATGCATAATCATATATTGATATTCAATGTTAGTATCTATACCCTCAATAACAAATTGTTCTAATGCTACTCGCATTTTTCTAATTGCTTCTTTTCTAGTCTTACCAAAGACAATGAGTTTAGATAACATAGAGTCATAAAACGGTAAAACATCATAATCAGGATAGATAAAACCATCTATTCTAACTCCTAATCCTCCTGGTAATAGAATTCTTTTAATTCTACCTGGAGTTGGCATGAAGTTTTTAAATGGATTTTCTGCATTAATACGACATTCTATTGCATGCCCTAATATAGTTAAATCCTTTTGTTTTAGAGTTATTTTTTTATCATAGGCAATTTTTATTTGCTCTTTAATCAAATCTACTCCTGTAATCATTTCTGTCACAGGATGTTCTACTTGAATTCTAGTATTCATTTCAATAAAGTAGAATTTACCCTCTTTATCAACTAAAAATTCTACTGTTCCAGCATTTGTATATCCAACTGTTTTAGCTAATTTCACAGCTGCTTGACCCATTTTTTTTCTCAAACTATCATTGATGAAACTTGAAGGAGCTTCTTCAATCATTTTTTGATTTCTTCTTTGCATTGAGCAATCTCTTTCAAAAAGATGAATCGTGTTGCCATGATGATCTGCTAAAATTTGTATTTCTATATGTCTAGGATTTGAAATGAACTTTTCTATATAAAGTTGATTATCGCCAAAGTTTGCCATAGCTTCAAGTTGAGTTTTTTCAAATACTGATAAAAAATCTTGATCAGAATAAACAATACTTATTCCTTTACCTCCACCACCACTACTTGCCTTAATCATCACTGGATATCCAATTTTTTTAGCAATTTTAAGTCCCTCTTTAGCATTTTCAATAATTCCTTCACTACCTTCTACGACTGGTATTGAAGCACTAATTGCGATTTTTCTTGCAGTTGCTTTATCACCAAGTTTTTCAATAACTGAAGCTTTAGGTCCAATAAATCTAATTTGGCACTCTTCAACCATTGAAACGAATTTAGGATTTTCTGATAAAAATCCATATCCTGGGTGAATTGCATTACATCCAGTAGCAATCGCAGCACTTAATACTCTACTCATATTAAGATAACTGTCTTTACTTAAATTGCCACCAATACAAACTGCTTCATCTGCAAGCTTAACATGTAAACTATTTTCATCTGCTTTAGAATAAATTGCTACTGTTAGAATACCTAGTTCTTTACAAGCTCTTATAATTCTTACTGCTATTTCACCACGATTAGCTATTAATATTTTATTTTGTGTTTTCATTTTCTACAACTGTAAATAAAACGTCATCAAATCCCACAACATTCTTATTTTCTAAACAAACAGAATCAATAACTCCGTCATATGGGCTTGTAATTTCATTCATAATTTTCATAGCTTCAATAATGCAAACAACATCACCTTTTTTCACTTTAGAACCTTTAGTTACAAATGGTTCGCTAGTAGGGCTTGATGATTCATAATATGTTCCAACAAGTGGTGATTTGATTTCTTTTTTAGGTAAATTAATCGTTGGCTCAATCAATGTTTGATCACTATTTTTTTGTTCTATTATATGATTTGTGATTGTTTTTGGTTCTTCGATGTTATTCTTTGAAAGTTTTAATTTAAAAGAATCCATTTCTAACTCTAAAGACCTCAAAGTTGAACTCTCAAAATCTTTTATAATACTTTGAATTTCTTTTAGTTTCATATATATTTTATTCCTTATTTATTTGCTTCAACAAAATTTAGGATATCTTCAATTGTTTTTAGGCTTGCTGCTTGTTCGTCTGTTACTTCAATATTAAATTCTTCTTCTAATTTCATTACTAATTCTACTACATCTAGACTATCAACATTTAGATCTTCTTGCAATCTAGTTTCCTTTGTAAGTGTTTTTGAATCTAAATTTAATTCGTCTGCTACTAATTCTATAATTTGGTTTAACATATTATGTCCTTCTTTCTTTTCTCTTGATAATACTTTGAATTATAAATGTTTTGATATTCAAAACATATTAATATTGTATCACGTTTCTACTACTTGTCAAGAATAAGTCGTTTTAGAGTAAAAAAAATACCAGCTTTAAACTGATATTTTTAATTTATTTATCTTCTTTTTGTAACGAATCTTCCAACAACAATAACAATAATCGATCCTACTACTGATAATAAAATACCCCATAGTGATAATGCATTTGCATCTCCTACTGGAATTAATTTACCAATAATACCTCCGACTAGAGAACCTAGGATACCGATAATAATATTTCTAATAAGTCCATCTTTTTTATTTCCTGTTAAGATTGCAGCAACATAACCAATAAGTGCCCCAATCGCTAAGAAAATAAGTAAATTCCATAACCATTCCATAAATGTAAATCTCCTTTTTTCTTTTATTATATCACTTAGTTAGATGAATTTTCACTTATTTGCTTTACTTGGATTCACATGAACCATGCAATGAATAACATCAGGAAATGTGCTTTCAACTGTTTTATGGACCTTTTCTGCAATTAAATGTGCTTCTTGTAAACTTAAAGTTGCATCAACTGCTACTTCAACATCAACATATAATTTATTAACATGCATTCTACTCTTATAATCATCTATGTTAAGAACTCCTATGACTTCTGAAATTACTTTTTTTATTGCAGTATTAACTTCATCATCTGGTGCTTGATCTACTAAATATGAAATAGCTTCTTTTATAATACCGTAAGCTGTTCTTACTATAAATAAGCCTATAATCAAAGATGCAATAGCATCAAAGTAAATGAAACCATACTGAGTTAAGATAATTCCCAGTAAACTTGTTGTAGTAGCCAGAACATCTATTAGATGATTATATTTTTCTGCCTTTAAACTAGGTTGTTTATACTTTTTATAGGCAAATCCATTAATATAAAATAAAGTGACTTTTATTATAATAGAAATAACGGCAATATAAATTGTAATTTGATCAGGTTTTAAAACCGTATTCACATTTACTAATTCAATAATATTTTGAACACCTGTATAAAAAATAAAAATAGCTGTCAAAATTAAAATAATACCTAATAACAAACTAGCTATACCCTCATATTTTTCATGTCCATAAGGGTGATCATGGTCAGCCTTTTTATAAGATATCCTAATAGTGATAAGCAATACTAAACTAATCAATATATCTGTTAAAGAATTATAACCATCACTAACAAGTGATACGCTGTTTCCTAAATATCCAAAAACTATTTTTAAAACGGTTAAGACTGTATTTAAAATTAGCCCAAGATATAATAAATTTCTTAATTTTTTTGACATAACTTCACTTCCTTTAATGGGGTCTATTATATGTTTAATCAACGGCTTTGTCAAGGCAATATCACTTGTAAAATATTAAGGAAAACCTTAAATAAATCTTTACTTTGGCATTAAAAAAAGTGTTAGGCAACCCAACACTTTTATAAAGGTAAAACGGTCTTATTAAATTCTTGATTAATGATTTGTGCTCCTGCATTATACATAGCCGCTAAGCCACAAAATATGCCTATAAATCCAGAGATAATTGTAATTACTTTAACGTTAGTAAAATCACCAAGTGATAGTCCTAAGAACAATACCATAAGACTTCCAAATACTATTTGAGAAGTTCTATTATGTTTTAATGTTCCTATAAACATAACTAATGTGAATAAAGCCCAAAGTAATAAATAAAAGCCCATTGAGACCTTGTCTACTTCAAAACCTTGTTTATTAAATATCCAAATAATAACAAGCGATAGCCAAAAGAATCCATAGGCAGTAAAAGCAGTTGCCCCAAATGTGTTCTTTTCTTTGAATTCCATAATACCTGCTATAATTTGTGCTAAACCACCTAATGTTATACCCATTGCGACAATTACCATTGATAATTGCATAATGCCACTATTATGTAAGTTTAGTAAAACTGTTGTCATTCCAAATCCCATCAGCCCAAGCGGTGCTGGATTACTAACTTTTTGTGTTGTTGACATTTGATCACTCCTTAAAAATTCACACGATATCTATTATATATGATATTTTTAAAAAGTCTATCCTTATTTAGTGTAATTAGTAAAATAGTTTTGAATAAAGATAACAGGCGTTCCTTTATCGCCACTTCCGCTCATTAAATCACATAAAGATCCTATTAAATCAACGTATTTTCTTGGTGTAGTTCCAAGGGATTCATCTTTTCCAACTAGACTATTATCTTTATTTAATATTTCATTTTTAATTGCTTCTTCTAACTCTTTACCCTTTAAGTTTTCAAACTTACTATCTGATAAAAATTTAAGTTTAATTTCATTAGGACTGCCTTCAAGTCCACTTGTGTATGAAGGTGATACAACAGGATCTGCTAATTCCCAAATTCCGCCTGATGGATCTTTAAAGGCTCCATCTCCATAAATCATAACTTCAACTGTTTTTTCAGTTAACTCAAAGATCTTTTTTTGAATATCAAAAACTAAATTAGTATGATTTGGAAATAATTTAACTTTGTCTTTAGTTGCCATATTTGAACCTAATAAACCGTATTTTTCATTATAACCGCTGCCATTAACTGGTTGTGTTAAAATATCATCTAAACCATATACTGTTAAACTTTGATTTTCTTTTAAAGTGTTTTTAATTCTTTGTCTACTATGAATACTTGAAACTAAAACATCTGTAGTATAATCTAAAATATCTTCTGGATTATTACTAAAAACAAAGTTGACTTGAGTATTTTCTTCTAAACATATATTTCTATAATACTCTACCATGTTAACTCCTGTAAAAAGATGTTTGAAATCTGAAAAATGGTTTTTATATTCTTCTTCAGTAATTTTATCGCTATATGGATTAATGTTTAAACTTTTAAGTTTAGCCTCGTCTAATATTGCATTTCCAACTTCATCGGTTGGATAACTCAATAAAATAGTTATTTTTTTGCTAGCTTTTGCAAAGGCCTTTAACAGAATTGAGAATCTATTTCTAGATAAAATTGGAAAAACGATTCCTAAATGTCCTGTTTTAAACTTAGACTTAATATCTGATGAAATTGCATCGATTGTTGCGTAGTTTCCCATACTAATACCAACAACTGCTTCAGTAATTGCAATAATATCCTTATCTTGAATTTCGAAACCATCTTCTTTTGATGCCTTTAAAATTGAATCAATTACGATTTGTTCTAAATTATCGTTTGTCTTAATAATAGGTGTTCTAATACCTCTTGCGATAGTACCAACTGTTTTCATATGTAGCCTCCACTTTATTTTACTCTCGTATTATAACATAAAATAAGGCTCATTTTAATCTTAATTAAACCTTAATTGTTACTACTACTTTAATTGTTTATCTTCTCTAATGGTATAATATAATTAAAGAGGTGTTCTTATGAATATTTTATTAATCGAAGATGAGAAAAAACTAGCTTTAGCATTAGTTGAAGCCCTTAGCAAACATAACTATATTGTTGATATGGCTTTTAATGGAAAAGCTGGTCTTGAAGAAGCTTTATCAATTCAATATGATTTAATTATTTTGGATATGATGTTACCAGAATTAGATGGTATAGATGTCCTAAAAAGTTTACGTGAAAACAATAATAATACCCCTGTTTTAGTATTGACAGCTAAATCTACTGTTTCAGATAAAGTGATTGGTTTAAATGCTGGGGCTGATGATTATCTTACAAAACCTTTTTCTTTCCAGGAACTTTTAGCAAGAATTAAAGTTTTATTAAGAAGACCACAAACTATTGTATCAAATATATATGATTTTAATGGCCTATCTCTTAACTCTGATACTTGTATTTTAAGTTATCAAAACGAATCTGTTTTATTGCCTGCTAAAGAATTTCATTTAATGTCCTTATTCTTCAAAAACATAGACACCTATTTAAGTAAAGATGAAATATTAAATAGAATATGGGGGTATGATACTGAAGTTGGTTATAATACCATTGAAGTCTATATATCCTTTTTAAGAAAAAAAATGAGCGCTTTAAATGCACCCATAACCATAAAAGCCTTTAGAAATATTGGCTATAAGTTGGAGCTTACAAATGTTTAATAAAATTAGATTTCATTTTCTTTTAATTAGTTTAGGTATTTTATGTTTTGTTTTTCTTGGTTTAACTACTGTTGTTTATGTAACAAGTCGAGAAAAAGAGGCTAATGATCGCACCTTGATACTTGAACAAATCATCAAAAACCCAGATGATACTAATCTTTCAAAAAGTTTTTATGTGGAAACAATAAATAATAATATTATTTTAACAAAATACGATTCTACCTTTTTCAAAATAGAGTCTTTAGAAATAATTACTAAAACTATTTTAAACAACAAAGAAAAAAAAGGTTCTATCGGGAATATCTATTATTTAGTTAAAGAGTTACCAAATGAATTCTATATAATATCTGCAGTTGATCGTTCTTTTGAAATTGCTAACTTGAGATATCATTTAGTTAACTTAGTGATTATGGAAGTACTGATTATAGCGCTTTTAGGTACATTTCTATGGTTAGCATCTAAATGGATAGTAAGTCCTCTAGAAACTAGTTTTAAGAGGCAAAAACAATTCATTTCAGATGCTTCGCATGAACTTAAAACTCCTTTAACAATTATTTCTGCAAGTGCTGAAGTTTTGCGTAATGATTATAAAGATAATACTTGGATTGATTCTATAGAAGATCAAATCCAAAGATTAAACGACCTTATCAATCAGTTAATATCTTTATCCATATTAGATGAAAGAACCAATGCAGAACAAATTGAATCTATCAATCTATCTAACTTTATTAACCTTAATTTACTCCCTTATGAATCATTAGCTTATGAAAAGAATAAACTTTTTATTTTGGATATTGCTCCTGATGTTATGATTAAAGGAAATAAAGTTCTTCTAAAACAACTGATTGGAATTTTTATAGATAATGCTTTTAAGTACAGTGATGATAATGGTAGGATTGAGGTAAGTCTTAATAATAAAAAACGACCTGAGTTAAAATTTTACAACACTGGATGTGAAATTACTCCTGAGAAAAAAGAGGCTATTTTTGATCGTTTCTATAGAGCTGATGAGTCTAGAAATTCTTATAAAAAAGGATTTGGATTAGGCTTATCAATTGCTAAAAAAATATGTGATCAATATAATTATCAGTTAAATTTAGAAGCTAAGTACCATGAATTTACAAGTTTCGTTATTACTTTTTAAAAAAAGACATAATTCCTTATAAAAGAGATTATGTCTTTTTTTACTTAATTTTTCTATTCTGCTTACTTCTTTTAAATTTATTATCTTTATACTCTTGGTATACTTCTTGATATAAGTCAACCCATAGTTTCTTTATATTTTCTCTAGAATAGTAAGTCTTAATCTTATTAGAGTAATTTTTTGCGATTTCATAATCTTCTGTTTTTTCAGATAATTTACTTAATAATTCGATAAATTTCTCATTACTATCGCCTTGATAGTACTTAAATAATATATCTTCATATAAATCTAAGTTTCTTAATAAAAGTGGTGTATTAGTACTGCAGGCTTCTAAGATTGCCATAGGGAATAATTCATTATATGATGGTACAAATAAAATATCTGCCATATTATAAATCCCATTCATTTCACTTCTTGGAATAATATCTGTGAATTTAACATTACTTGGAGCATCATCTATAGCTTTCTTAAATTCTTTGTAGCCATCTGTAATAGCACCAAATGAAAAGCCTCCAACCCAAATAAATTTTAAATGAGGCATTGCTTTAGCAATTTCTAAAAAATCCATTACACCTTTTCTGGTTTGGACTTGTCCTACTCCTAGCACAACAAAATCATCTTGTGTGTAATTATATTTACTTCTTATTCCTAATTTTTCTTCACTTGCCATCTCATAAAAATTCTTTTCTGAAACAAAATTTGGAATATATTTAATTCTTAATGGGTCTACGCCAAACTCAATTAATTTCTTTGAAAAAATTGGATTGACTAAGACTAAGTAATCAGATTTTTTATATATTTTTAAAAAATATTGATAAAAGAGTTTCATTAAAAACTTTGGAAGTTTAATAGATCCATCAAAAGTTTCTGGTAAAAAATGAACATGTGTAATGACAGGCTTACTTGAATACTTAGCAGCAAAGTAATTTCTCGGGTTAACTGTATGTGCGTGAAATAAGTCGTATTTTCCTTTATTTACGCTAACACTAAATTCTTCTTTACATAATTCATCAATTAAACTTATTTGTTCTAAAGTCGCAGATAAAACACCTTGTCCTTCAATTTTTTCCCCTACGAAAGACATTCTTATTCTAAAATTTTCCATATTGTTAATCTCACCTTTTCATAAATACAAATAAAACAGCACTCTTATTATATACGAAATCAGTATATTTGTCTATCTTTAGATTTTAATACACTGACTCTTAATTATAAAAAAGGGACTGTAACGAAATAAAAGTAACAGTCTATAAAACAAAAAAGCCGCTCTAGAATCCTAGGGCGGTTTTTTGGTATAATTATAGTATGCAAACACAACAAAATATACAACATAATTTTAACCCAAAACAGTTAAAATTACCACTACAATTAGACATAAAAATTCCTTTTGATAGTGAAGTTCGTACATTTGATGAAGTATTTAGAAAATTGGAGATAAAAAAATACTTAAATAGCTCAAAAGACCCAAGAGGTCGTATGGGTTATAATCCGGTTCAAATGTTAAAACTGATCATGTTTTGTCAAATGGAAAAGATTCAATCTTTAAGAGATATGGCAAAAGCTGCTAGAAATGATATTAGAATCATGTGGCTTACAGATGAATTAATGCCAAGTCATCAAACAATAAAAACCTTTATGGATAAATACTTAGTT
The DNA here is from genome assembly GCF_000968055.1 of Alteracholeplasma palmae J233. Taxonomy (GTDB): domain Bacteria; phylum Bacillota_I; class Bacilli_A; order Acholeplasmatales; family Acholeplasmataceae; genus Alteracholeplasma; species Alteracholeplasma palmae. The sequence continues at coordinate 1,214,282 of NC_022538.1, forward strand.
AAAGGAATAGATGAAATCTTTTATGAACTAAGTAAGTACTTAATAAAAAAAGAATCTATTGATACAGATAAATTATATATAGATGGTACTAAAATAGAATCGGTGGCTAATAAATATAGTTTTACATGGCGTGGTTCTATTGAAAAGTTTAGAGATAAGTTATATAAAAAAATAACCAAACAGATAGAATCCTTAAATAAAAGATATGAAGACTCAGATATCTTCTTTCCAATACATGAAACATATAACACTGATAATTTAAATAGCATCAAAGACTTTCTACTTAATGAGATAGATAGGGAATTAATAGAGTTTAAATATGGTAAAGGTCAAAGAAAAACTACTTTACAAAGAGATTATGAACATATCTTAGAATATTTAGCTAAACTTGTAGAGTATGAAAGACATTTAAAGATTATGGGTAATGATAGAAACTCATATGCTAAAACAGATATAGACGCGACTTTTATGCATATGAAAGAAGATCATATGCGTAATAGTCAATTAAAACCAGGGTATAATATACAAATTGGTGTATCAAATGAATATATCCTACATCTAGATATCTATAAAGAACGTAGTGATTATAAAACTTTGATTCCTTTTTTAGAAGGATTTAAGAAAAGTTATGACTTCTATCCAAAATATCCAGTAGCGGATGCTGGATATGGTGGATTAACGAATTATCGTTATTTAAAACTAAACGATATGGAGCTTTATCAAAAATATGCAATGTATGCTAAAGATACGCATGACAAAAAAAGAATGAAAGATCCATATTTTCCATTTAACCTTACTAAATCAGGTAATGATTATTTAACACCTAATGGAGATACTTTAAAGTATCTCTATAGAAATAATCGAGGTAATGATGTATATGAATTACCAAATGGTAAGCGTAAAGAGATTAATGATGAAAATCTTACATATCAAAAAGAGGTGATTAAAAATCTAACATCACCATTAGGGATTGAATTAAGAGTTCAAAGGTCAATTCAAGTTGAAGGTGCTTTTGGAGTGATTAAAGAAGCATTTAAAGTAAGAAGATTTAGACGAAGATTAACTCATAATGTTAAAATGGAGTTTTATTTAACAGCTATTGGATATAATTTAAGAAAATATCATAATAAAAAGTATAGAATAACAGAATAGATATCCACAATAAACTTAAGATTTTAATAGAATCTTCTTTTATCATGCTTAAAAATAGATGTTTTTTGATTTTATCCACATAGTTCACGGTAGATATAAGAAAAAAAGAACTGTTAAGTTCTGAAGTAGTGAATTACTTCATTTCTTTACAGTCCCATGTCATGTACCTATTTCATTTTAAGATAATATATTTAAGCATATACTTAGTTTCTCATAATAAAATAAAATTTTTATCATTTTTTATCAGAAAACAACCTTTTTATGAGTACTGTTAGCGCTCATTTAAATATCCTAAATTCGTGTTTTAATTCTATTTATTTAAAAATCTATTTGATAACTTATATTCCTAAAGATCCAATTGAAACAACATATATACCATCTTCTCTTCTATAGGAACTATTCCCACCTGTTAATACCATTAAAAATGATGGTTTATTCATTTTTTTATCATCTATTTTACTAACAAGATTGTTTAAAGATTTGATTGCGTCAGGTATCAAATGATCAGCAAGTTTTATTTCAATTGCCCCCCATTGGCCATTATCTAAATGAATGATTGCATCACACTCTAGACCGCTTTTATCTCTATAATGATACACATTTCCACCTAGTCCATCTGCATAAACTCGCAAATCTCTTATGCACATAGACTCAAAAAATAATCCCATTGTATTAAAATCAGTTAATAAATCATTGGGAGAAATCCCCAGTGCTGCAGTTGCTATTGAAGGATCAATAAAATGCCTTGTTGGTGATGTTCTAACTACAACTTTTGAACGAAGATTTGGATTCCATGCAGATAAATCTTCAATTACATGAAGACTCTTCAAAATAGTCAAGTACTTGCTTATTGTAACATCAGATATAAGATTATCAGTATTTTTTAAATCTTCAACCAAAGTAGAAATAGTAGCTTGTGTTGATATATTTCTTGATAAGGTTTTCATTAGAGATCTCATTTTATCAATATCTCGTATTGTTTCATCAACATTATTGATATCATAATCAATTAATGCATCATAGTAATTTTTAACTTGTTGTAGAGCAGCCTTCTCTTCAAGATTAACCGCGACTGGCCAACCTCCTCTACAAATTAAAAAGGCTAATTTTTTAATCGTTAAATCATTTATAGCAGGGCTTACAGTCTTATTTAAAAACAAAGATCTAAGTGATATTTTACCATCAGAATCATCAGATTCTAATAAACTCATAGTCCTCATTTTTAATCTTGCTATTCTACCCACACCTGAATGAAGGATTTCTTCACTTCTAGTAGGTACTGCAGATCCAGTTAAGATAAACTGTCCCATTTTACTTCTATTATCTACTTCATGTCTAACTGCATCCCAAAGAATTGGAGCAACTTGCCATTCATCAATCAATCTTGGATTAGCTCCAGCTAATATCATTTCTGGAGCAACTCTTGCAAAATTAAGATTTGAAACTCTATTTTTAGGATCATCCATAACAATAAAGCTTTTACAAAATTGTTTTGCTGTTGTTGTTTTCCCTGTCCATTTGGGCCCTTCAATTAGTACAGCACCGCTTGCAGTTAATAAAAATTCTATTTGACTATCAACAATTCTTTTTTTATATGCCATAAATATATCAGCCTCCTAGGTTTATTATATCACACTTTGCTTTTTGGCGATAGTTTGCTTTGCTTTTTGGCGATAGTTTGCTTTGCTTTTTGGCGATAGTTTGCTTTGCTTTTTGGCGATAGTTTGCTTTGCTTTTTGGCGATAGTTTGCTTTGCTTTTTGGCGATAGTTTGCTTTGCTTTTTGGCGATAGTTTGCTTTGCTTTTTGGCGATAGTTTGCTTTGCTTTTTGGCGATAGTTTGCTTTGCTTTTTGGCGATAGTTTGCTTTGCTTTTTGGCGATAGTTTGCTTTGCTTTTTGGCGATAGTTTGCTTTGCTTATTATAAATAAATACTCCCTCAAAAAAATTCATTTGAGGGAGTAACTTAATTTAACTATTAAATTTTATTCTACTGTAACAGATTTAGCTAAATTTCTTGGTTTATCAATATCAAATCCAAGATTTAATGCTGCATAGTATGAAATAAGTTGTGTTGGTACAACCATTACAAGTGGTGTTAATAATGGGTGAACATCATCTAAGATAATGTCATCACCTTTTTGTTTAAGTGATTCTAGTGTAACAATAATTGGGATTGCCCCTCTAGATTTTACTTCATGTAAATTAGATCTAGTATTTAGGTTAATAGTTTCATCAGAGATTAAAGCAATCACTGGTGTACCATCTTCAATTAAGGCAATAGTACCATGTTTAAGTTCACCAGCAGCAAACCCTTCTGTATGAATATAAGAGATTTCTTTTAGTTTTAAAGCAGCTTCTAGGGCTGTTGCATAATCTATACCACGTCCTATATAAAAGGCGTGTTCTTTCTTAAAATACTTAGATACAAGTGCTTGTAAATTTTCTGTATCTGCTAAGAAGTTTTCAATGGCTTGAGCAACTTTAGATAATTCTAATTTAAGATCAAAGTCTTTAGCAGATAGTTCATATGCTAATATTGCTAAAACTGATATTTGAGCAATATAAGCTTTTGTGGATGCTACTGCTATTTCTGGTCCTGCATAGATTTCTAATGCATAATCTGCTTCTCTAGCAAGGGTTGATGTAATGACATTTGTGATTGTTAGAGTTTTATATTTATTAGATCTTAAGTATGTAAGGCATGCTCTTAGGTCTGCTGTTTCTCCACTTTGTGAGATTAAGATAAAGAATGGATTAGTATCTAGTATAGGTCTATAATATGCAAATTCTGATGCTATATGTACTTCTACTGGTTTATTAGTAAGTTGTTCTAATAAACGTTTACCTACAAGGCCTGCGTGCATTGAAGTTCCAGCAGCAAGTATATAGATTCTACTACTATTGTTAATTGATTTAATTAATGAAGGATTAAGATTAATTTCATAGTTATTAAAGTATTTAGAAATGATATTTCTAATCACTCCTGGTTGTTCATTAATTTCTTTTAACATGAAATGATCATAGTTGCCTTTTTCAGCAGCAGCAACATCTATGTTAAGTGGTTTAAATTTAATATCTAATTCTTCATGATCATAGTTATAGAATTTAATACCATTTTTAGTAGTTACTACAAATGTTTTATCTTCTATGACATGATACTCAGTTGCGTATCCTGCTAGAGCTAAAACATCTGATGAAATAGTAAACCCTTGTGTGTTTTTACCTACTAATAGTGGTGGTTTATCTTTAGCTGCATATAATTTATCTGGATTTTGTGTATCTAGTATTAAAAGAGCATATGAACCATGTAATAGTTTTAAAGTAGTTAAGATAGCATTTTCTACTTCCATGTAAGTAGCAAATCCTTCTATTAAATGAGCTATGACTTCAGTATCTGTTTCACTTAAGAAGGTATGTCCTTTTAAGTATTGTTCTTTAAGTTGTGAAAAGTTTTCTATAACACCATTATGTACAATCATAAATCTACCTGAAGGTGATTTATGAGGGTGTGCATTAAGGGTTGTTACTTTACCGTGTGTTGCCCATCTAGTATGTCCAATGCCTATGTTAGATAATATTTTATTTGTTGATTTAGAAAGTACTGATACTCTTCCTACATCTTTATAGATATCAAATAGATTATCTTTGTTTAAAATAGCAAGTCCAGCTGAATCATAACCTCTATATTCTAAACGTTCTAATCCATGAATAATGATATCTCTTGCGTTATTTGTTCCTATGTATCCTACAATTCCGCACATGTTTTTTGTCTCCTGCGTTGTTAGATTAAAAATAAAACACTAGAAAGTGAATATTTCCTAGTGTTTATTATATCATGTTTTTATTTTTTTTATAAAAATACTTTAAATTATATTAAATATCAGTAAACCCATGTTCTATGATATCTGCAATTCGTTGACTTGATTTTCCATCCCCATATGGATTGCTGGATTTAGCCATTTCAGCATACAATTTTTTATTTATTAATAACTCTTTGAAAGAATAGTATATATTATCTTCATCTGTTCCAACTAATTTCAAAGTTCCTGCTTTTATGCCTTCTGGACGTTCTGTTGTCTCCCTCATAACTAGAACTGGTTTTCCTAGGCTAGGAGCCTCTTCTTGTATTCCACCGCTATCAGTTAAAATTAAATACGCATGATTCATAAAATTATGAAAATCAATAACTTCTAAGGGTTCTATAATTTTAATTCGGTCTTCATTCCCGAGAATCTCTCTCGCTGTTTCTCTAACTATAGGATTCATGTGTATAGGATAAATAGCTTTGACATCTGGGTGTTCTAAAATTATTCTTTTTATTGCCCTGAACATTTGTTTTAACGGTTCCCCTAAATTCTCTCTTCTATGCGCAGTAATCATTATCAATTTTGATCCTTTAGCCCACTCTAAATGCTCATGTACATAATTTTTTCTAACTGTAGTACTTAACGCATCAATAGCTGTATTTCCGGTAATATATATATTATTATTAATTTTTTCATTAAGTAAGTTGTTACGAGCTTGTTCTGTTGGTGCAAAGTGATATTTAGAGATAAGACTGACTGCACGCCTATTAAATTCCTCAGGAAATGGTGAATTTATGTCATATGTCCTTAGCCCTGCTTCAACATGGCCAACCTCTACATTTTTATAGAATGATGCTAATGCAGCTGCAAATGTTGTAGTTGTATCCCCATGAACTAAAACTATATCTGGTGTAATTTTTTCAATAAGTTCTTTAGTCTTTTCAAGTATAGTACATGTAATATCAAACAGTGTTTGCTTATTTTTCATTATAGAAAAATCATAATCCGGTATGATATTAAAAACATTAAGCACCTGATCCAACATTTGTCTATGTTGTCCAGTAACACAAACAACAATTTCTAAATTTCTCCTTTTTTTAAGTTCTATTATAAGTGGGCACATTTTAATTGCCTCAGGTCTTGTACCAAATACCACTAATACTTTTTTCATTTTCTTTTTTTATCCTTTCTTTTTCTAAACTTATATTTTAATGATCCAATAAAACCTTTTTCTGATATTGCAGTCCCTATTCTTGAAATAGTACCACCTATTTTTTTACCAAAAATTTTTACTAGTAAAATATTTTTTTGTCTATTTTTTTTTTGTTTTTCAGTAAGCCAAGACCCCTTAAAATGATGTATTGTATATGTATTTTCAGTTACAAATACTTTGCCATCCTTCCAATTTTTTGCACAAAAATAATCAAAAGGATAAATCATTAAACCCTCTTTTAAATTTTGAATCTCCTGTTTGTGTTCCCATCCATATTTTTGCGCTGTAATTTTAGTAATCAAGATGGTATTAGGAGTTAAATCTAGTTCTCCATTTTCCTGAATCAAAGTTTTTCCATCATATTCATCCAATATATCCTTAATCCACGGATGACCCTTTTCTGATGCCATTAATCCTGTAACAGAATATTCGTTATTTTCCATTCCAGTAAAAGCCCTGTTTTTGAGAAAAATGTCTAGATTCTTGATTACTTCAACATCAGAATCCATGTAAATTCCCCCATAATTATACAGTGCAAATAATCTTACATAGTCAGTGATAAAAGCCCATTTCTTGTTTTCGTATGCTTGCTTTGTATAAATATTAGACATTACATCAAAATTTTCTTCATTCCATAAAATTATCTTATATTCAGGGCAGTAATTCTTCCAAGACTCAATAATTTTAAGTGTTTCTGTATCTATTTCATTCCCTCCAAACCAACAATAATGTATTATTTTAGGTATCATTTTAATTTTTTGTATATTCATTAGTATAATAATATTAACTTTGAATATACTGTCCTTTCATTTAATTTTATTACTATAATATTAATAGGTACTGTGGATTTGAGTCATATTTTTGTAGTTAGACTATTATAAGAAATTTAGCATGCGTTCCTGTTTTTAACTATCAATTAGTTTATTGACGCTTTAACAATTCCAACGAAGGTTTTAGCCTTTTATTAACTGAACTTAAAGTTCTAGGAGATCCTACTAAAATAAAAGTAGGTATAGGATCAACAGGTCACTACGGTGTTAACTTAAAATTATTTCTGATCACAGAAGGTTATACCTTCATGGAATTCAATCCTTACTTAACAAGTCAGTTTTCGAAGGCTTTCTTGTTAAACGGTGCCCAAACCGATAAAATTGATTCTGAAATTATTTCTAAGTACTTAAGTGTGTAGATTACGATAACCTACACACTCAATTTTGTCACATTAATGACTTAAAAGACTTGGTATGTTTAAGAAATAATTGTATTCAAGAGTGCTTAAGAGAACTTGTTAATTTAACTAATGTTCTTGATAAGATATTTTCTAAATTTAAACCCTTATTTAACAATAATTTTGGCGTTACAGCTCTTTTTATCTTAGAAAACTAACTTCTAAAGATAAAATATCAAAACTTTTTAAAACACACTTTAATTAACTTCATGATATATAATTGGAATTACAATCCAAATCAATTAATTCAGCATCTAAAATTTAAGTAGTCTAGATTTTAGATCAATATTCTGTACCTTAACTTCATTTTGAAGCATTTTTCTGTTTTATGTATTTATTTGCTTGACTTATGATAGTTTATCTCCTTTTCAACATATTAATAATTCTATTAAATATAGATTTACTCTCTTTTGTAAAACCAAAAAGTATAATATACAGCAATGATGTTATAATTGTCACTATTACTCCTTTAATAACAAACGAAACTATAGTCACATTTTTTATATTTAAAATTGTTTCTTTACATATAAAAATAGCTGCAATAAATATAGTAAAATATAACACATATTTAAAAATATATTTTATTAGTTTTTCTTTTAATCCATATTTATATAAAACATATGGATCAACCCATGCCGAAGTTAATAGAACAGCTAGAAAATAGCCTAATAGTATTCCTTCAAACTGAATATAATTAAATAGTATAATAGAAAAAAGCACTGCAAAAGTAGACTCAATCAAGGGTCTCAACCTGTCAACTTTAAAAATCCCCAACGCTTCTCTAAATGTTAAAACAGATCTTCTCATTGAATTAATATAAAAAGAAGCACAAATTAAAATAACTGACAATTCAGAGAGTAAAACCTCTTTTCCGAGCCATAATACTATAAAATCATTAATTAAAATGTAAAATCCTACAGAAAAAACTCCAGTCAAAACAGCATTGATATAAAATACTTCATTAAAAACTTTAACTAATTTTTCTCTATTTTCTTCAGATGCTAGGCTTCCTACACTGGACCCTATCGTATCAAAAATTTGTATACAAATCGCCATCAGCATATTCGTGATTACGATATAATTTGCATATATTCCAGCTTTTTCAACATTCACAAGTGCAGTTATAACTATACTAATAGAGCCTGTAATAACTACACCACCAACTCTATGAAATAGCAGTGAGTAAACATTCGAATATATACTTTTTTTAGTATCACTATCTACGATTTCATCCTTATATAAGGGTAAATAATTATACTTCTTTCTTGCAATATAACTTATTAAAATATTCTCAGCAAGTGTTTTAATTATTTGTAATAAAAGAAATAGAAAAAAACTTTTAAAAATATACAAAGCTATAATTTGCAAAATTATCATAATCATAGTTGAAAAATTTTGTGTTAACGATGTTATATAGTTTTTTTGATCCGCAATTATAAGTGATTTTTTATATACCATAAAATATGATGAAACCGAATTAATCAAAAAAAGAACATAATATAAAATAAAATTGCCTTTGCTTATTACGCTTGACTCTTGTTTTCCAGCAAGTATATAGATAAGCGGAATTATTGCTATTCCAATAATTAATATAAAAATTGCTATTCTATTATATATTTTTTTATATAAGTTCATGATTCCAGCAATAGCAACTTGATTCTTTTCGGCAATTGGCTTATACAAACTAAAAACAAATGCACTAGCAAACCCAAGTTCAGCTAAAGATAGTACTGAAATAACATTTGATAATAGGCTATTAACTCCTAAGTAAACAACTCCAAGTTGTTCCAAAAATATTCTTCTTACAACAAGTGTCACAACCGTTACAAGTAAAAAACCTAACAAAGAAACTATAACATTTCTCATTGAATTTTTAGTTCTCATTAACTACTCTCCTATATTATAATTTCTAAAATAGCATTTATTTCTAATCATTTATTTAAGCCTTCTATAGAAAAATTTATATTTATAATATTTTATTATTGATCTAAAACTTTTTATTTTTTTATTTATTTCGTATTTCTTAATTAAACTTATATATTCTTTTTTATTGTTTGAATACTGAAAAAATAAATCTATATATTGTCGTGTAAAAAGATCTTGGCATGTCTTTTTAATTTTTACATGATAGTTTACTCTTTCTTCATTTAATTTTAATATAAACAACATGTCAGTAATCGATTTTTTACTTCGTTTTTTATTTGATGTGATAGAGTTCATTCTTTTTAAGTAATTATGTAAAATTTCAGGAAAAAAAGTAACTTTATTTGCGCCAAGTATTACTTTTATAGACCATTCTTCATCTTCATGTATTAATCCATTTTGGAATTGATATTCATTAGTTTTTAAATAAGCTGTTTCATAGAAGTAACTCCAAACTGTAGGTTTATATATTCTTTTTCTTATAACAGTTTGAAGAAAATCCTCCCCACTTAAAGTTATAATTTTATTGAACTCAATATACTTTTCTTTATATGATTCATAATCAATATATGAATTAAACATAACAATTTGTGATCCATATTCATCCATCTTGAAAACCATCTTGCTAATAGCTTCCTTCTCTAAGTAATCATCTGAATCTAAAAAATATACATATTCTCCTGTTGCAAGTTCCAGTCCTTTATTTCTTGCAGCACTTAAACCATTATTCTCTTGATTAAGAATTTTTATTCTCGAATCAGTTTTTGAAAATTTTTCAACAACTGTCATGGAATCATCTTTGGTTCCATCGTTAACTATAATTATTTCTAAATTACTGTAAGTTTGTTGTACAACTGAATTTAAACACTTATAGATGTATTTCTCTACATTGTAAACTGGTATAACAATTGAAATTTTTTTCATAAACATTAGCCCTTCTTTTTTTACAAATATAATTCACTAGCTTTAAAATTCCTTAAATCTTTTAATTTTTCTACAAATAGCCATTGGGAAATATAGATAATAATCTCCATTTTACTTCCTACATCGTTATGTTTATAACTTGAGTATGGAAAACTTCTCATACTATCTGTTCATTATGGCTTATAATATAAAAACTTTCAGCATCTCTTTTGTGTGTGATTTAAAAAAATAATCTATACTGTTGTAACTGACCCTCACTAAAAACAATTAAAAATCTAATGAGAATTACAGTCATAAGTAAATATACAGGTACTAAAACACCAATTCTTTCTCTTTCTTTCACTGATTTGATAAACTGTACAATACCTAAATATATTCCTATTAGAAAATATTCAGATATTCTATTAATTATACCAAACGGCAAAGAACTAAGCATAACGGTTATAGACATAAAAATAAATACATTATTCTTTTTACCGTAGTTAATTGAACTATAATATACATATACAATTACATATGTTACAATTCTAAAAATAAAATTAAATACATTGTTTTTTTCTGCAGTAATCAAATACCTAGCATAATCTGTATCGATCATAACATCTATAAATGATACTATTCGATACAAAAAATATTGGGAGAAAAATATCATTATTAAACTAAATATTATTGAAAAAACAAATAGCCTAGAATTGTTTTTAATTCTTCTAAGGCACAAATACATCATATAAATTAGAAAAACTATGAGTGCACTACTATGAAATAAAAATGCAAGTAAAAAAAGCAAAATACTAGTGATTATACTTTTATCATCACGTAATAGGGCGTACCAAACTATTAATAGTGCAATATTTTGTCTCAAAAGTATAAAATTATTCCAGAGAAATGTATAGGAAAAATACAGAAATAAAAATAATATTCTGTTTTTATAGTTCAAACTAGTTTTTTTCAAAACTAAATTTAACAAAAAGAAAGAAATAGACGTATAGAACACCTGGAATACCCTATAATCATCAGTAAAAGTCTTAATTAGACTATTTAGCACCCCATATCCAAATTCATACTTATAATTTGCTGTGAAAACCCCAAAAATATTTGGAACAGATTTGAAAAAAGAAATATATTCTTGAGCATCAGTACCCCCAATTTCAATACTCCTAAACGCTGTGAAAACAAATAAAACAGCCATAACAATTAAATATTTTTTGATATTATTCTTATCTTCATTTGAAATAAAGTATGCTAAAAAAATTAAGATTGATATTGAGACATATATCGTTATTCCCATCATTGTATAACTTCCTTGTCATATTTTAGCCAAAATAGGTATAATACAACACTAGGGATTATGGTTATAATTTGCAGAATATTAAATTTCGATCTTGTATATTTTTTGTAGTCTAACTTTTTTTTCTTGCTAAACAATAAGTATGTATTATAAAGTAAATAATTCTTGATTCTCAATTTTAATTTAAATTGTTTATTAAAATACTTTTCTGCATGTAGCATGCCACCTATAGGATTATTTATTCTAAGTTTTCTTCCTAAATTTGTTAGTCCTTGACTTTGGTATTCACACAAATATAAAATTTCATTTATATAAACAATTTTATATTTCATCCCAATTGGTATCCATATAATACTTTCACCAATAAATTTTTCATTTTCAATCTCTGGAAAAGAATATTCTTTCATTATTGAAGTATATATTACTTCAATTTTATCTCCTTTAATCTTCTGGTTTAAAACCTCAAAGATATTTCTTACTTTTTCGTTTTCTTTATAGCTATTGCCTATTACTTTTCTTGATAAGTCTCCTTTTAGAAAAGTAAATCCACCCAAATTTGGGTAATCATAATACTTATCATAGAAAAAACTAATCCGCTCAACTGCATTTTGTTCTAGGAGATCATCACTATCCAAAATCAATGTTAACTGACCAGATGCAAGTGGGATTGCTCGATTAAGTGACTTATGCTTTCCACTATTTTCTTTTTTAATATACTTGATACTTATTATTTTACTTTCAATCCATTCTAACACTTTTTTTTCTGTATCATCAGTACTTCCATCATCAACTATTATCCATTCAAAATTCTTATTTGTTTGCTTAATTAAACTTTCATATGTTCTCAAAATTAACTTTTCTCTATTAAACGTCGCTGTAACTATTGACAATAAAATTTCATTCATTTTTTAAACAACTCTCTTTCGTATAATTCTAAATATTGATTACACATTTTTTCAATAGAATAGAACTTAGCTCTTTCTTTAGATTTTATTGTATATTCTACATATAGATTTTTATCGGTTAAAATCTTAGTTATTTCATCCGCTAGAATCACATAATTTTTGGGTTCGAAAAGAACTCCATAGTTAGATACAACACCATTTAATCCTTCAACATCACTAGCAATTACGGGTTTTTCAGCAGCCATTGCTTCAACAGCAACTAATCCAAAGCCTTCCCAATTTGAAGAAACAATACACAAGTCTGCAGTTTTTGTTATTCGTTCAATATCATTTCTAATTCCTAAGAACTTAACTCTATTATCTAATTTTAATTCACTTGCTAAATCATGACAAGTTTTAACTCTTTCACCATCTCCAACAAGTACCAGCTTGAATTTCTTAGGTAAAATAGTTAGTGCTTTTATAATAGTGTCTTGATCCTTTTGTGCTGTAAATCTTCCAACCATAAGTAGGATTTTATCATCTTTTTCAAAATTAGGTATTATTTCATTCTTTTGATAGGCTATTGCACTATCAAATTTTTCAATATCTATGCCATTGTTAATAAGGTTAACTTTTTTAAAATTTTTTTTATTCAGCCATTTTTTCAAGTCGTTCTTAACACCTTCACTAATTGCAACTATAGCATCATATTTACTGTAAATAATATTTTCAATAAACTTGAAATACCATTTTCTCCTCTTATTATGTGTGTTATGTTCAGTAAATATATATTTTGCTGTTTTTGATTTTTTAAAAACTGAAAAGTACATTGCTGGAAAAAGATTTACATGAACTATTTTGAACTGATTATCTTTGATAAATTTATTGATATATTTAGCTTGTCTGAAATTTCTAATGCCTTTCACAGGAGATACATATACTTTTACCTTGTTGCTTATCTTATTTAAATAAATTGAATCCTTATTTTCCAATAATAGAATAGATACATCATTAGCTTTTGATATGTAATTTGACATTTGATATACTAACTTTTCTGCTCCACCACTACTCAAGTTATTTATTATATATAGTATTTTCATCTTTAATTTCCTCATAGATTTTTAAATATTCTTCAACTATTTTTGCTCTATCAAAATTAGATTCAACATGTTTTCTACCAAGCTTACCCATATTTGAAGCACTATTAAAATCCATATTAATTAAAACTTCAATTTTTTCAATTAAATCTTTTGAATCCCTCAAGGTACAAGTGTATCCTGAAATTTTATTTAAGAAAGTTTCTCTAACGCCTGGGATATCTGTTCCAATTACTGGCCTACCAATGGCCTGTGCTTCTAGCATAACATTTGACATTCCCTCATGATATGACGGTAATATCAAGCAATGAGATTCACTTATTACATCTATAGAATTCTCTAAAACACCTAGATATTTTATATAACCTTTTTCTTGATACTCTAATATTTTATCCCTATAATTTTCTTCATAGAAACCTGCAATACTAAAAGAAACAGTATTTCCATACTTATTTTTTAAATACTCTGCTGATGTTAAATACTCTTCAATTCCTTTTTCTCTCATTATTCTTCCTAAAAATAAAAACTTAGTTTTTTCTTTTTGAGGATACTCTACATATGAAAATTTATCTATATTAACACCGGATCCAGAAATAACCTTATAATCCTTAAGTTTACAAACATTAGACAAAAAAACACTGGCATTATCTTTATTTTCAAAATAGACTCTTCTATAAGATTTATTTGCAAATTTATAGAGATTCTTTATTAGTTTAAATTTAAGTTTTTTTGTATTTTGAAATGAACTTCCTAATCCTGATATTCTAGGAATAAAGGGTATCTTGTATTTTTTAGCAGCTATTGCACCATAAATATTAGGCTTAATTGTAAAACCAAAAATGCAATCAGGCTTTTCTTTTTTAAAAATTTTTTTATACTCTCTTATTAGTTTTAAATCTTTAAAAATATTGGTATTTCTTCGCTCAATATCTAGTTCTATATACTTACAACCTGCATCAATAAAATGATCTATTTTCTTTCCATATGGAGAAACTATAACCACTTCTACTCCATTTGATAAAAAGGCTTTTACTATTTCAAAAGTGAAATTATAGGCAACAACATCATGATTATATAAAAAAAGAACTTTATTTTTCATTCATTAACCTCACCTATCGCACTCTCATACACAAGTTTGATTGTATCTACAAATTTTGTTTCGGCTTTTACTATATCTGTTTTAAGATACATTTTATTACCATACACCTTATTAATTGTAGGAATAAAGATAGCCATTAACTTAATAATCCAATTAAATAATCTAGTACTTCTTACTTTTTTACCTGAAATAAGTCTTGCTTCTTTCATTATTTCATATGTTGAAAGATATGCTTCATTTTGTGGATAAAATACACCATTTGTTTCTTGATCTATATTAACTTTGATAAACTCGCTAAGGTTATCTATATAGATCATACTTCTCTCATTTTTGATCTTTGGTAAAATAGGAAGTTTTAAAGCTAATTTAATGAGTCTTGGGAAATTTCCTTTACAGCCTGGACCATAAACAATTGGAGTTCTAATAATTACTGTTTTAAATGTTTCATCTTGAAGTTCTTGTATACCTAAATCAGCTTCTAGCTTAGATTTACCATAAGCATTTATTGGACTATATTTTGTAACATCTATTGGTTTATAATTACCAATTTTATTATCTTTACCATAAATAATCATACTACTCATAAATATAAATTGTTTTACATTTGATAGTTTTGCTTTTTTTGCAGTTTCAATTGCTAAATCTCTATTTACTTTATAATATAGATCATCTAGTTTTTTATCTTTAGAAACATGAGCAATCCCAGCAACATGAAACACTACATCAAACTTACTAAAATCAAATTCTTTCCAAGTTTCATTTTTCATATCTAATGTTTCTACTTGATATTTATTAGGTTCTTTTAAAAGCCATTTTTCTACATTAGTTCCTATGTAGCTATTAGCCCCTGTTATTAGTATTCTTTTCATCTTTACCTTCCTTAACCCCATCTGATTTTAAAACTTTAAATGCTGTTTTAAAGATAAGTTTAAAATCTTTTAGAAGTGTAATCTTTTTAACATATTCTCCATCTATTTTAGCTTTAACTGGTATTTCTAACTCATCTCTTCCTGAGACTTGTGCTAAACCAGTTAATCCTGGTTTTACATCATTAGCTTGATATTTATCTCTTTCTGCAATTAAGTCATCTTGATTCCATAATGCAGGTCTTGGACCAACTATACTCATCTTACCGAATAAGATATTAAATAATTGAGGTAATTCATCTAAACTTGTCTTTCTTAAGAATTTACCAACTTTTGTAATATACTTATCTGGATTTTCTAAAGTATGTGTAGGTGCATCCTTTGGTGTATCAATTCTCATCGTCCTAAATTTATAGATATTAAATAACTTTTTATTTTTACCTACCCTTTTTTGTTTAAATAGTATAGGTCCTTTTGAAGTTAATTTAACTAATAGTGCAACTATTAATAATAATGGTGAGAAGATAATGATTGCGAGTAAGCTTAAGATAAAATCCATAATAGGTTTTAATAAATACTTATACATATATTGTTATGCTCCTTAATTAAAAAAATTGATAATTTTATTCTTATCAAAACCTTGTTTAATAAGATTTTGGCTAATTACTTTATGATGGGTATATGTAGCAACTATAATACCATCATTTGGGTAATTAACTATTTGGCTAATATCTATAATAGGAACTTCTAATAATTTAGATCCTTGTCTATCTTTATTATCATCTATAATCCCTAATACTTTAATATTAATACTTAAATCTAATTTTAAAGTGTTTAAGATGATTTCTGCAACATCTCCTGAACCATAGAGTAAAACATCTTTATATCCATTATTAACAAGTTGATTTAAAAAAGAGGTTACTTCTACATTCGCTTGATTATAAATAATTTGTGATGCCTTTAAATATCTAATATTAAGTAGTTTCTTTCTTTCAATACCTTCAGGAGTAATATGATATAAAATAGTTTTAGAAGACTTATATTCTTTTTTAATATATCCTTTAACTTCATAAGACTCTAAGTACTTATTAATCATTGAAACAGCCACATTTAATATATGACTTAATTCTCTTTGCGTTATATCTGGAGTTTTTTGTAATGTATCAAGAATCATGTATTCTTTATACAATGGTGTTGGCTTAAAAAATAAATGATTTTTATCCATAGTTATCCCTCTTGTTTGTTATACGAACAAATATATTATAACACAAAATTTACATTAGAATAGTATTTTTTAGAATTTATAGACTTCAAAGATACATTTTGATCTTTTAATATAAAAATAAGGATTATTAAATAATTAATATAGCTAGATATTACTTATTTAACAACCCTAAATATATCTTATGAATCGAAATAAATGTAGTCTTATCATTTGCAACTCAAAATGAAATTGACTTAGATGATGCTAAAAAGCTTTATGAAAATAAAATAATGATGATTGCTGAAGGTACTAATATGCCTTCTACTAATGAAGCCGCTGATTTCTTTATTGAAACAAATTAGTTTATATTCCAGGTAAAGCTGCTAATGCTGGTGGCGTATCAGTATCAGGTTTAGAAATGGCACAAAATGCTAGTAATAGCCTTTGGACATTTGAAACAGTTGATAATAAATTAAAAGAAATTATGGAAAATATCTTTAATAACATTTATACTACTGCAATATAAAAGATCCATATAACTTAGTAAAAGGCGCTAATATTGCTGCCTTTATGAAGTTATATGAATCTATTAAAGAACTGGGAATATAACTAATTATTAGCCCAATTACTCATCCATTCAATCCTATTTAAAAGCCAAGTTTTTAAAGCAAATTGTTCTTCATTCCAGTTTGTACTATGATTCCATCTTTGATAATCTCTTTGATATGAATCACTATATTGGGTAATAGTAGTAAAAAGAGCATTTATTTCATCGATAGTTTTAGACGTTATTTCTTTAAATCTATCCTTTACATTTTGTAGAAATACCTCTTGTTTCATTAATTCAATATATATATCACTAGAGGTATGTTCAGATTCTTGCATAACCTTATCGATTATGTAAAGGCCTTCAGATGTTGAATCTCCTCTAGAAATACCTGAACTTAAATCAAAATCCCAAATTGGACCAAAGAATAATTTTCCACCTTTTTTCTTATACATATAAAATGAACTAAACCCAGTATCTGTATTTTTGAACAATTCGTGTATTAAATATGCATCTACAATAGAATCAATATCAGAAAGCTCGTTAACTTTTTCATAATCGCCTGAGCGTATTGCATCAATAAATTCTTGAATATAGTTTTGTATATAAGAAATTTGATTTCTATAAGCTTCTTCTGTAATACCTTCTTTATTGTAGTCATCAGGATCTGGCGACTTTACTGTGAACGGATATTTTAATCCTTCTATAGAAAAATAATCTATGCCTTCTATTCCAGTAGCATATGCATCGTATTCAACAAGATACCCAGTATCTAAAATACCATAGTCTTCATCTATATTAACTCTATTTTTATCTACTCTTATATGTTCAAATAGAGAATAAACGCCATGATACTTACCATTGACGTACAATTCTATAATATGAACAGACGTAGTATACTCTATGCCATCTAAGACATTATTAACGATGGTATAGGCAGTATTGTTTCTCATAAGACTATTATCGTGCCCATTTGCCACCAAAACCCAATGCTTTGATTTTTTTTCACCAAATAGTGATTGTTTTTTATTAAATTTTATACGATATCCTTTTTTATCATAGGTCCAACTACCATTTCCTCTTCCTTTAAATTCAGCATCAACTTCAGACAATTGATTTTCATCAGTAGTGTTTAATATTGAAATTTTTGAATTTACATAATTGTCTCTATTTACATCCTCCAAATCTACACCATCTAGAGTAACCGAAATAGTAGGTAGATTAAAAAATTCCATTTCATATATCGCTTCTAATATAATTACTTTGCCATCATCAGATTTTTCATTCCATTCAATAAACTTATATCCGAGTCTATAAGGAGAATCAATATATTCAATATTTTCATCATAATATTTCTTGTGTTCAGATAAAACACTGCCATCATAATCTATAAATACAATAGTATATTCTTTTTTCTTATAAACAGCATTAACTACTAAATCACTTTTGATTTGACTATAATCTCTATCCCATCCTATAAAATCATACCCCTCCCTATGAGGGTCGGTAGGAGCGTTTGCAGATTTAGTATATTCTACTAGTTCCTTGTTTAATTCATTACCATTGTAATCTTTAAATATTACTGTATATTTTCTTACTTCATATACTGCATTGACTACTAAATCACTTTTGATTTGACTATAATCTCTATCCCATCTTATAAAATCATACCCCTCCCTATGAGGGTCGGCAGGAGCGTTTGCAGATTTAGTATATTCTACTAGTTCCTTGTTTAATTCATTACCATTGTAATCTTTAAATATTACTGTATATTTTCTTACTTCATATACTGCATTGACTACTAAATCACCTTTTATTTCACTATACTTTTTATCCCATCCTATAAAGTCATGTCCATCTTTATCAGACATCTCAGGGGGAAGTGCAGATTCACCTTCTATGACTAATTGGGTTTTAACAGTATTTTCTCCATCTTTAAATATCACTTCATACCTAGGTGAGCCACAACTAACCAAAACTATTGATAACATTGATAAACATAATAATCTTATTTTTTTCATCCCATATTTCCTCTTTATTTTAAATTATTCTTAAAAAATTTATAACCATTATCAATTATTCTATCATAATTTAAGGAATATACAAAATCTATAAAAAACTGAATAACTGTTTAAGAATCTATAAGTATCAATATCAAGTTATAAATGACTCAAAATAATAGTCATAATATTTAGATATTTAAAACAGTCAATTGATGCTGGCGTATAAGATAAAAAAATATAATGCGCCTCAATAGTGTGTAAATTATTGAGGATAATTACATTTAAGTCTAATTAATTTTACTTATTCAAACTGATGTTAGTTTAAATAATTAAATTATCTTTTTTGTCTTTATTACAAATAATAAATATGTCTCAGTTCATACATTGCTACGTATTATTAATAAACCTGCCAAACATGTAGTATTAATTTTAACTTTTTTGAATTTTCACTTTCATCTTTAAAATATGCCCCATGAATTTGACTTATCATACCAATAACACCTTTTTTTATTAAAGTTCCACTGTGAGCATTTTATTATTGCATCCTTAGCCATACAAATTTCCACCTTTCAATAAAGTATCTAAATATAGAAGTTATTTGCACAGTTAACTAATAATTGCTGCCTCCAATTAAGAAATCACGTAATATCTACTGCACCCAAAACTTTATATTCATATTTCAGTATCTAAGTAAACTTCTTTTAGTTAAGTATCTCAGCTATAAATTTATAATAGTGAGGTACTATTCCCATTTCTTTGTTTTCGTAAGAATTAGAAGATAAACTTACTACAACTAATTTAGGACCTTCTTTAAATATTCTATATCTATCAAGACCTGCTATTTTAAATCTTTGATAGAATAATCCACTAAATGAGAAATATCCATTATTTTGTGGATCGAATAAAAACTTATCAACAAAATTTAAAAATAGTGATGATTTAACAGAATCAATTTGATTAGGATAGATGACTCTATCATGATTATGTATCACATAAGTTGTTTTAGTAAAATACTTTTGATAACTGTTAATAAAGTCTTCTAATGTCCAACTTCTTAAATATGTAATATTACCTTTTAAATATATATTCTCAGGCTGATGTTTATATACATTAGGAAAATCATGTTCTATTTCAAATTCACCCTCATCAAGTATAGAAATAGGTTGATTATTAGTATATGTTATATCTATTGATATTTCTCCGGTATCAAGCATAGAATTTAATCTATATAGGTTAAAATCTTCTGTAGAAAAAATGGCTATAACAGGTACTCCATCTTTATTGGGTTTAGCTATAATTATTCCTCTCATATGTATCTTTAACCTCCATTGTCTTATTAGGTAACTTAAAAAATATTTTATGTTCTTTTATTCTAAATGCTGTTGTTCATCTACTTAATCTCTATTATTATAGCAAATCAACAAAAGTATATGAATACTAATGTAGTTTAATTGTACTTTCCAATTTTACTTGGTCCAACCATTGGGGTTCGTTACGATCCTTGAATTGTTCATATTTCATTTATTATTTATTGACTCGGTAATGCTTATCACTGATTCAATTATCTTATCTAATTCTTCATCTGAAATACTAATATTATTTGGCTTAAGAATCTATAAAAAATAGATAATATATATTCCTTTTTTTGATCACCGTTTTTATAATATCCTTCAGCATTTACCAGTAGACTTTTTGTTAATGTATTTTCAGGTTTTGTAATTTTATCAAGTTTATTGTTAAGCCTTTTAGATCTGCCTCATTATATGTAATGTTACGCTGCATCTTTCTAAATTCAGTTTTAGAAACTTTACCTAGTTTTAATCCTTCTTTAGCTTTTTGTAATATTTTATTTTGTATATTTAAGCGTTTTTTAGCAAGATTTAAGTTTCCATTGAGGTGACTTGTTTCTTTTTCCATAATCTAAGATTTTTACTGCCATGCTTGAGGCTTCTATTAATGGCATGTAAGTCTTTTTGTTGTTTTTTTAAATCTTTATTAATTCTTTTGATTTCATTATCTAAGTCTTTACCATCTAAAGATAGTTTGATATTGATTCCTTTAATTGTTTCTGCAATCTAATCACCTACTTTCAAGTACTAAAAAAGCACATTAGATTTCTCTAACATGCTTCACTTTTTTAAATCATCTGTGCCAATCAACTCTTTGGTCTGTCCCTTTGATGTATATACCGTATTCTGGTCTTTTAATCCTTCTAACTTCGTATACGATATCTTTGATTACGAATGATGTTTTATCTTCTGCTTCATCATTAGTTCCTATATAAACAATTTCTAGATTAAGTGGATCATTAGTTCCACCCTTTGCTAGTGGTTGTTTATGATGAATATTCCATCCAAAATTTGCATGGGTCCCACTTGTTGTATTTCTCTGACGAGTTCTATTGTTATAGTCATCAAAGTAAATCCATCTTCCAGTTAAATCTTGAACTTGTGATACATCTCCATATCTTTCAAACCAAAGTCTTTTAGCGGTTTGTTCATTAATTTGCATTTAGTAATTCCTTTCACAAATAATTATTTTCCCACTAACTATAATTATACTGTTTTTATATAAAATTACAATAAGAACATATCTATACCTTTAGATTAAGTTTAATTAATAATTTAAAAGAATCAGATTAGCCATGTTTTTTCTTTCTTTTAAATATGGCCATAAAGACCTCCATTAAATCGTTTTACTTTTTAAATCTTCAAGATGCTTTCGTATGCTCTTCATTAAATCATCTCTTTTTTTGCTTATTTCCTTGGTCTTCTTGAATGAATAAATAAGTTTATGACCAGAATCTCTCATAAATGATTCTGCATCTTCTCTAATTCTATAATCCGGATACATAACAATTTGATCTTTCATTTCATTAGCAATATCAGTGAATTGAATAAATATTTTTTCATTAATGAAAGGTTCGTAAGACCTGATTAAATCCTGGTAGACTCCAAACGAATTAGCAGCCTTTCTATATAATTCTTTCCTGTTGTTAATCCTTTTATCAATATCATTATCTTCATTGTATATGCCCTGCGGATAAAGAGCGTAAACATCCAAATAGGTTTTAAATAATTGCGATGAAATTTCTTTGTAAATTGCGATTTCAATATCAAATTGAGTGTTTGATATATGTTTATTTTTTTCTAGTTTATTACTTAGGTATGCGATTTTTTTATTTTGTTTATACAGTATGAAGAAACTTAATATTGTCCATATGAATATTAAACTAGAAAGTAACAAAGAACCCCATTCTCTTAAAAACTCTTCCATTTTATCACTCCTTCAGTTAATTATATCATGTTTTCATACTCAAGTTTATACCTATTAAGAACCGCATAAGCAATAATTAGCGCAACACTTCCATCAATCCTTTTATACTTACTTCCTAGTTTGGATGGTTGGATATTGCCATTTACATCAACCTTTGCCTGAGTATTTGCAAGATTTCATTTTAAGATTGCGTTATTATTATAGACTACTTTAGAGTTTTTAAGGTTTGCTTCTAACTGCTTCATTGGTTCTGATAATGAATAAATGCCTTGACGGACCTTTTCCATATTAAAACCTAACTCTTCCATTTCTTTAATCCACTAATGTTTATTTCATGGATCGTATTCAACCCATAGTGGTCTAGTCTTATATGTCCTTATCATATGCATAAACCACTGAGTGACTCAGTGTAAAATTATTTTGGTTATCTTCTGTTACAGTAATTAACCACACTTAACCCAGATGCCATAAGTAACATTATCTTACTCTCGTCTTTTTTAAATTACACCACTTGGCATAAAGAAATGTGGAATTATAAATTTCTTACCCTTCTTGATAATAAGTAGTACAGCAGCAATAGAATAACTATTCTTTAAATCATTGAGTTCATATGTTTCATCATTACTAGATCATCAAACGATAACCATGACCCTTATTATAATTGTTTAATATTAAAGTCCTTAGTTAACATTCCCGCTCTGGTTGCTAGATCTGTTATGATTTATTCATTAAATCATCTAAATATGAATAAGTCTTATCAGTACATAAACTAGGATTGGACTTTTACCATGTTCTTTTATCCCGATAGATTTGATCAAATGAATCCTGTGTAATAACAACGGCAGTCCCCTTTTCACCCTTGATCATCTTTCTAACATAATAAATTTTACTATTTAAAAAACAACTACTGTATTGCCTTCAGTAGTAATAATAAATATCAGTGGTTCTGCTTTTATTGATTGGCTTTGTTTGATTGCATCATATACTTTACTATTGGCCATTTCATGAACTTCATCAATACAACCAACTTCAACGTTATAACCATCTTTATTTTTTGATTGAGCAGAGAGTTTCTTTATCTTATTTTTAGTCTTTGGTGAGTGATTATGAAGATATTCTTTTTACCCCTTTTCTCATTTGATAGTGCTTTTAATTATTCCCTCATGTTATTGATTTCCTCAAATAAAATATTGGTTTGATCTGTTGTATTGGATGCACATACAATATCAACAGCACCCTTTGATAAGAAAAACTCAGTTAAGTCAATACCAGCAATAAGTAATAATATTTCATTAAATCTTCTTAAATTCGTATCAGCCACCTTAAATCCATAAGCTGCTCGATGGACTACTTTTTCAAAGAGTTCTAAAATGAAAGGTTGCCCATTAAATGGACTTTTAGTGTGTTTACAAAAAGTCTCAATAAAATCAATTCTTACTTTGACCGCTTTTTCATCAAAAAAATATCTTGGATTATTAAGATCATCAATTAATCTTTCTATGACGATCGCTAGTTCTCTACTAACTAATATGTCTACTTTTTGTAGCTTTTGATAATACTATATTAAGTAATTCACTATTCTAAACTTTCGTGAATTCATCAAATTCATCGTTATCATCAACTACGTTCTTGTCCATTATTGAATTAAGGGTTTTAATAACAGTTCCATAACTGTTGACTAACTTGGTGTAGTATTTAGCTGCTTCAGTTTGCCTTTGAGTGCCTCTACTTGATATCTGAACTGCACCGCATTTTCTTATCTTTTGTTGTAAGTGTCCGGTTGTACTTTTATAAATGTTGCTTCATTAATTAAGTTATCTACTAACTCTGCTTTACTAGAATCAAGAGATGAAAAAAACAACCTTAGTCGCTCATACTCTAGTTTTACATTCTCTATTTCGGACATACCGTTAACCTCATCTTTTCACTAACAATAAGAACAGGTCCAACTAAATCAATATCTAAAATCAACTTATCCAGTCTGTTATAAGGCATCTTCTTCATCAAACCTTCTTCATTACAAATGATTATGTTGTTATTAATGTGTCTCGGATAAAACTCAATCATACCATTAACCAATTTCTGCAATTCCTCTAAAACGAAATATTTACCTTTAGGTTTCACAAGTCTAAACGTTCCATCAGTTGTTAATAAAAGAACATTTTGTTTATTCTTTCCTGCTAAATATTCTCTGTAGGGAATCACTGCATTATAGTTTGCTTCACTTGAACACTTACCGTCAGAAATAGGTAATGCACTATGCTCATCACCTATAATTCCTTTTTCTATAATAATACAAATACTCATTATAAAACCGTCTTTCTGACTTTTTTGTCATGTCCATTAAACACTCTGATCAACTTTTATATCAAGTCAAACCAACAAAAAAAGCCACTACTGCGACTTTAATTTCCCTTTAGCAAGGTTATCTATAAAAAGTGCAGTAGTAACCAATAATTGTATTTCTTTAAATGGCATTTTATAGTCTATATCTACATACTTATCTGCTAATAATAACTTAAATTTGTCCAATTGTTGAAAGCCCCATTCAACATTGGATG
Source organism: Alteracholeplasma palmae J233 (assembly GCF_000968055.1). Lineage (GTDB taxonomy): Bacteria > Bacillota_I > Bacilli_A > Acholeplasmatales > Acholeplasmataceae > Alteracholeplasma > Alteracholeplasma palmae. The sequence goes on from NC_022538.1 coordinate 1,239,358, forward strand.
GAGTTTTTGGATCATATGGTCCATTAATATCAAAATTATAAATATTAGGACCATACATTTCTTCATTAAGATATGAGCCAATTTTTGATAATATGTAGCTTGACATTGAATTTTCAGTTATCCAATTAAAATCTAGAACTGAATAAAAAGAATGCTCATAAGCTGTATCATCCATTTTTTGATATAATGAGACAAACTCATTAATGTATGGAATAATATACAGTTTTAATTGATTAACAGCTTCTTGATTTTTAACAATACCACTTTTATACTCTAGTGTATAAATAACTTCATCAATATGATCAATTAATGCTTCATCATACCTTTTAATTGCTGCATTTTTAATGTTATTTAATGTTTCAATTGGATCTTTAGATATATCAATCACATCTGAAATTCGTTCTTCTTTATGAAGTCTTATTTCCTCTTCTATGTATTGAATTAAACAACTAATCAAATTGTATCTACTTTCTACATACTTAATAAATTGTTTTTTAGGAATGCGCAAACTTATGTTGTCTTTTTCATTTATCGTTGAATAAACCATAATAATCACTTTGTCCTGATCAATACCCGATCCATTTAAAATAAATGGAGAATACTGAGTTTCTTGTTTTTCAATATATGGACTTGCATGATCAGTGCTTATAGAATGTGCAAAAGACAATGCTCTTATGTGTTTAAAAAACTTATCATCACTTCCTCTTCCATCTCCAACATTATTAAATATGCTAAAATCATCTTTTAAAGGATTATCTATGCCTAACTTTTTAAAAAGTTTCGATATAGATTCAACAACTATGTCTACCTGGACTATAAAAGAAATAACATCAACTGGATCTCCTATACCATCTGTAAGATACTCCCTAGTGTTCAATACTTTTATTGAATCATCAATTCTATCCATAAATGCACAAATCATATTCCAATTGTTCTCATGCTTATCTGATTTATAAAATATCTTTGATGAATTTACTAAATCTCTAAATTTTTTAATTATATTCTCTTCTAAGTTAGGCTTCATTATACTATTACCTCAAAATTAATCTAAAATTCTGTAAATTTTTGTTAACTTTAATACTTCAGTCCAAAATACTAAATTTTGCTTAGCATCTAGAATATATAATATCTACAGTTTCAGCAAATATTGATCTAGATTTTTTATAAATGTTTGTATTTTCATTTTTAAGTTTAATATACAAATCTCTAACTCTTTGCCACTGTTTTTTGTTTTTAATATATTTTATTTTTTCTTTAATTTGATAAAATTCTTGAGGCTGATATTGCCACTCATATGTATTTTTTCTTTTATCAAAATGAATGTATTGTTGCTTCACATCTTGTGCATCATTTATAACAGCAAAATCACAACTATGAATGATTCTAGCATTTTGTATATCTTTTACTTTAATAGCTATAACTCTTTTGCTATCTTCAGCAAAATCATAGTCAAAGTTATTTGAATACTTGTCAAACCCTTGTTTTATAGATGCATTAGAATCAACGATTGCTTACCTTTAACTCTAATGGAGTGATTACTGAAAAATATCTATACTGCTAGAGAATATGTGTGTTCACCATTATACCAAACAGGCTATATTAAACATTATAGCTGCCATCATTGCTGATATACATGCTTCTAATATTAGGAAGTTAACTAAACATCATGACTTTATTTTATTTAGATGCTACTTATTTTCCTGTTAGACGAGATACTGTAATGTCACTAAAGAAACTTTTGTTTTGCTTTAGGTATAACACGTCTGAAGATTATAAAAAATACTTTCATACGGCTTATATCCTACTATCCGATCATAACTTGGAACTGTTCTTATCTGATTTTAAGACTCATGGACTAGAATTAGCATTGTTATTTTTTACCTACGGATTAACTGGTATTACAGATGTGATATTAAACGTTTATCCTAAATCTAAGCATCAATTTTGGTGGGCTCAATTATCCAAAAATGTATTTTTGGGGGTCAGAATTAAAGCTCAGATTGAAACATTAAATACTTTAAAGAAAGATCAATTGCTTTAATACATTTCATTTACACATAATTCTTGACATTACCACATTTATGGATGGTATACTAATCTTTCATTAAATCATCTTAAACAATGATTATTTAATTCATCAAATAGCATCTTTTCAATCATTAATCATTTTATATTCAATGCAATCTTTACACATAAATATATCATCTTCTCGTCCCGACTGGATTGGCCTTCCGCAGTTGCAACACCATTGAATTTCTTGAAAGTCTTCCCCGCAGTTAAAGCAATGAGCAACTTCTTGATTTATGACTAATGACTTAGTTCCACATTTAAAACACTCATACAATGGAATATTATCACCATCTTGTTGCATTTGATAAATGCTTCCAATATTTTTTTCGATAAATGCTTCTGCTACCTCTTTAAACCCATTTTCATATTCTGGAGACCAATTACAGTAATAACAAAAGTGATTTCCTTTTTTATTTGGTGATAATGACAAAAAATCTTCAAAGCAATGTGGGCAAGTTACAATTCTATCTTCATCTACATCATCGATTTTTACTTGCTCCCGTGCCAAATTAGATAGTTCTTCTGTATATTGATCTAAATCTATTAGTTTATCTTTAATTTCTATAAAAATACTTTTTTCTTTTTCACTTACAATTGCATCTAAAAGGTTATTGGAAATAAATATTACTACTATTCTTACAACTTTTACTATATCATTTTCTAAAGCAATAATCGTGTCTTGAAAATCATAGTGAACTAGCTTATTACGTTTTATTTTGAAATTGTTTAATACGGTCTTCTCTTGCTGCGATTTCTGAACTCCTGAAATCTTAGCTAACCTTTGGATAGCAGTTTCCAAATCAACAGATCTAAAATCTCTATTTTTAAATTTATTTTTATCTGCCTTATTCATATCATCAAATATATAAACCCAATTTTCTTTTTCAAGTCTTTTTTTAAAGAAAATTTCCAATGATGCTGATAAATGTAGCAGTGAATACTTTAGCTTCTTTTTTGCAACATCTAGATTGCTTTTATCCAAAGGAAAATTTTCTATAGAAGACAACAAAAAATCTAATCCATTTTCAATCAATGTATATTTAATTAATTCGGTCATATTACTCATCCTCTCTATGTTATAAAAGCCTAATCAAAACTAGTAGATAATTATATTTGTAGATTTCTATAAATTAACCCAACTAGTTAATTATCTGAAAACTTAATCTGCATCCTCATTTAACAATTTGAATTTATCATTAATTTTTTGTGCGATACTATTAAAAATAGATTTTATATCAGTTACAATTCTTTTCTCATTCGCATCATCAATGGTTACATCATCAATAAAGTCAAACTCAACTTTAGTAGACAAATCCAACTTTGATATGAAACTGTCAAATAGTTTTTTTCCATCAATAGTTAGGTTATCTTTGGGAATAGAAACAACCTCCACACTCTCACATACTAGTTGAATTTGTGTATCTGTAGCCTTAAATTCAATTATCTTTTTCATATCGTTTCCATCTCTTTCTTATGGTTTCTACTCCACCATCAAGTAATGTTGCAACAAGATTCAGAATATTCGTTTTAGGGTCTTGATACTCTAGAGCTCCACTTTCAATATTAATCTTGTCTTTGTCCCTTGTGAACACGATTACATTATCAACATCTAAATTGACAACAAATTGAGGATTATGTGTTACTAAAAGAACTTGTCGATTACGACCCATATCCTTGAAGTTCCTCAATAAATGACCTTTAATAGACTTTGGCGATACATCATCTTCTGGTTGGTCGATAAGATAAATACCATCTTTGTATCTATCGGATGAAAGTACGTCAAAATATATTTGAGCGTTCAATCCTGATGAATATTCTACATATTTACCAGTCTCGTCTAATTTGTTAGGAATTGCTTTTTGCACTAAATCTTTATCAATTTGTCCTATAACTTTCATTTGATAGAAATCTATAGCATCCATGGACTCATCATAGTCCTTCAGTATCTCTTTTAATTCTGTTTTGGTTTTTGCTGAATCATATGTTGCTTTCTTTGTTTTACTGAAAGGAGTATTTAAAAGATTAACAAGATAAGTATCATCAAACTTCTGAACAGTAGTTCTCTTGATAAAAGTGAAATTTAAATAGTCTCTACCCTCATCCTTTATTTCTTTTGTATCAATATGAGGTGCAATAGGTTTCAGTGCCTTATTTGAAAACAATAGTTCGGTAATTGCCTCTGTGAAAAGTTTCTCTTGTTGTATAAAACTTTCCAAATTTTGATCTGCAGTATTTTTTATAGCTGTTTTATTAACCTTGTAATCGTTAAATGCATTATTTATGCAGTTGATTAAGGATATTGAAGTGATAATATCTACTCTTAGATTTTCATATTTCTTATTTAACCTATCTAAATGAGTAACAAAGTTAACAATCTCAGTTTGTTCGGTAGTGGTTAGCAAACTTTTTAAACTGTTAAGTTCAGCTTTAGTCTTTGAAATTTGGGTTATAATGGCCGTTATTCGTGACTGTTCCTTTGTATGTACCTGATTTGATGCATCAATAACAGAAATGCTTGTTGCATCTTCTCTTTCTTTTAACATCGTTAAATTACCAAAACTAGTATATTTTTCATTGTAATCAAAACGAGTGTTTAATGAATCCACAACTTTATCCAATTCAGTTACCAAGAGCGATTTGATTGCTGAAGTATCAATATCTGGTGGATATTTATCTTTGAAAAAGACATCGCTTTTCAACTTACCTTGATTAAATTTAAGTCTAATATCACCTTGCATGTCAAAAGCAAAAATCTTATTTTGATCAATGGAAGTGTTAATTGTAAATTTATGTTGTGATAAATAATTATCATATCCACTTTTTAATGTTTTATTTAATGGTGTTATACTAGTCCCCCGATAATCAGTCATCTTATGCAATAACAATGATTTTCCAATTGAATTATCTCCAATGATGACATTTATTCCTTTTGAAAGAGGTATTTTCATCTCTTTTCCTTCAATTGATATTTCTATATAGTCTAGACAATATTTTCCTTGATTAAAGAAATTATCATCAAGACTAATTCTTGAATCATCCGTTAGAGATAGTGCTAAGCCTTTAAAGCTTGGTAGGCACTTTAATACAGTGTGTTTAAACTCAATGTCTTTAGATTTAGTTGAATACTTTGGATATGCATTCCATTCATGACAATCAGAGCCGGTAATAAAGCGAAGTAAGTCGTCATTTAATGTTGATTTAATATAATTGTTAAAAACTTGATTTTTACGATTCTTAAACTCAAAAGCTTCAAAATATTCAGAAAATAAGAATTCATTAAATCTTTCTTCTCCAACACTATTAGCATCATTCTTCTCTGGCTTACTTTTTGAACTTAAGCTTTGTTTTTGGTGTGCAATACATACTACATCCAAATCTAGTTGACTAAGCAATTCAATGAACTTATTTTCGGTGAAAGCATTTTTTTCGTCATTATCATATTTGGGCCGATTTAACTTTTCATCAAACTGCAATATCGCTTCGATATTCTTAATTTTTTCTGTATATATATCATTAAACACACATACAATGTGTACTGGTTTTAGTGGATTCACACTGAAAGATACAGTAAATTCTACAGCTGGAAACACTTTTTTTATTGAACCCTTTCCCTCTTCATTTTTAAGTTTCAAGTAAAGGTTATAGTCAAAAGAATCATGATCTGATATAGCACACATATTTACATTAAATTGATTTAGTTTAGAAACTAAAATAGGAAGATTTTCTATAGTATTTTTATCTACTAATGAACCATCCTTGAACTTAGACTTTGAAGAATGAATATGTAAATCTATTTTTAATCCTGTTGAAACTACTTTTTCCATAATAACATCTCCTAATATACTAATTTTAGTATTTCTTGCTATTTTTTAAGTTTGATAATTATCACAATACTGACAATGTCATAAAGTTATTTTTAATCACTATTTAATGATACTATCTAAAAATCACTTTTGATAAGACTTACATTCGTTTCATCTAGTCCTAGATTATTGCATAATTTAGTAATATTTTCAAAATCTTCAGAAGTATAATAGAAAAAAGTCCACTTGATTCCATTAAAATATCTATTTATTGTTTCAAAATATTCGAAATCTATTTTACATGAATGACCAATAATTACAACTTCATTTAGATTCAAATTTTTAATAAACATATGTAAATCTTGAATTCTAGGTGTTTTACTAAAATTATATACCTTATCATAAAGTTGCTCGTACGCTGTTTGAATATAGTAATCCTCAATGTTATTGATATAATCCATGACATTTTTGTATTCTCTTGGTGGCATATTATCATCTACTACTTCATACATAGGTTGAGGATCAAAATTACCATTTTCGTAGCCCATTATTATCTCTGTATGCCCAACTTGCCCATGAGGATAAAATATTCTATTATGATTGATACCATAAAGAGTTTCAAGTGTTGATGTATAATTGAAAGAAATATAGTAATCATTTTGTGTAAGAAACTCTCTTATACTATTTTTTTCTGCTGTACTAGTTAATGCAGCTTGTGCATTTAATGCAAACTCATCGAGTGACTCCATCAAGTGACCAACTAAATCTACTTGTGTAATAATTGAATCCCTATCAGACTCATGATCCGATGAATAATCTGGATCATATCCATCAAAAACTGTAAATAGTTCATTAAAGTCTGGATTGCCTAGTGATATCTCAAAATTTGACCACAAATTTTCTCCATGCCCATAATAATCCCAAAAATCAGAACTGTTTTCATGTCTTTTTGCTATACATTTAAAATCTTCTGTAAAACTAGTAGGCAATTTATGCATCAAATCAAATCCATTTCCAATTATTATTAGTCTCGAATAGTTATTTATTTTTTTCATTTTTATCTCCATATTTTTTATAATTATAATTTTTTCTTACTAAGTATCTATAAAATTATTTTTCAAAGCCAAATTAATAAGATTGTTGTTATTAAGAAAAATAGAACTGTAGGTATCATAAATATAATTGAGATTTTCAACATTAAATGCTTAAATGAGCAAATTATTGCATTTTGCTTTATTTGTTCAATACTTATCCCACAATCATTAGCATCTTTAAATAACATCATGTATTCATCATCACTCATAATATCTCTCAAATCTTTATAATACGTCAATGATTTCTTACTAGTCTTACCTTTTCTATTCTTAGGAAATAAAACTAAAACAGAAAAAGTCAATGATGTTATAATTGAAATTAAAAATAATATAAAAAAAATAAATATTTGGGGTTTAACTTTATCTGCTTTATCTGAAATAATTTCAATTACTGTAAATGATAGGGCAAATACAATTCCCATTATTGATACAACAACTGATGCTTTACTATCAAATGAGGATATTTGATTTAGAACGATATCTAATGATATTTTTTTTTGCTCTCTTATGTCATTATTACTATCATTCATTTTTCATTCCTCTGTTTATCCAATTATTAAATTTTGAATTCATTAAGCTACATGAATAGTAAGTCCCTAGTTTTATATCACTTTGTTTTTTAAACCAAGATTCAACATTTTCACTCTCATTAGCTTTCCTAAGTTCAGAAATCATACTATTATAAAAATTATCAGAAAATATAATTACATTATTTTGATTCTTATTAGCAATATTTGAAAATTTGCTTGCATACGAGACTACTTTACCTATCCAAACCAAATTATTAATACCTGACCCTTTTCTTCCTGTTTTAACTACAAGTTCTTGAGCTGTTGAAACACCAATCCCAACCTTAATTGGATTAATATTTTTATCTTTTAAAAGTCCATTGAACATTTTCATAAATGTGTTGACACAAAATGCTTTCCGTGCAACTATTAAATTTTCTTTTTTTGTGCTTGTTGTATATACTGCATAAACACAATCTCCTCTAATACCAATTTCTCGTATATTTGGATCATCCCTTAATATTTCAACAATTTCTGACATGAACGCTCTTATCACCTTAGCTATTGTGCTTTTCTTGTTATCAGAAAATATCTGTGTAGAATTTCTAATATCCACAAATATTGCGGTAACCCATGAATAGTAACCATTTTCAAAATTAAATTCACTTTCAGAAGGAACTTTATTTGTTTCCTCGATATCATTTTGAGAATTAAGTACTTCCAATATTCTATTTTTACCATCTACCCATTTTTTTATATCATTATAGCTCATACTATATCACCCCCCTCTTAATATATATCTAGTTTATTTTGAATATTTTTTATTTATAAGTTATTATGCTTTATTAAAATAAGGCTAAAAATAAATTTTTATTCTACTAGATTAATTTTTTTAGTAAAAATTTTATTTCTTAGTTTGGCATCTTTAACCAGTTTGCTGAAGGAAATAAATTCAAAATAGGCGTTATTATTTGGATTATAAGATGTATATTTTTCTCCATTATCCGCTGTGGTGAATTTAGCATCTTCTAGCATTTCTTTCATTTCCCTTGTCAAGTCTCCGATTATGTAACATGTAAATGCTATATTATTTGCTAAACTATACACTCTTTCATTGTAGTCATAAATTTCTCCTGCTGCTTTTATAGTTCTAATATACTTAATTAACTGATTATCCGGTCCTCCATCAGAGTAATTTTTTCTTCCAGGTTTCTTTATTTCTACAATAGTCATAGAATCTATAGTGGTTTTATCTTTATTTTCACTATTTGTAAAGGAATTAATAAAGACAAGATCTGGTCTAGTATCTTCTTTTGTTTTCATAATTTTTCTTAACGGTATGTCTGAAAACCCACTATAAGAAAAAGATAATCGTTCATCAATCAACCACAAATTATGAGACTCATAGTCAATAGTGTCCAAACTTTCCTTCATAGGAAATAAAATATTATGCATAATTGACTCTCGTTCATACTTTTCATTTGTTTTTCCTAATTTTGACTCTAGTAATTCGATAAGAAGTTTTCTTCTAACTATGTACTCAGCCAAACTACTTTTTGAAGTATCATCGATAGCATTTACTATTTCTTTAATTTGTTCTTGTGTAACTTCATCTTGTTCTACTTTTTTTCTAGTATCAATATAAAATCCACTGTCAATTTTCCGCAGTTCTTCATATAATTTATTATTATCCGTAACATCTCTATATGGTATACTCCTTAACTTTTCTCTCATACTTTTATGATGATAAAAATAATTAAAATGTGGTTGTTCTTTTGAAATATATTCTTTTATAATATCTTCTTTTTGTTCATATATCTTTTTTATATAAGATTCTAGATAATAGCTTACTGATTCATTAATTCTCTCAAACCCGTTAAGCCCTGTCATTCCTGATTTTTCTTTTTTTTCATATATAAAGTTATTAAACGCTAATCTTTCACTTGAAACATCTTCATCTAGATATTTTGAAGTAATATAGCAACTATAATATAACTCTTTATCATCAATTAAATACGTTTCTGGTAATTCAATATATTTGTCTAATTCTACACTATTAACTACTCTATTTTGTGCACAGAAAAAGGCTATATTTGTGCCCTTAGCTAATTTATTAATTGAAAAAACATGTCTAATAAAAAATCTATGATCATCTATGTATATTTCCTTTACCTCTTGTTTCTTAATATACTCTGTAAAAAAAGTATAGTTTAAATTAATTATTTCATTTGTTTTTAGCTCGATCAGATCAACCTTTATTTTCTCATTATTCATTAAATAAACAGATATATGCTTCATTAGTTCTGTTGCTATTTCTTTTAATTCAATAGCACTATTGGCTGAATATTGACTATTCATATTACGTAACTTTACATGTGTTCCTGATATTGCTTTTTGGTCTGCTAAAATATTTTCTTGATAGTCTTCAAATCCATTCTCGCTAAATATAAAATGTCTTCTTTTTATCTTTTCATCGTCATAGTAGTTACTATCAATAACAGCACTTCCAAATACTTTTGCCCATGTTAATCTACCAACACCCTTGCCACCAATAACTATTTTATTATCGGTATCACTTGTTCTAAACGCATCGAAATTTTTATCATTAAAACCTATTCCATCGTCTAGTATCTCAATAGTATCAATTTCTCCAATGTCATCAGGTAAAGTTGAATTTTTTCTGGTTATTTTAATAGTAATATTACCTGAATTACTCTTATCTCTTTCCTGAATAGATTGAAAACTGTTAATAACAGCCTCAAAAAGCGGGAACCATAAATCAGTTAACTTAATGTTTAAATTACGCACTCTTTGCTTAAGATTAACCTTTATACTAAGATCCAAATTGAATCATCTCCTTCATATTTATAAACTACATTTACTTCTGTATAAACTTGATTTTTAAAAAAGGCAGACACAAAAAGTGTCTGCCTAATTTCATATATTAATTTGATAATTTTTTTATTTTTTAGCCCCATGATACCACATCCCCACACAATATCTAATATAATTGTATCATATTATTTCACATTTTCAATCTTTATATTTCATTTTATGAAGTTATATATCATATAATATTTCTAACTTATCTGATACTTATATATAAATTTTACCGAATACAGCCTTTTGGTGATCTAATTTATTCAATAAAATTCTTATCTGATACTTAAATATAGTTAAATTATTTTATAATCATGCAATACAATCACTCTTAAAAAGTGTTGCCATTCCAACCTAACTTAATAGAAGCCTTTCTTAAATATAAATACCTCCTATAGATATTTATATTGTATATTAATATGACTACTTAGGACAAAACCAAAAGATAACACTTAAGACATTATCATAAGATAATCACAAATTTAAAAATTAAAAATTAAAAATAAATAATGATTGACAGTTACTATTTTATTTGTTAGAATATATGTCAATGGTGCTCTAGAAGCTTTAGTGGCCTAGAGACGAAGAGAGGAATGCGTTCCTCTTTTTTTATTTTCTAAATAAAGTATATACTTTTAAAATATCTCCGAGGTAACAATTTTATTTTTCATCTAGTATAAACTATGCTATGTTTTATTAAAACATATCGTAATTCGCAGTTATTAATGAGATTTATAAAAATTCGCACTTTATAGTGCGGTTTTAGTTTTAACCTAACTTGTGTCAACTTCGTTTCTTTATTATGACACAAATAATTCATAAGAATCTATTTAAATTAGAAATAGCTCATATGCCTAATTATCTAACTTTTTTATAAAAAAGTTTTTTACGATAAAGTAGTTTCTACTGTTAAATAGTTTCTATTATAAAAATAGAACCAATCATCTAATAGACAATTAGTTCTAAATATTTATTCTATATCATTTATTACTTTATTAGCATTTTCTATTAACTGATGCAAATCATGTTTCTCATTTAATATCATATGTGCGTATTTTAGGGCATCCTCACGGTTATTTCTTGTATGATGGTATTTCATCAATACATTAGCATTAATCAGTCTAGTAACGATTTTACGCTTATTTTTAACTTCTAGTTTTTTCTCTATATCATCTATAGTTATAGTAGTTGTTAGTATGATCAAATGAGTTTTCATTAATTTTGTAATTTTATTATTTCTTATAGATAATACTTGAAGTTTATTAGTGGCAGTTTTGTAGTCACCTTTATTTAAATAATGATAAAATTCTACATATTGGTAAAATAGTTTGTATTTGTTTATTTTACTACTATCTATATTTTCAAATAATTCTAATCCTTGTTCTAAATCAAATAAGTATAAATAATTTGCTTTAGCTAATTCTACTTGTGCTCTTATTTCAGGGTCTAAATTTTCTTCCAAAATTTCATTCAACTTAATTTCAAATTTTTCAAAATTGGCAGTTCGTTCAAACTCTCTCATAGCTTTTAAAAATGGATTAAAGATAAGCATAATGACTAAATTTTCTATAAAAATTACTCCGGCTATAATGTATACTCCAGTATAAATATTTTGTTTAAATAAAATGATCCATAATGTAAGGAAAATAATCGCCGCTATCATAGATACTACTAAACTATTATCCAATATAGATTTTTGTTTTTTACTATAAATACCAAATCTATAAGTTTTATTCTTTTCTGGTTCTTCTGCTAATTCTTTATCTTTTTTACTAAAAATACTAAAAATACTAAAACAATAAATAATTACTAATACAATCGTATAAATGATGCTAAAAAGCCAGATACTTGCATTAACTGTAGTAATACCTTCTGGTATAACATACAAAATTGCAATAACCATAACGAATAATAAAATGCCTCTTTTAATTGGTCTTGACCATTTAAATTCTAATAAATATAAACCAATAACGCTGATGCCTCCTATAATCATATTATACTTAGTCGTATCAGACATTATTAAACCTATTTCAGAATCTAATCTATTATAGAACGTTACTGACATCATATACATTAATATAACTAACTGAATTCCCATTACAACTGAAATATTCTTCTTTTTCATCTTATCCCTCACTTGGTGTTTTATATTTATAGCATATCATATATTCTATTTTTTAAATACTTTGATAAATTAAAAAATCTTACTTCCATTTGAAATAAGATCTTTTTAATTTATTTTTTAATTGTATAAGTTTTAACGACACTAGCAACAAACTCTTTAGCATCATCATTAGTCATTTGTTCTAATGATTTAGCGATTGTATCTAGTTTTAATTCACTTAGTTTAATATTTCTTTGTTTTTCAATAAATATTTTCTTGTTTTCAGTTCTATGATGATCATCATTATTGACATCTACTAATAACTCTTCATATAGTTTTTCACCTGGTCTTAAACCAGTAAACTCTACTTTAATATCTATATCAGGTCTTAAGCCGCTTAAACTAATCATTTTTCTAGCTAAATCTGCAATCTTAACAGGTTCTCCCATATCTAGGACAAATACTTCGCCACCTTCTGCAAAGACGGCACATTGTAAAATTAAGCCTACTGCTTCTGGGATGGTCATAAAGTATCTTGTAATTTCTGGGTGTGTTACTGTTATTGGACCACCATCTGCGATTTGTTTTTCAAATAATGGTATCACACTACCATTACTTCCTAAGACATTACCAAATCTAACTGAGCTAAATTTAGTTTTATCACAGTGGCTTTGTTGTTCCTGGATAACAAGTTCTGCAAAACGTTTAGTTGCCCCCATGACATTAGTACTTCTAACTGCTTTATCACTACTTACTAAAACAAACTTTTTAACATTATATAAATTAGCTAAGCTTGAAACATTATATGTTCCTAACACATTTGATCTAACAGCTTCTTTTGCGCTATCTTCCATTAATGGAACGTGTTTATAGGCAGCTGCGTGGAAAACTAGAGTTGGTCTATATGTTTCAAATACTTCCTTTATACGTTCATAGTTGTATACACTACCAATAATTACTTTCAAGTCTAATACTTTGCCTTCTTTTTTAAACTTTCTAAGTAATTCTTGTTGAATATCATATGCATTATTTTCATAAATATCAAAGATGACCAATTGTTTAGGATTTAGTTGTGATATTTGGCGACATAATTCACTACCAATGGATCCGCCACCACCTGTTACTAATACAATTTCATCTTTAATAAATGCATTTACTGAATCATCTTTTAAACTAATTTCACTTCTGTTAAGTAAATCTTGAATTTTAACTTTAGATATTTTAACTTTTTCATTTTTAACATCTTGAACATCTTCCATACCAGTAAATTTTTTCAACTGTATGTTATTCTTAATCGCAATATTAGCTATTTTAACAATTTCTTCATTTGGAAAATGGTTGATTGCTACAATGATTTCTTCAATACCATATTTTAAGATTGCTTCTTCTATTGATTCTAAACTACCAACAACCTTGATACCCATCAGCTTATTTCCAATTTTTTCTTTATTATCATCTAAAAAAGCTACTGGTAAGTTATTTAAATTCTTGTTCTTATAAATTTCTTTTAAGACTCTTTCACCAACATAACCAGCACCAATAATTAAAGTTCTATTACCAAGTGATCTACCCCATTTAAATTGGCGTTTAACATACATAATTAATCTATTTAAGATTCTTGGAATCGGTAATAAGATAATTTCATAGACTGTAATAGAGATATATGAAGATTTGTAAATAAATTGTACTTGTGGATATCCACTAAAAATAGCTAGGAATAATACAATCGTAATATTAATACCTATAATAATTAAAATCAGTTTAATAAAATCTTCAAAGCCAAAATAGTCGACTAATACTCTATACGTACTTGTAAAAATAAAGACAACTATGTGTAGTGCTAATATAAAAGGTAGTGCTAAAAGTACTTTTTCTGTATTAAATACAGTTGGTGTATTTGGTGCAAGAGGTATCCATAAGAGTGGAAGGCTTGCTGATGCATAAGAAATAATAATCATGAATATATCAAATACGATATATGGTAAGGCTGATTTTACTCTTATTTTTTTTGTGTTTTTCATAATGTTCCCCCAACAAATAAACTTTATTAAATTTGTTTATTAATAAGTTCGTTGACTCTGTCTATATCCCTTTTGATCATTTCTAAAGAATCCATCCAAAATTCTTTTTTAGTTATATCGATATTCATACTTAAAGCAACATCTTCTGCACTTGCTTTAGTAGTCAACGCAAGTAGTTTATCATATTTTTGAATAAAAGTCTTTTTATCTTTCAAATATTGTGCATATAATCCTTTAGAAAATAGTAATCCAAAGGCATAAGGGAAGTTATAGAAGTTTAATCCTGCACTATAATAGTGTCCTTTGTTTAACCACATATATGGGTGTAGGTTATTTTCATCTAATCCTTTACCATAGGCTTTCTTTTGAGCATCTATCATAAAGTTCTTCATTTCATCTTTTGAAATAGGTCTATTAGCTGTGTCTAAGACTTTAGTTTCAAAGATAAATCTAGAAAGGATATCTATGATTACTTGAGTAGCATCTTGAACTGAATTTTCTAAGATAGAAAGTTTTTCTTCATCTTTTGAAAGTTTACTTAATAAATGATTGTTAATCACTGTTTCACAAAAAATACTTGCGGTTTCAGCTAAAGGCATTGGATAACTCCAATGTAGTGGTGCATTTTCACTGATGACTTCACCATGGTAACCATGACCTAATTCATGGGCAATGGTTAAACAATCTGATAACGATCCAGTAAAGTTAGTAAGAATTCTTGATTCTTTTATTTGTGGTTGGTTACTACAAAAAGCTCCTCCACGTTTACCCTTTTTAGGGTAAACATCTACCCAATTATTATCAAAGGCTTTTTTAGCAAAATTACCTAATTTTTCACTATAACCATAAAACGCTTCTTTTACTAATTCTTGAGCTTCTTGGTAATTATAAGTTTTTTCTAGTTTTCCCATTGGGGCAAATAAATCATAAAATGGTAATCCATTTTTATGTCCTAAACTTTGTGCTTTAGTTAATAAATATTTTTCAAAATGAGGTTGGTAGTGGTAGATTGCCTCTAGCATCGCATCAAGTGTTTCTTTTTTCATTCTTGATTGTAATAATGTTTTTTCTAAAGCTGAACTATAGCCTCTTAGTTCATTCATTGTATTAACTTCTCTTTTAATATTAGTTAAAGCTAAGGCAACAAAATCATCTACTTTTTCATAGGCTTTAAGTTCTGCTTGATATGCTTTTTTTCTTACATCAGGGTTATAATCATAAGCTAAGTTTCTTACTTCACTTAAAGTAATTTCCTTGTCATCATAAATAACACTTAAATTAGATGTAGCAAGTCCTTGTAATCTTGACCATGAACTAGATGATAATTCACTTAATTTAGAATATAGAACTTCTTCTTTTTCAGATAGGAGGTGTTTAGCACTTTCTTGTTCTAATTGTAAGTTGTATAAATATTTTTTAATAAGTTCACTTTCACTAGCAAGTTTATCTAAATCTACTTCTTTTAAGTATCTTGTAAGTAAAACATTTTCTTTAGTTGATTTTCTTAAGATGCTTTGAATTTTTGATGTGTAACTTAATGCTTCTTGGTTTGTTACATTTGTTGATTGGGTAAGACTTGCGAAACTGTATAGATTTTTAACTAAGATCGTTAATTTTTCATCTAATGTTAAATATGCTTCTATAAAGTCTTTTTGTGTCTTTTCGTTTCTTTTTTCAACAAGTAAAATATACTCATCAACAATACTTTCTAATTTTAGTAAATCATTATGATAATCTTCATTAAATCCTTTATACAGACTATCTAAGTTCCATGTTCCTTTTTCCATTACTTTACCTCTGCTTTCAGTTCATATATTAAGTCTCTTATTGTCGCAGCTTTTTCAAAGTCTAGGTCTTTGGCTGCTTGTTTCATGAGTTGTTCTAAACTATCAATCTCGTGTAATATTTCTTTTTTAGACAATTTCTTAGTTTTATTATTCTCTTCTAAGACATCTGTTTTAATCGTGATGTTATCTCTAATGTCTTTAGTAATTTGCATAGGTGAAACGTTATACTCAATGTTATATTTCATTTGGATTTCACGACGTCTATTTGTTTCAGTAATCGCAATTTGCATCGCATCACTTATTTTATCCGCATACATAATAACACGACCATTGATATTTCTTGCGGCTCTACCAATCGTTTGAATTAAACTTCTTTCACTTCTTAAGAACCCTTGTTTATCGGCATCTAAGATAGCTACTAAAGATACCTCAGGTAAATCAAGTCCTTCTCTTAGTAAATTAATCCCAATTAAACAATCATATTTTCCTAATCTTAAATCTCTTAGAATTGCAGTTCTTTCAAGTGATTTAATTTCACTATGCAAATATGCTACTTTTAATCCTAACTCTTTATAATGCGATGTTAAGTCTTCACTCATTCTAATCGTTAGGGTGGTGATTAAAACACGTTCATTTCTTTCAATTCTTTTTTTAATTTCAAAATATAAATCATCTATTTGTCCTTCTGATTTTCTAATTTCAATTTCAGGATCTAATAGATAGGTTGGTCTAATGATTTGTTGAATGACTGGTAAATTCTTATTCTTTTCATAATCTCCTGGGGTTGCGGAAAGGTAAATGACTTTATCAAGCCTTTCTTCGAACTCAGCAAACTGTAAAGGTCTATTATCTAAGGCACTAGGAAGTCTAAATCCATAACTTACTAATGTCTCTTTTCTTGATCTATCACCAAAATACATTCCACGAACTTGTGGTACTGTTACGTGAGATTCATCTATAATCAACATATAATCATCACCAAAGAAATCTATAAGCGTAGCAGGTGTTTCTCCTGCTTCTCTTAAGGCTATATGTCTTGAATAGTTTTCAACGCCACTACAGTAACCTAATTCCTCTAACATTTCAATATCATACTTTGTACGCATCTCAATTCTTTGAGCTTCTAGTAACTGATTATTTGCCTGGAAGAAATGTATTTGTTCAGCTAATTCATTTTTAATTCTTCTAATACTTTCTTGAAGTTTTTCTTTATTTGTCATGAATAAGGTTGCCGGAAAAATCGTTAGAAAATTAGTATTTTCAATAGATGTTCCAGTTAGAACATCAAATACTCTAATTTCTTCAATTTCATCACCAAAGAAAGATACTCTAAAACCATGAGCACGTTCAGAGGCTGGAATGATTTCTACTGAATCTCCTCTTACTCTAAAAGTCCCACGATGGAAATCTAGGTCATTTCTTTGATATTGTAGTTCAACAAGTTTATGTAAAAGATTATTTCTACCAAATTCTTCACCAACTCTTAAAAAGATCGTTGCATTCTTATAATCATCTGGATCCCCAATACCATAAATACACGAAACAGAAGCGACGACAATAACATCATCATTTGTTAAAAGGGATGATACTGCACTATGTCTCATTTCATCTATTTCATCATTAATAGATGAATCTTTTTCTATATATGTATCACTTGATACAACATATGCTTCTGGCTGAAAATAATCATAATAAGAAATAAAGTATTCTACTCTGTTATTAGGAAAAAAAGCCTTTAACTCACCATATAACTGGCCAGCTAAAGTTTTATTATGTGCAAGCACTAAAGTCTTTTTACCTACTTGTTGTATTAAGTTTGCAATAGTAAAAGTCTTACCAGTTCCTGTGGCACCTAGTAAGATTTGTTCTTTTACTCCATTATCTATATTGTTCTTTAAATCTTCGATTGCCTTTATCTGATCGCCTTGTGGTTTGTAGGGTGATTTTAAGTCAAACATATGCATCACTTCATTTCTATTTTATATATAAAAGAATTTAAACGAATAGTTTCAACTAACTTCTATTTATTTTATCATTTTTATATATAAATGACAAGAATACATAAATTTAGTCATAATAATACTTTGAATCATTAACATATAACTAAGACTTAGCTCTTTTCAGTTTCTTCTACTTAATAAGTCCACGAGAATAATTGAGCCTAGCGTTATTATCAAATCATGCTTACGAATTCTTTCACATCTAAATAGAACTCTATAACATTTTCTTTTTATTTACTAGAAAATATATAAGAAAAGTTCATCCAGTAAATTTATTGTTTTATTTTTATAGTTATTTCATATCTTAATCTTATATAGATATTGGTCTTAAGTTTTTAATATATCTAAGGTTTCTTTTCTTAATATTTTTGTTATCCATATATTGCTATCTTCATTAAAATCTTATTTTACCAGTTTAATTGCTTGTAAATCACCACTTGTTAAGACTTCTAAATTTTCAAATATTTTTTCTTTATCCCAATCCCACCAAGAAATTTTTTCAAGATAGCTTATTAGTTCATCATCAAATCTTTTCTTTATTAATCTTGCTGGATTTCCACCAACAACTGTATATGCAGCTACATTGCTTGTGACAACTGAGTTTGCCGCAATAATGGCTCCATTTCCTATTCTAACCCCTGGCATCACTGTAACATTTTGTCCAAACCAAACATCATTGCCGACAATTGTATCACCTTTAAGAGGTAGTTTCTCTATGCCATCATCAATCTTTTGCCATCCATTAAAAAAGATGCTAAAAGGGTATGTTGTCACACGATTCATTATGTGGTTTGCCCCATTCATAATAAACTCAATCCCTTGGGCAATTTGACAAAACTTACCTATTATAAGTTTATCTCCAATAAAGTCATAGTGATGTGTCACATGAGATTGAAAATCTGTAGCATCTTTTATATCAGAATAGTAAGTATAATCACCGACAATGATATTTTTATTTTTAATAACATTTTTAATATAACAAACACTTTTTAAATTATCATTTGGGAATACTTTGTCTTTATCAGGTCCTATTTCCATTTATTATATACTCATTATATGTTCGCAAAAAGGCTTAATAGATTGCCGTCTGGATCTTTTAAAATTGCATATCTTTTGGTTCAAATCCGTATACTGATGTAATCATTTCTTTAGAATTTAATGATATTCTAACACCTTCTGTTTCTATTTCCATGTAATTAGGTTAAAAGCACTTTTTGAAATAAATCCTAGTTTTTGATAAAAATCAGTTGCCCTATTCATATCAGAAACAACAATACCAACCATATCTAATTTCATTTTAAGACCTCCATCATCTTTGTTAATTCTATTATAACACTAATCTTACTAGCTAAGAAAATCATGAGCTATCATATCACTTATCTTCATGATAAAAATTATTCTACATTTTTTAAATAGAGATAAAAAAAAAGCCCCTATAAATAACACAGGAACTTACTGCTCGTTTAATAAATTTAAAAATTTTTAAGTTTTGCTAAACTAATTAAATCTATCCTATATATAAATAATTATTATCTTTATTATAAAGTGTATCCTTCTATTTTTGTTAAATATTAAAGTTTAACAGGAACCTCAATGCTAAACAAAACATATCCATCTTTAGTAATACGATACTTTTCAATCTTAATTGGTATGTGGTCATTTTCTAATGATGCATCAAAAAATGCTTTAAATGATATTTTTTCTTTCATAAGTTCTGTATAAATACTATATGCATCAGAGACTTCATCAACTATAAGATAATCACTTTCAGGTAAAACAAGATTACCACTATTATCTAAAGATCCAATAAAGTATTTAAATCCATCTACTTTATGGTGTGATGATAAACCAAAGAATTCATCTCCAATATTTTTATCACTCACATAGCTATCTAAGGCTTTTCTTATTTTGCCTTCCATTGCCTCTATGAATGTCGCTTCAACCCAACTACCTAAAAATCTACGTTCTTTGATATTTAATGTTTTTCTTGTCATCTTTTTTTCCTTTCAATTTTAACATTATTATATCATCAAATAAGTTCATATAGTTTCTTAATACTCCTTTTCTTTTAAACTAATATAAGGGGTATGCTATTACATGTGTTATGATAAATCATTTAAGTTTAATAAAAGGTGTCTTATATATATGAATAAGGATCTCGACATCCGTGTTTTGTTTCCTTTTTTATAGTCATTCCATATTTATATCACTAAATAAAAGACATCATTATCGTTATTATAATGACATCTTTATCTTTATCTCAAATGAAGTTTAAAGTATTTAGTTTTATTATACTGAATTTCCATGATAATAATATTTTATCTAGTACTTTATTTTACTCTTAAATTTATTTCGAGTTAAATGCTATTTAAAATACTAGTTACTAGTGACATCAATCATAAGTCCTGCAATACGTATTCTTTAACTAGTCCCAATTAAATCGTTTTGATAATGTAACTTTTATCTACTAAATTGTTATAAAAACATATTTTAACTACCCATATCTACTTAATTTTCATCTTACCAATAATTCTATTAGAAGCCTCAATATGCATGATCCAGTGTCTTGTAAATGGCATTTTCAATAATCCTTTAATATCCTTTTTACACCAATAATTTATTAGCCAAGCTGCGCTTTCATCTTCGGAGACAACATTTTCTTTATTTAATCTCATAATATCCTGATTATCAAATCTTACTTTGAGATCTTCATATTTCAATTTTTTTAAAAAAATATCAGTTTCTTTGTAAACGTCACTAATATAATTATATAATTCGTCAATATTCATTCTCTTAGATTCATCAACTACATCTGAAAGACTTAGTTCATTACCAGTTTTTATCACTGTTATCCCTAGTTTTTTATCATATCCATTTTTATTTAAAATATCTCTTTTTTTGCCAATTAAAATATTACACACTATATCTTCTATTCTAAAAATATGATAAATAGAGTATGCAACTGTTTTGTTTTCATATCCCTTTGATTTTATAAAGGGTGCTAGACTATAATCCTCTTGACTCAACTTTTTTCTATATAATTGTATTTCATTAAATAAATCATTTCTTAATTCAGTAATAGTTGTTATAGCAAGTTCAAATGTTTCTTTTTTGTTAAGTAAAATTTGTATTTTCTTATTAGTATCAGACCATTCTTTATTCATATAGTCATCCCTTTCATGTGAGGTTAGAAAATTAGTATTAAACCTAGAAATACATTTTTCATTTTGCTAGTATTTATACATTATAATTTTATGTTGAATATAGATTTTTATTAACTTTAATTTTTTAAAACTTACTATTTATTAAAACTAAGCTAGATAACGATATTTATAAAACTGATCTGTTGGAACTGTTAAATTGTAAAAGGTTAAATAATTTATTTTAGAAATCTTAGAAATATCTATTTTTATTATCCTGGAGCATTTTAGATAAAAATAATATTCTTCATATATTACTATAAAGTAAGTATAATATCTTATCTTTTCACAATATCTAATAAAAAAGCACTAACTACTCCAAATACTAATCCCACACTGTGAGCAATAAGTGCTGTTGTCAGTGATAAGTTAGGAATAATTAAATATAGTATTAAGATAATATAAAAGAGAATTGAAAAACTTTTCAAAGTATTTTTTTCTTTAACGCAAATAAAAATTAAGAATCCAATTAATACATATATTGATCCACTTGCTCCTACAGAACCATTTGTAAAAAACATAGTTACACTTGAAGCTAAAAGACCTCCAAAAATAAAGATAGAAAGGTATACTCTCATACTAACTCTTTTTTCAAGTTCATTACCTATAAAATATAAAGCAACCACATTAACTAATAAATGTGGAATTCCTGCATGCAGAAAAATAGAAGTTAAAAGTCTATAATACTCATTATTCATTTCACTTACATTTATGAGTCTCCCATTTTGAGTAAGTACTCCCCAGTTATTACCATAAATCAGGTGATCTATACTAAAAATCTCAGTATTAGGGTATGTAAAAACAAAAAAATCTATAATAAAAATTAAAATAAATAACCTGCATAATAAGTTTGTTACTGAAAAATATTTCTTGTTCATAATTAGCTTCTTTCTAATTTAAATGCCTTTATGATTACTTATATACTTTTTATAAATCCAATAACTTGAAAGATACATCGGCACTGATATTCCTATAGATATTAATGCGTTTATTAAATTACTCATAAAAGAAACATCTGCTATTTGTGTTGTTGGGTATATTAGTACTGTAAACATTGCTACTATGTTAAGCATGACATGTGCAATTATTGCTGCTATCAAATTACCACTTTTTAGGTAGATTAATCCAAATATTAAGCCTAAAGAAATAGTATAAATGACTTGTCCTATAGTAACTAAATAGTGTTGTCCCCCTAAAATATTTAAAAAATGAACCATTCCGAACAATAAGGATGAAACCATAAGTGCTTTTAACTCTTTATTTTCTTTATTCTCAAATACTTTAATGAAAACATTTAATAAGATACCTCTAAATAGTAATTCCTCAAATAAACCGACACATATCATAAATAGAATATATCTGAAGGTTGCATCTACTCCTTGATATTCTATATCTGATATACTTAATCCAACTAGAGATTTAATTAATAAAGCAGCTATTAAAATATATATTGGAAAAGCGATTAAAAGCCCTTTTTTAATTCCTTTAATTCTAAAAAATGTATGTACTTTTTCAAACAAGAAAAAAGCAAATATTGCTGCAATACAAAACGATAGAAATTCTCCTAATACTTCTATATAGCTATATGTATCTAGATTATCCGTAAGTAATAATTGCCAAGATATCATAAATCCAATACTAAATACTAACATCAATAATGTAATCAGTATTATTCTTTTATTAACTTTTAAGTTCATAATTTCCCCCTATTATTTTCTTTTTTATTATACTATAAAAGCACTATTTTATAAACCTCATTATATTTTTAGTAATCTAAAAGAGATACCCTGATTAAATAAAAATAAACCTAGTAGTATGAATCTACTAAGTTTATTATAAGTTAGTTTTTACTAAATACTTCAGTAATTTTAGGGATATCCTTTTTTCTTCCAAAAATGAATATCTCATCATTTGGCATAAGCATGGTTTCTTTAGTAGGGATAATCATTTTCTTATCTCTTTCAATGACTAAAATATTAATTTTAAATTTAGATCTAGAATCTAATTCTGTAATAGCAAGTGGTTCAAAATTTTCTTCAATTCTAATTTCGTAAACATCAAAGTCATTTTTAATATTAAAATAATCCACGACATTACCAGATGCTACTTTATTAGCAATTCGCTCACTAGCAATTGAAAGTGGTGATATAACATCAGTAGCACCTACAAGCTTTAAAACCTCAACATAATCTTCTTCATCAGCTCTTGCAGTAATTTTTTCAATACCCAATTGTTTAAGCTTAATAATAGTCATAATACTAGAACTCAAGTTGGTTTTCTCGTTTTGTCCAATTGCTACAATCGCATGATCTACTGAGGCAATTCCAGCAGCTTTTAATGCATCTTCATTAGTTGAATCCACTATATAAACATTCCTAGTTAATTCTCCGGCTTTTCTAACAGATTCTTTATTTTTGTCTATAGCAATAATATCAACATTCATCTTACTAAGTCTTTCAACTAAATTGAGACCAAATCTACTTAATCCAATGATAGCAATGCTTTTTTTCATCTTTAATACCTATCCAATCATCATTTTTTCTTCAATATACTCAATGTTATGTAATTCTTTTTTATGCCATTCACTATTAAATAAACTTAAAATTGTAAGTGGTCCTAATCGACCAATAAACATTAAAATACAAAGTGTTAATTTTGAATAATCACTTAAAGTAGGGGTTAGATTTTTACTTAACCCTGTATTTGAGAATGCTGAGACAATTTCAAAAACTGCTTTTTCTAGGTTAACATGATCAAATGTTAATACTACAAACGTTGATGAAATAATGATTAATAATGACACTGCAAGTAAAGTAGAAGCTTTATGCCTTGTTTCATTATTGATTAATCTTTGATATGTTATCACTTGTTTTCCTTTTGCATAACTAGGTATTCCTTTAAATATCGTATAGATGGTCGTTGTTTTAATACCGCCACCCGTTGATGATGGCGATGCTCCAATAAACATCAAAATAATTAGCATAAGTGTTGCAACAGCTGAAATAGCGCTGATATCAATTGTAGTAAAACCCGCAGTCCGTGCTGTCACACTCAAGAAAAAAGATTCTAGCCAGGAAAACGATTTACCACCTAGATTAGAAAACTTAAACACTAGCATGCCCAAAATCCATAAAAGCAAATTAACTTTGAGTACAATTTTAGAATGGGTTGTCAATTTCTTATATGACTTTTTTTCTATTAAGTCATTAATAACAATAAAACCAATACCTCCTAACATAATTAAAGCCGCTGTATTGATGTTAAGTAATATATGTGCTTGATAGTTTTGTAAACTAATCGATCCTAGTAAATCAAATCCTGCATTATTAAATGCAGATATAGCATGAAAAGCACTTATTCCAATAGCAGTTACTGTGTCATACTGTGGTATAAAAACAAATAAATTTATAATAAAACCTGTAAATTCAATGCATAGTGTAAAAGTAACAATTCTAACAACAAGACTAACCATACCTGATAAATCATTTTGATTTAAATTTTCCTTAATTAAAACACGATTACTGATACCTATTTTAGCACCAATAATATACATAATAAAAACAGAAATTGTCAATACACTAAGTCCACCAATTTGAATTAAAACTGCCAATACTACTTTCCCAAAAGGTGATAAGATAATTGACAAATCCGAAACGGGAGAAAGTCCTGTGATAGTAATTGCTGATGTGGATACAAAGAATGCATCTATAAAATCCAATGACCCTTTTCCTGTTTTTGATATAGGTAATAATAATAAAATCGTTCCTATCATAATAATCACAAAGAAAGATAGTGTAATCATTACATACGGCGATATTTTTTTCATCCTATCACATCTTTCTATTCTTATCTAGAATAATCTCTTTACTCTTAATCATTCTAATTGTATTGCTTCTTTCTAAATCACTAAGCTTCATCTTAATTGAATGTATCTGTTCGTTAATCTCTTTTAATATAATGTTTTCAATGGCATTTACCCTTCTTTTTGATTTCTCAATTTCAACTAGCATACTTTCTATTTGACTTTCAAGTACTGCTAAATTTAATATTTCCGGTAATAAGGAGCGCCCATATTTTAAAAGTATATCAAATGATGCTGATGTCTTAAAATAGCTATAATTATTTTCTACTACTGTTTCTCCTGATTTTATTGAAGCAAATTCAACTCCCATAACTTTGCTATAGCTGTATGTGATATCCTGTATTCCTTTCGTCTCATTTAAATAATTATGAATATCTACTGTATCCATGTCTATTGCAGTTTCAAGATAACATTTTAGAAACTCATGAACTTTAACTTCTAATTGATTACGTTCTATTTTATATGTCTTTACAAGATATATAAATTGATGCATGAGTTCATCCTGTTTATCTTTTAGAAGTTTATGTCCTCTTTTCGTCGTTTCAAACTGTTTTTTAAGTTTCATCAGTTCCATTCTTGTTGGATTAATAGTTTGACTCATATTCTATGATTCCTTATAATACTGCTTAATAAAGTATGGATCAATTCTTTTTAATTCACTCTTAGGTAAAATACTTAATAATTCCCATCCGATAGAAAGAGTTTCTTCAATACTTCTGTTTGTGTCAAAGCCCTGTGCTATATATTTTTTTTCAAAGGCATCAGCAAACTGTGCATACTTTTGATCAATCATAGAAAGAGCCGATTCGCCTAAAATAAGTGATAGTTCCTTGGCATCTTTACCTCTTGCATAAGCTGCAAAAAGTTGATTCATAGTATCAGCGTGATCCTCTCTAGTTTTACCTTTTCCAATTCCCTTATCTTTTAAACGTGATAATGATGGTAATACATCTATCGCTGGTATAATGCCTTTAGCTGATAAAGTTCTTGATAAAATAATCTGACCTTCTGTAATATATCCTGTTAAGTCTGGTATCGGATGTGTCTTATCTTCCTCTGGCATAGTTAAAATAGGAATTTGTGTAATAGTTCCTTCTTTACCTTTAACACAGCCTGCTCTTTCATAAAGAGATGACAAATCTGTATACATGTATCCCGGATACCCTCTTCTTCCAGGAACTTCTTTTCTTGCAGCACTAATTTCACGTAATGCTTCTGCATAATTAGTGATATCTGTCATAATCACTAAAACATGCATACCTAAATCATATGCTAAATACTCTGCTGCAGTAATTGCCATTCTAGGAGTTGCGATTCTTTCTATTGCAGGATCGTTTGCTAAATTAATAAACATAACTGTTCGGTCGATTGCATCTGTTGCCTCGAATACCTCATTAAAATAATTTGCTTCTTCAAAAGTAATCCCAATAGCAGCAAAAACTACAGCAAATTTTTCATCTTGTCCGCGAACAGTTGCTTGTTTAGCAATTTGTGCAGCTAATTTATTATGGGTTAACCCTGAGGCCGAAAAAATTGGTAACTTTTGCCCTCTAACTAACGTATTAAGTCCATCTATTGCTGAAATACCTGTCTGAATAAATTCATTTGGATATGTTCTTGCTACTGGATTTAATGGTACACCATTAATATCAATATATTTTTCTGCAATCATATGTCCTTTTTTATCAATTGGTCTACCTAATCCATCAAATTTTCTTCCAAGCATAAGTGGTGATACACCAAAACTTAAGCCCTCACCTGTGAAAATTGCTTTTGCATCATTAATTTTAAGACCTTGGCTATTATCAAAAAGTTGAACGACTGCTTTATCTTTATCAATCTCAAGCACTTTACCCAATCTTTCAGTACCATTTTTTTGAACAACTCTTACCAATTCATCGTATTTAATATTTGCAACTTTTTCTATGACCATAAGTGGACCAACAACTTCTTTAATTGTCTTATATGCTCTAATCATAAATTTCATTGACTCCTTTTCTTAATTGTTCAAATTGATCTATCAATTCAAGTTCAATACTTAAAATCTCTTTTTCTATTTCATTTTCTTCAACATACTTTAAGTGCCCTATACGTTCATTGACTGGTAATACTTCAATTCGCTTATAGTCAACATGATTTTCTGTTGCTAAAAGTGCTAAATCAAACCAGCTTAAAATAATTCTAAGCATTGCATATTGTTTTTCTAATGAAGTATACGTATCTACCTTATGAAAAGCATTCTGGTGAAGATAGTCTTCTCTGATCATTTGTGCAACTTGTAACTTAACTCTATCCTTAGGACTTAATGAATCAATACCTACTAATCTCACAATTTCAAGAAGTGCTGTTTCATCTTGCAAGATTACTCTGACCTTCTTAACTGTTTCCTCCCATAAAGGATAAGTTAAATTATTAAACTGTTCAATATCAGTATCATACAGTGAATAACTTTTTAGCCAATCAATTGCAGGAAAGTGTCTTTTATATGCCAATCCCGCACTAAGCCCCCAAAATACCTTAACAATTCTTAGTGTTGCTTGACTCACTGGCTCTGATGTATCTCCACCTGGGGGTGAAACAGCACCAATTGCGGTAATTGATCCAATGCGTTCTTTTCCAAGTGTTTCAACCATTCCAGCTCTTTCATAAAAATCTGATAATCTAGATGCAAGATACGCAGGATATCCTTCTTCTCCTGGCATTTCTTCAAGTCTTGAACTCATTTCTCTTAAAGCTTCTGCCCAACGACTTGTTGAATCTGCCATAATTGCAACACGATATCCCATATCTCTAAAATATTCAGCAATTGTAATACCTGTATACATTGAAGCTTCTCGTGCAGCAACTGGCATATTAGATGTATTTGCAATAAGTACTGTACGATTCATTAAAGAAAGCCCTGTTTTAGGATCAATTAGTTCTGGAAATTCTCTTAAAACATCAGTCATTTCATTACCACGTTCCCCACAACCAATGTATATGATAATATCAGCATCAGCCCATTTAGCAAGTTGATGCTGTACAACTGTTTTTCCAGAACCAAACGGACCTGGAATTGCTGCAATACCACCTTTTGCAATTGGGAATAATGTATCAATAACCCTTTGCCCTGTTACCATCGGTTCTTTTGGAGCTTTTTTAACTTTATAAGGTCGTTTAATCCTAACCGGCCAAACTTGTAGCATTGTCATTTTAAACGTTTCATTTTCTGACTTAATAGTTGCAATTTCATCTAAAATCGTGTATTCACCCTCAGAAAGTTTTGATATAATTCCTTCTTTTCCAACTGGTACCATAATTTTATGTATAACTGCTTTTGTTTCTTCTACTGTACCAATGATATCACCTTCACAAACATACGTTCCATTTTCTACAATAGGCTTAAAGTGCCACTTTTTCTCTCTATTAAGTTTTGCAACTGATATACCGACAGGTATAAATGCTCCATGTTTTTCATAAATACTTGTAAGTGGTCTTTGAATACCATCAAAAATACTTTCAATAAGCCCAGGTCCAAGCTCAACAGATAATGGATGATCTGTTAATTCAACCGGTTCTCCCGGGCCTATACCCGCTGTTTCTTCATATACTTGAATGCTTGCCAAATCTTCTCTTAGTTCTATAATTTCTCCAATAATATGCTTGTTGCCAACATGAACAACATCATATACTTGTGCATTTCTCATGCCATCTGCAACAATAAGAGGTCCTGATATCTTAACAATTTTTCCTTTTATTTGACTCATCTCTTACCTCTTTCTAAAGTAAATCAATACCAATTGATTTTTTAATACGTTCTTTCATATCTAAAACTTTATTCCCTATATTTTTTGATTCTAAAGGAAGTTCCAAAAATATAGGATATACTCCTTTTTTTTCCTGTTGATACACTTTAATTAAATCCTTTAACTCACTATCATATGCAATAACTTTCACATAGTGATTTAATTCTTTTAAAACTTTTATTAATTGCTGCTTTTCATCAATAATAAAGACTTCAAAACCAACAGCACTTAAGGCTTCTGATTCTTTTTTTGTACTAATAAAAACTAAGTTATTCATCACACACCTCATTTAGATAATATATTGATTTAATTTGGTTAATTTGGTTTTTTCTCATCACAATATAGTAAATTAATATTTCTAATAAGTTTGTACTATAAGCATAACTTTTTATATACTCCAGATATTGCTTAGATAGTTTTCTATCAATTTTTAAAACACTATCTGCTATATCAACATCAGTATTAAGTTCAGATTTTGTAAATTGAATTAATTCTTTTTTACCTTGAATATATGCAGTTTCTAATCTATCAATTTCATATTGATTTTGCTTTAACATATTAGATTTAAAGACTAATACATCTTCATTATTTTCACATAATCTATACGCCATAATAATATTTTTAACTGAGTTTCTATAACTTATAATCTCAGATAATATATTTTGCGGCTTTATTTCATTGTATATTGTATTATAAAAATCAACTGATTTTTTCTGATTTGAAAAAAAGTATTGATATACTAAATGCTCTTTCCCAATATATGATGATATTTCATATTTTAAAGCTTCATCTAGACTTTTTAGTCCAAGTTTAAAATCTGAATGCTCCTCTATGAGAATACCATCATGATATAAGTATCTTAGTAAGTCCTTTTTTTCCATTGTTTTTAAAAGTTCATAGGTTTCCTTAGTGTATAGAGTTGTTATCTTGGAATTTAGAAGACCAAGTAAATACTCATCATTCATTACCATAAAATTTTTCATAAACTTCTTTCTCTCGATTTTTTTTATACTCATCCACAATTTGTTTGTAGTCAAAAATCAAGTCAAAATCATCCTTAACCACGATAAAACCTTCCTTGAAATTGAGATTATCTGTTTTAAGTTTAAACTTAAAATTCTTATTTTTCTTATTAAGTAAATCTAGATCATCTTTATCTTTTTTACTAGAAAAAGCCTCTAAGTATTTATCCATATTTTGACTTGATACATAAATTATTTCATCACCAAAAATTTCATCCACATTAACTAGTTTATAAACCCAGTTGCAAAGTTCTTTTTTATCTAATTTAGTAATATATTCATAAACTTTATCAAATAATGATTCTACTTGAATTACTTTGGTTTCCTTTTGAAAACTGTTAAGTTCCGCTTCTTTTTTCTTTTCAAACATTAAAATATCGAGGTCGCTTTTTTCTTGAAATTTTTTTAAAGTATCTTTGACTTCTTCCTTGATTTTATTAAGTGCATCATGTTTTAAAGTTTCAATTTCTTGTGTAGTTTGTTTCTCAATCTCTAAAGATTTAAGTTTACTTTCTATAACAATTCTCTCATGAAGTGCTCTATCATTCATAATAGACTCCAATTAAATGCTAATAGCACTATACATTAAAATACTTACTAAAAGTGCCAAAATTGCATATGTTTCAACAATTGCTGTCATAGTCATACCACGAGCTGACATATTAGGTTTTTTAGCAGTCATAGCAATTGCGCTTGCAGCCATTTTTCCTTGGTAAATACCTGATACTAAACCAACTACCGCAATTGGTAGTGTTGATGCAAAAAGCGATAATCCCTGTGCATCTGTAATTTGAATTGGTGTTCCTCCAACAAGCCCCACTTTAACTAAAATCAAAATTGCTAACAAAAAGCCATAAATACCTTGCGTACCGGGTAATGCTTGCAAAATCAATACTTTACCAAAAAGTTCTGGTTTCTCTGAAATAACACCTGCTGCTGCTTTCCCTGATAGAGCAACTCCAATTGCTGATCCAATACCTGCAAGTCCAATACTAAGTGCTGCTCCAATTAATGCATAAACTAATCCTGTTGTCATTTTATTTTTTCTCCTTAATTATTTCATCTATATATTTAAACTGATATTCAAATGGGGTAAAAACAGTACCTCCACCCTCGTAAAACTTTCCAAAAAACTCTAAATATTGTAGTCTTCCATCATGCACATATGCTGATAAAAGCCCCATTACAAAGTTAAATATATGCCCAACTAAATAAACAATAGTAGCTAGAATAAATCCAAATATACCTCCAGACACCATATCAGCCAACATATTCATTGTAAATGCAATGACTGCTGTTGATAAACTTAAAGCAAGTATTCTTGAATAACTCAAGATGTCACTTAAATAATTTGTTATACCATAAAGTCCACCTAAGCCACTTAATGCCTTATTAAATATTCCTTTTTGATTATGACCCTTGAAGACTAAAATCATTAAAAATCCTAATATAATCATAGCTATCCCTATAATATTAGGCTTAACCAATATAAATAAAACTATGCCTAAAAGTATTAATATCCAACTTAACCCCTCAGATACCGCCGTTAAATATGATTTTTTACGTACTTCTATGATTATTTTAAGAACTAATCCAGAAATAATATGTAATACGCCAATCGCCAGAGATGCGATTAACATAGGAAGCGGATCTTTAATGGGTTCTAAAACAATAGAGGTTAAATTTGGGTTGCCCATCCATATTCCAATCGTATTCAACAAATCAAATTTAGCTCCAAAGAAACTACCAAATAGTATCCCAAAAATCACAGATGACACCCCAGAGTACGCAAAGACTAAAACAAGTTTTTTAAGTTCTCCTTTGGGTTTTTTAAATTTAACAAATAATGCAAAGAATATAACCATTGCAAGACCATAACCAATATCTCCCATCATTAACCCAAAGATAAGCCAATACCATATAGACATAATTGGGTTTGGATCTATTTCGGTGTGAGATGGAGCAGAATACATATTAGTAATTGTTTCAAATTGTCTGATAAATTTATTATTTTCAATATATGTTGGTATTAAATCATTTTCTTCTATATCAATCTCTTCAATTTCACAAATCATTTTTTTGTTAAGTTCTTCTCTTAATTGCTCCACTTGATTAGAGGGTAACCATCCTTCCATATAAACCGTTTTTTCAGTGTGCTCTAATTTAACTAGTTTTTCTGTCATTTTATTTATTTTGTAATCATAGTAAAATTTAAGTGTATTATTATCTTTACTTAATTCTTTTAATCTTGATTCAATATCTTTTAATTTAGCTTCTTGTAAAATTGTATGTTTTTTGAGTCTATTTAATTCATCCGGAATCAAAATATCCAACCTAGGAATCTCTATTTTTTTAATTACTGAATTGATAAAATTTATTTTACTTTGATATTGGTCCTGTTCTAAAACCAAAATACAATATTGTTTTTGATCTAATCTAGCGTATAATTCAACCATAATATTTTGTTGTTTCAAACTATCCATGATTTCTTCATGTTCTAGTTCATTCCAATACCCAAATATGACTTTAACTCTCTTTAAGTCCAGTAAGTCTTTAGTATAAACATCTAAACTTTCAAATGGTATGAGTAATCCAAATTCATTTAACATGTTTTTATTTGATTCAGTAAGTTCTTTTTTTCTACGATGCAATTCATCTAGTTCTTCAAGTACTTTTTCTGCCTTTATTGCAATTTTTCCAAAATCTTCTATTTTGACTTCTTTGTATTCAAAAAATTTTTTCTTAGTATACTTTTCTAAATTGATAATATGATTCTCAACATATTTTAAAAACTGTTCATCCTCGGTTAAAATCTTTTTTTGTTCACTGCCAGCAAGCATAACTCTTCCTTGCTCATGAATTTCACTGACAAACAAATGTTGGTTTTCTTGATGTGTAATCACTCTAATTTTTTTCACTGGAATAATCATGACTTTAATATACCCTCTATCAATTCAAAGAATATCTCTTGATGCTTATCTTGTGTACTTGCATCTATTATTTCCTTTACTTGATCCATTTTAAATTTATGTATCTTTTCTAAATTTAGCAGTGCCTTTTGTTTTTCATCTTCAATATGTTTTTTTTCATTATTAATTGTTGCTAGTGCTTGTTTATTTGAAAGTTCTATGTATTCTTTAAGCTTTTTAGTTTCATCAACTTTACGATCATATGCCTCTTTTAACATCTTATCACTTTCTTTTTCAGCTTCTATAATTTGTTTTAGTGTTGTCATTTGTATATCCTTTCCTATTTTTTGTAAAGCAAAAAAAACCTTGTATTTCAAAGGTCCTTGCAGCTTATGATTCTTTTTTATACCACAAGGACTTTAGTCGTTGTGGTGTGATATCTCTGATGAATCATCACGAAGACGAACCATCATAAAAACATAAATATAGTCATTACTAACTTGATTGTTTGCCATTGTGATCACCATCTTTCTAGTTTAAATATGATGCTATTATATAACTATATTATAAAATTGTAAATAGTAGTACATATAAATTAAGTATATGCTTTTATATATTTTCACTTAAAATATATGATAAGTGACTTAAGTTAAGACTCTTAAATAAACATAGTAAAATGCTTTCTGATGAATGGTTTATTTATGATAATCTAGCTTTCAAGTAATTTTTTCTTAGTATAAGAGGTATGAGAATCATTAGAAATATGACAAGACTCATGCTAAATTGTCCAAAAAACATCGAATCATATATGCCATTTGATGGTAAGATAACATTGATTATAACTCTGAAAAACCACACAACTGCAAGTAAATATGCTATATATGATGACTCTTTATGTCTTGAAATAACCCCTTTTGAAACTATGATACTTAAAATACTTAAACCTGATAATAAAAGTGAAAAAAAGAAATTAACATAATCAATTGATACTCTTAGATTATAAGGTATATCAGGTACATATGAATACCATGAAAATAGATAAGGGAAACTAAAATGAAAAAGCCCTATAAATAAACTAAAACTACATCCTATAATATAAATTATTTTAATTTTTAATCCCCTTTTTTCCATGCCTTTATCTCCATTTTTTACTTAGTGAATGTTTGCTTGAATATTTGAAGCAGTAATTGTTCTGGAACTTCTTGTCCTAAATATATCTGAAGCATACCCTTTGGGGTAATTTTATATCCTTTTAAGAACTCTTTATTTTCTATAATTGCATTTTGATAAAGTATACTATCTTTATAAATTTGTGGATTTGAAACAATATTAATATGATCAGAAAAAAGTGCTAAAATAATTGTTCTTTTACCTATATAGTACATCGCAGTTTTTGACCATACTTTTTCTTCTATCACAAAATCAACACTTCTTTTAATCAAAGTATCTATTTGCCTCATTAAATCCAAAACTTCTATATTCAGATGCTGATATAATTTGATAAAATCTTCATTCATATCTATTACTTCCAATTCTATATTTTTAAAAAGCACATTATCCACTCAAGTAAATTTTACATGCGTGGATTTTATATCTATTATTGCACACTTTATTTTGATACATTTAAAGTCTAATTCTAAATATTATTTTTTTGTTACCTGCAATAATTGAAGTACAGTCGTTTGATTAGTGATTACATCTGTTTCCATTAAATATTGCTCATAGATAATAGAACTATCTATTTTATAAGTTTCATTATTCTTATACTCTCCATAAAGAAAATCCCATGAATCTGTAAGATTTTCAAAATTAATAAATTTTCTAACATAAGTCTTGCCTAAAACAAGCTCTTGTTCTGACTTTTTTTTATATTCAATATTTTCTGTTATAAAGTATAGTTTATATTCAAAATCATCTGTCTGTTTTTCTTCTAAATCATAACTACCGAATATATAAATAGGGGCTTGCTCTTTTGCTAAATCAATTTTATTTTCTAAAAACCAAGTAGTAATATAAGATCTACCTTCTGAAATTGCGTTACTTCCTTTAAAGGTATAATAATTCGCCATTCTTTCTTTCATTTCTCTAATCTCTAATGCATCAACTTTTGTATCTTTATAATCAATCGACATATAAAGATCTACATTTCCTATATGATTATACTCTTGATCAAAATCATGATGTTCTTCTAACCATTGACGCTCTGTTAATATAAATTTGCTTGCTTGAAGCCATGTACCAAAGCGTTGCCATGTTTCTGCGATTGACTGTCCTATATGCTTATCTTCTTGTTTTTTAACAGTAACAACCGCGTACATTCCACCTTCTAGTACTTTAATATTTTCAAGGCTTACTTTTTGTTTAATATTTTTATTTAAAGTCACACATAATTCATACCCATAAACTCCTGAATCATCTTTCGGATTAGGGTTATTATAACCAAAAACACGTAGACCTTCTTTTACAATATCAATTTTGTTATTTTTTGCCCATTTTTTAAAAAGCTCAAACGCGCCATCTTCTGGATTATTGCCATAGTAATTAAAGTATATAACCTCAATACTTTCCATATGTTTTAAAATCTTAACCCCTAATGCTTTTTCTTCTAAGTTCATAAAATTCCTTTCAAGTATATTTATTTTTTTAAACTGAAAGAAATGCTTTTCTTTTTTATATTTAGAAGGTAATACGCCAGTGATTTTTTTAAATGCTCTAGTAAATGAGTCTGGAGTATCATATGTATAAAGATATGCTAAATCAGTTACTGAATGTCCTTGTTTTAATTTACTTGCTGCTTCTGAGATTCTTCTTAGCCTGACATATTCTTTAATGTTATAACCAACAAGTGATAAAAAAAATCTATATACATTTGATAAAGACATACCAATACTTGACGCTAGCTTATCAATATTAATATGTTGTTCTAAATGTTTTTCAATTTCTTCAATTACTTTTTGCATAAGTTCATAAATGTTCAAGATAAAATCCTTCTTTCATGCTTATATTTTAAAATATATGTTTAAAAGAAACTCGACTTTTTTTCCCAAAAACTATTTATACTAATTTTTCTTTACATGGTAAGAAATAACCAAACTTATATATAGGGTTATTCTTATCTAAATTTACATATCCCACACTAGTGTAGTATTCTGCTGAAAATCCTAAACTATAGTCAGCTTCATAATTTGTTTCTTTTAAATGCTTTAACAACAAATTATGTGCACCTTTTTCAAGATTTGGGTTCTCTGCTGTAATCCAAAGCACTGCCATATTACAATCTGGTATATCTATATAATCAAAACCATCTGGGACAATTGTATCTGGTTTTACAAATACACCAGGCATTTCTATAAATGTCTTTGTTTGAGGATTATATCCACCCATAAAGCCAATACAATCACCTTTTGGTGAAACTCTATTTTCATTTTCTTGTAATAATTGATTTGATCCATCATTAAGATATTCTTGCCAGTGTTTTTTAGCATTAGAACCCATCTTAACTAGTACTTTCTTACCCAGCATTCTAACTTTTTTAAAATCTAATATTTGAAGTTCATATGTTTTCATTTTTTTCCCCTAAATGCTACTTATAGTGTAATTCTAATATTTTATTAACTGTTTTAATAGTTCTAATTGTAATTAATTGATTTACTTTAGTCGCTGCTAATTTTCCAAGTCCTGATTTTGAAAAAGATGGTAAATAAGCTCTCCAATAAATAACATCAGTTTTTGCATGAATTACATCATAATCTGTAAGTTTGTTTTCTATTGTGTTTAAAACTGATTCTGCAGTTACTCCAGGCATCATAAAAACAACTGTATCATAATAATCTTTATCTGATTCTTTAAATGTACTAGGTATTTGTTCAATAACTTTAATAAATTTATTTATCTCTACAATTAAAACTTTAATATCTAAACTAAACTGTTCCTTAATCAAAGATTCACAATGAGATATTATTTGATTGATATCAGTTTGTTCACTTGAAAATATAACATTACCACTATTGATGTATGTTTTAACATTTTTAAAACCGGAATCTTCAAATAAAGTTTTAAGCTCTTTCATAGAAATAATATTCTTACCACCTACATTAATACCACGTAATAACAAAATGTATGTTTCCAATTTATCCACACCTTCTTCAATTAATTTAAATGAATTATTTTTTTATTGTATTAATATCTTGTGTTATTACCCAATCATCCATATTACTTTCTCTTAAATATTCAAACGCTTCTATTTCTTCTAATCTATCTACTTCAATAATACAAAGAAATTTCTTACCTGCCCATCTTTCATACTGGTGTTTTGCTAGATTAAGTTTATCTTGGTGTTTATCAACAAAAGCTATTGATTCTTCTTCAAGCATTTTCTCTGTTTCTGTAACGTTTGTAACAATAGTTCTGTGCGTTACTAATAAATCGCCTCCAGTTTGAACAAAGTATAGTATATCTCCTATTTTAACTCTGCCGCCTAAAGGTGATTTTTTACCTGCCGCTCCTCTAATGATCGCTGTTTTAGATCCTTCTAATAATTTTTCTAATTCTTTTCCCTTTTTATCTAAATAAACTAAATGTTCTGCTTTTCCTTCAACATGCTCATAATAACTACTTTTCATTACCTTTGTCCTCCATATATTTTTATATTATTAATAGTATACTATTTATCTTATATGATAAATCACTATTCTTATTACTTTTAATAATAACTTTTTTACTTAATTATTCTAAATAAACTATTATAAAAAAATAAATATCTATATTTTTTAAAGACTATTCATTTTTTGAAGTTATCTTAATTATTCATATCTTTACTTAGTTATTCTTTTCTTGAATATATATGTAACTGTAAAAATTAAGGCTACTAGAATTAATACATGAAGTATTAGATGATATAAATCAGGTATATAGACACTTTTTGATGGAAATAATTTAATCGTTTCTTTAAAATAATCTATTTTATTTAATCCGCCACCTGTAATCGTGTATATTTCATGTGACATAACTTGTATAAAAAGCCATAGAAATAAAAATATTGTTAACGCATATTTTCCAATTTTCTCTTTAAATAAAAATACCACAATTATTATAAAATACACTAAAAAGAAAATTCCATCTTCTTTCCACGCTTGAACTACTAAATACTGATTTCCAATTTTTAAACCTATCATATCTAATAAAAACCATAAAAGTAATACTATATTGATTATCAAACATTTTTTCTTATTCATACAACATCCTCTAATTATATTCTATCTTACTGTAGCATAATTTCTTTAATTGAAATTTTACTTATCTTATATTTATAAAATGCCATAAGTATTTCATATGTAAAGACAAATAAAACAAATGTAACTATAAATGCTTTGAAGTCAAAATTATAAACAATACCACTATCTACTTTACTAAATACAACATTAACCATAATACTTAAAATACCATATTGATACAGTGTCCCTAACATAAACCCAAGATATGCAAATATTTTATACCCATCTAATACAGATTTACTGCACTCAGCTTTTGAGTAACCAAAAGTATTCATCACAGCAATTGTTTTTAAGTTACCCTTAATTACAGATTCAATCGCTAAAATCACAATTGTTGTTGCTAGAACAACACCAATTCCTATTGTAATAATAGCCATAAGAATATCTGAAAATTCTTTAATACTCGCAGACATTTGAATCATTTCAGAAAAACAAAAAGCAGAAAATCCAATAAAGAAGACAAGTGTCTTCTTACTTTTCAATGTTGTTTTTTGTAAATCTTTCATAAAAGTATCACTTTCATTTTCCTGTGTTTTTTTAACCAACTTAGTATACTCGGGCACTTCTTTAATCAGTGAAAGTGCTGATGATTTCAGTTTTCTTTGTGTATAAAAAATTGATAGTAATGAAAATGCTAGTGTTGGAAAAATAACTAAATATACATAAAGTATTAAATGCCAAGTTAAAGATACTGGTGGTAATAGAATACTCTTATTTTGAATATTGTAAAATAATGGGATTACTAAAAAAGAAGCTAAATACCCAAGCGTTCCACCTAATAATACACTTAATCCAAATATCCAAAACTTTCTTGAAATTTGCATATTTCTATATCCTAGTGCTTTTAATATGCCTAGTTCATTTTTATGTACATCTAAATAATTTTTAATATAGAAAAATAGCATCGTTATAGAAGTTAAGAATAAACATGCTCCAGTAACAAATGAAACCATATTTGCTGTTGCTACTCTCGCCTTATAAAAATCATATAATTCATTAGTTGTTGCATAGACTTCTATTTTTTTCAAGTCTAGTCTATAGTTTAAAAATAAGTTACATATAAAAACTGCACAAAACATAATAATTATGATACCTACAAATTTTTTCAAGTCTTTAATTGATATCATATATTACCACGCAATTTCATAGGCATCTTTTGGTGTCTCATTTTGATATACATTTTGAATTTGTCCGCTATTTATCATAACAATAGTATTTGCCATTTGTGCAATATTTTGATTGTGTGTAACCATGATCATTGTAAACTTCTCTGCTTTTTGTAACTTAATCAAGTAATCAAGAATTTCTCTACCTGTCTGCTCATCCAGTGCACCAGTTGGTTCATCCAAAAATAAAAACTTAGGTTTTTTAGAAAGTGCTCTTGCTATAGCTACTCTTTGCTGTTCTCCACCAGAAAGTTCTCTTGGAAACTTATTAAGTTTATCCAAAAGACCAACTTTTTCAATAACATCTTTGTAGTCTTTGTTATTAATCAAATCAGCCCCTAACTTGACATTTTTTAAAACATTCATATTAGGCAGTAAATAAAATGATTGAAATACAAATCCAATATTATCTTTTCTAAACTTTGTCAGCTCAGTTTCAGACAATTCTTCAATATTGAGTGAATCATAAAAGATTTGACCTTCATCCACTTTTTCAAGTCCTGATACTACATTTAAAAGTGTTGTCTTGCCACTACCTGATGCTCCAAGAATAGCAACAAAATCGCCATCTTTTATTTCTAAACTAATCCCCTTTAAAATTGGAAAACTATTTTCTTTTATACCATATGATTTTCTTATATTTCGAATGCAAATCATTGTATTTTTCCCTCTTTCATTGCCCTTAGTAAACTTTTAGCAATCTCTGTTATCATTTGACTAACCTCTTCTTCATTAAACAAATATAACTTTGAAGCACATAGTGTAGCAATACCATGAGTATAAATCCATAAGTGTCTATAAAGTTTTATGCTTAATAAATCTGATAGTTGGTAACTTGCTTTAATGGAGTTTATAATTGCTTCATAATTGTCATCAATCATAGGTAGAATATATTCTACATTAGGTATATCTTCTCTGCAGGTTGCAAATAATATATTAAAATAATTGGGTTCTTCTTTTGCAAATTTAACATAAGACATCCCTACTCCCTTAAAAGGTAGTGGATCATTTAATCCTTCTTGAATATATTCATGATAAATAATTTTAATGCGCTCTATCAAAACATCTTTTAATTCTTCCATACTTTGAAAAACAGTAAAAATAGGTCTTGAAGAACTTCCTAGCGCTTTTCCAAGTGCTCTTGCTGTTAAATACTCTATACCTTGACTTCTTAATATTTCTAGTGCAGTATCTGTAATTTGATTTTTTGTAAATTTTGCCTTAGGTGGCATATTTATCACCTCTATTTAAAACACATGTTGTGTAACGCTTGTTTTAAATTATATGATAAAAAATAAGTAATGTCAATATTACTTATTTTCAGTCTAATTTAATCCACAAAGCAGGTCTTATTCCCCCCTGTCTATTTTCAGTATATGTCCTAAAGAAAACATTATTTCCATTAATACCTACACGTCCAATTGGATTACCATGAATATAAACAGCTGTATTTGGTATTCTTCCAGGTGTCCTTATCCACCACCAAAAATTATTTCCTTTATACGTTGCCAGTCTATTTATATTATTTTCATCCCTTTTTGCAAACCAGTACTTTTCTTTTTCTGATTTTCTAATTAAATGCTTACTGCTATCTCCAAAGTATTTACACACTACATCAAAGATATCAAGTAAAAATATAAAATCATATGTATCATTTCCACCATTTGTATGATACCATGGATTATTTAAATTTTTATTAGTAACAGGTATGATCCTTCCTTGTTCTTCTTGTGTAAAAGTATAATAAAATTCATGATTTAAATATTTCCTTAAGTCACATGTTTCCCAAGTAACGCTTTCGTATGTATTATGATAAGGTCTTTTCTCAATAATTTCATCGGTAATAATTAGTGCCCTATTAGAATCAATTTCTAACACTCTAAACTGATATTTTCCAAATAATAAAAGATCTCCTATTTTCATATTATTTTACTACTTTCTAAAAGCAGTAAAACTTGTGTACTCTTAGTGAAGTTATTTTTAGACAGTAGATACTGCTCAGTAATTATTGAATCCTGATTATGACTTTTTTCTTTTTTCAAGTCATTATAAAAACTTAAAGATTCTTCTAAAATATCTTTATATAGGCAAAATCTTCTAACATAATTAGCACCAAAAACATGTGTTTTTAAAGGCTCATCTACTAATTTTACTTTATCTGAAATAACAAGATACAATGTATACTCTAATTCTTCAGTATCCTTTTTTAAAATGTCATAGCTGCCAAAAATATACACAGGTTCCAAACTTTTTTCCAAGTCAATACGATTCTCTTTTAAGAATTTAAAAATGAATGTTCTTCCTTGTTCAATTGCATCTAGTCCATTAAATTTAAAATAATAAGCTTCTCTTTTTTTTAATTCCTTCACTTCATCTATTATCTTTTTTTCTAAGAAATCTAAATGATATTTTTTTGTAGTTGGTCCATGCCCAGTAACTGCAACAGCATACGTTATTTTAATCTCTAAATAACAAAAGTTAATATCTGCTTCATTATTTGCTTCATCATACCACTTTGAAAAAACTCTTCTTAGCTTAGTTCTTAACTCGGCATTTTTAGGATCTAAGACCCACCCTAAATTAGTTCCAACTGCTTTTCCAGATATATTTCTAGAATTAACAGAGAATGCTACATTTGGGTTTTCTTTTATTTCTAACATCTTATTTGATTTAGCATATGTCACAATATAGAATGAACCATTTTCATAATATGCATCTACATCTCTTACAGCTGGGATACTTTTTCCATTTTTTTCAGAATGTATAGTTGCTAGTGAAATGATATTATCTCTATCATTACCACATCTTTTAGTAATAATTTCTAAACCCTTCTCAAATTCAGTCATAAAATTCGCTCCTTTAAGCTTTATCTTTTTATAAATGGAATCCATAATT
The DNA here is from genome assembly GCF_000968055.1 of Alteracholeplasma palmae J233. GTDB lineage: Bacteria > Bacillota_I > Bacilli_A > Acholeplasmatales > Acholeplasmataceae > Alteracholeplasma > Alteracholeplasma palmae. The sequence goes on from NC_022538.1 coordinate 1,281,738, forward strand.
CCATATAAATAACATCATTTTTTTCTATATGTGGGTAAATTTCTGGGAAGAATCCATCAGCTCTTAAACCATGTTCTCTTAACCAAAATCTAGTATGTTTCATAACTTTTGACATCGCAACTGTTGTGAGTTCATATAAACTTTGTGCCTCAAATCTACAAACCAAATACTCTCTTACTGGTAGAATAAATTGATCTAATTTACTATTTTTATAATTTAAATCCGGTTCGATACCACAAAAGTATGTCGAGTATCCATCTTTTGCATCTCCATGATAAGAAACACCAATCATTCTAGGTTCTTTCTTGTTTGGTATTTTATTCTTTTCTTCAAAAAAATTCTTCCAAATAAGTGCAGGTCCTGAAATTCCTGGTCGTTCTCCTGACATTTTGCCACTTTCAAATTTAAAATAACCAGTAACACCAATAAATCTAATTTCTTTATCCAGTGTCATTTTATTGTACTCTAAAACTAAGCCTTCCGTAATTAAAGGGACACCTTCATCTACCATTACATAATTTAATAGTAAATCTGGTTTTTCAAAATTATCTAGTTCCAAATCTTTTTTTCTATATTCAAGTGGTGTTATACCATATGTGTTTTTAAATGCTCTTGTAAAAGTTTCATGATTTAAAAACCCATATTCTAATGAAACTATAGAAACTAATTTTTTCTTATTTTTTAAATCTATAGAAGCTCTAGCTAGTTTTCTTAATTTGATATATTCTCTTACTGGTTTTTTGATGAGCCTTGTAAATAATCTTTGATAATAAAAGGGTGAAAGTTTTGCGATTGAAGCAAGCTCATTAATTTCTATATCTTTTCTTATGTTATCCTCAATATAATCTACTGTTTCTTGAATGGATTCCCAAGCATGCATTTTCCCACCTCTTTTTATTATAAGTATATCACATAAAGATAATAAAAATTTGACTCTATATGCTCATTTTTAAAAATTCAAATAAGTATTATCTATTTGGATTTTAGTTTTTTATTTCTTTAATATGGATGTAGAAACCTACCTTTTAACTCAATTAAAAGAAAATTTTATAATAATACATTAACCTCTATTATAAAAAAATCCCCTAACAGAATAACTGCTAAGGAATTTTAATATTATATTACATATTTGAATAATCTATTTTATGTTTCTTTAAATATATTCTATGTATTAATTTTTCAATTTCTACAAATATAAATGGTACAAACGAGAACACAGCAACTAATAAATATTGAAGTGGGGTCAAGTATACTAAATTAAATAAACCTTGTACACCCGGTACTAATGATAAAATAAGTACAATCACTAGAGAACCAAATGTTGCCCAATAAAGCCATTTATTAAAATCATGTGGCTTAAATGCTGATGCTACATTTGATCTTTGATTCACAGAGTGTAATAACTGTGAAATCGATAAAATCATAAATGACATAGTCATAGCAACCGGTTGACTATCTACTACTAAAATCCCATATGCATAAGCTGCAAATGATGCAATTAAAGTAAATACTCCATGAGTGATTACTCTTACTACTAACCCGTCTGAAAAAAGAGAGTTTGTTTTAAGTGGTTTTTCTTTCATGATATTTCTACCCGCTGGATCTACACCTAAGGCAAGTGCTGGAATTGAATCTGTAATTAAGTTAATTACTAAAATATGAATAGCAATAAGAGGTGTTGGCCATCCTAATATTTGCGCTAGAATAATCATTAAAATTTCAGCAACGTTTCCAGCTAATAAGAATTGAACTACCTTTATAATATTTTTATAAATACGTCTACCTTCTTTAATAGCTACTTCAATTGTTTTAAAATCATCATCAAGTAAGATTAAGTCTGCTGCATCTTTAGCTACTTCGGTTCCACTTCCCATAGCAATACCAATATGAGCTGCTTTTAGGGCTGGAGCATCGTTAACACCATCACCTGTCATTGCAGTAATTTCTCCAACTTCATTCATTACTTTAACAATTCTAAGTTTTTCTTGTGGTGAAACTCTTGAAAAGACAGTTACTTTTTTAATAATAAGTTTCAATTCTTCATCAGTCATTTTTTCTAATTCATCTTGACCAACTGCTAAATCTCCACGATTTTCATCAAATATTTCTAAACTTTGTGCAATAGCGACAGCCGTTAATTTATGGTCTCCTGTAATCATTACTGTACGAACACCTGCATCACGACAACTTCTGATTGCGGATAAAACCTCTGTTCTAGGAGGATCTATCATACCTGTTAATCCAATGAATGTTAAACCTTCTTCAACATCATCGCCTTCTTCAGGAACTTCTTTAATTTCTTTTGTGGCAAACCCTAGAACTCTTAATGCTCTTTTAGCCATTTGAGTTGATAAAGTTAAAATTTGTTTTTTATCTTCTAAGGTGATTTTTCTAATACCATCTTCATCTAAAAAGTGTGTAACTTCATCTAAAACTTCTTCTATTGCACCTTTAGTGTAACCAATTAGTTTCTCTTTATCTTTTACTACAACACTCATCATTTTTCTATCAGAATCAAATGGTTGTTCAAATACACGTTCGTATTTTTCATCTATTTCATCTAAATCTATTTTATTAACCTTACCAAAATATAGTAACGCTCCTTCTGTTGGATCACCAATAATGTTATTTTCATCATCAGGGTCAAACTCGGCATTATTACACAGCATAGCTGCTTTTAATAAGGGTTGATATATTTTATCGTTAATTGGTTTATTTTCAACAATTCTTGTTTTACCTTGCTTAAAATCTCCGTTTACAGCAACTTCAACAACAGTCATTTTATTTTGTGTTAAAGTCCCTGTTTTGTCGCTACATACAACAGTTGCACTACCTAGTGTTTCAACTGCAGGAAGTTTTTTTACAAGGGCATTTTTCTTTGCCATTCTTGTAACACCAAGTGCCATAATTACTGTTGCAATAGTAGGTAATCCTTCAGGTATTACACCAATTGCAAGCGCAACAGCTGTCATTAATGTTGGCATGAAACTTACGAATGTCATCGGGTTATTCGCCCAATCCCATCTAATTAAATCCAATCCAATAACAATGCTACATACAAAGATTGCAACAATACTTAAATTATGTCCTAATTTAGCTAACTTAATTTTAAGTGGGGTATCAACGTTTTCTTGGGTATTAAGTGATTGAGCGATTTTACCTACTTCACTTCTCATTGCAGTTTCAACTACAATACCATAACCATTACCGCCTGTTACAATTGTTGACATATACGCCATATTTAATCTATCACCAATTGAAAGATTTTCTTCTATTTCTATTTCAGCATCTTTAATAACTGGAACAGATTCACCAGTCAAAGCAGCTTCTTGTATAGCCAATTCACTTGTATCAAATAAACGTAGATCTGCAGGAACAATATCTCCTGCTTCAAGATAAACAATATCTCCTCTTACAAGTTCTCTTGTTAATACAATACTAAGTTCACCTTCTCTTAAAACTTTAGCGTGTGGTGCACTTAAATCTTTTAACGCATCTAATGCATTTTCTGCTTTTCTTTCTTGAACAATTGCAATTGTACTATTAAGAATTACAATCGTAAATATTACAATAGATTCAATATAATCTACTGTTCCATTTGTCATTTGTTCAACAATCGCTAATACTAACGATATACTGGCAGCAATCATTAAGATAATATTTGTTTTATCTTTTAATTGCTCTAAAATCATCTTACCAACTGATTTTCTTTTTTTACCTTGGAGTTCGTTATATCCATCCTTGGTTAATCTAAGTAAAGCTTCTTTATCAGAAAGACCTTCCTTAGTTGTATTAAGTTGCCTTAATACCTCATCTTCATTTTCTTTATGCCACAATCGCGGCTGACTACTTTCGGCTTCCATTTTTGGAAAAGCACATCCTTTCTTTTCTTGTTTCTATTGTTAAGAAACTGATTAAAATTATAACATTTTTCACCTTAAAAATCAATTATTATTCTCTGCTATTAAAAAAATAATGGATTAAGAATACCTTCCTAATCCACTACCATATTTTTGACACTTACATTATCTCTTCTATTTTTACTTGCGATCTATAAATATTTGCATAAACACTATTATTTTTAAGTAGTGCTTCATGGGTTCCTTCTTCTACTTTTAATCCATTTTCTAAAACAACTATTTTGTTCGCTTTTTTAATTGTTGATAATCTATGTGCAATAACAATGGTTGTTCTATTCTTCTTAACTTCTTCTAAAGCTCTTTGGATCATTTCTTCAGTCTCAGTATCTATATTAGCAGTTGCTTCATCCATAATTAAAATAGAGGGATTATGCAGGATTGCTCTAGCAAAACTGATAATTTGTTTTTCTCCCACACTTAAATTACTTCCACCTCTAACAATTTTTTGGTGTATTCCAAATTCAAGTTTATCTAATAGTTTTCCACCACCCACTAATCTTAACGTTTCTTCTATTAGTTCATCACTTGCTTCTGCACCAAATCTAATATTATCTGCAAGAGTTCCTTTAAACATAATTGGGTCTTGTAAAATGATACCTATATGTTTACGGTAAGTTCTTTTACTATATGTATCTATTGGTAAATCATCAATGTATATATTTCCCATATCATCATCTTTAAAGTCATAAAACCTTAACAGTAAATTCATCAGTGTTGATTTTCCAGAACCTGTATGTCCAACAATTCCTATCATCTGCCCTGGATCAATAGTCAAATCTATTCCTTTTAATACAGGTTGGTTTTCTACATATGAAAACCATACACCATCAAAAACAACTTTTCCCTTATATCTGTCGATTTCATGGTATTCATCATCTTCTTTTACACTATCTATTAAATTAAATAATCTTTCAGATCTTACAACAGCATGTTGATAATTTCCAATTTCTCTAAATAACATCATGACAGGTTCTACTAGTCTAGATAAATAATCATTATACGCATATATCAAGCCAGCTGTAGCGACAAAACCATATATATTTAATGAGTTATACCCAAAATATAAAATAATTAGAGCTGTTATTGATGCACCTAATAATCTAATAAGATTCCAACCCATACCCAAATGTAATCGTGATTCTTTTAACTGTTCTCTTCTAAATTCATTTGATACTTGATTAAACGTTTCAATTGTTTCATCTTTATAATTATAAACTTGTAAAATCCCTATGCCATTAATAATTTCATTTAGTTGTGCTGTAATCATTGAACGGCTCTCATTTGTTTTTTCTGCACTTCTTCTTAATCTCTTAATAAAGGCTTTTAACCATATATAAATAATAGGATATAAAACAAATGTAATAAGTGATAATTGCCAGTTTAAATAAAACATTCCAATATATGCAAATACAACTGCTAAGGTTGCATTCACCATTAAATTCATTAAGATATTAAAAAGGCTATTTATTCCATTAACATCATTAATAATACGATTAGCAATTTTTCCAGCTGGTTCTTTTTCAAACCGATCCATCGGAAGTAAGGTCAAAGCCTTGATAGCATCTATTCTGGCATCTTTAATAATATTAATTGTTATGTGTGAAGTTGCAGTTCTTTGAATATATAAAAATGCAATTTGCAAGAAATACCTTAAAACAAGCAATACTAAAAGAATAATTAAAGGATTAATAAAGGGTGAGTAAAAATCTTTTACTTCGTTTATATCTAGTTGTATTAAATTATATTTTGTGACTAAGTTATTTGTATCTGTAACTATTAAAGTATTATTTTCTACATGATAATTACCTTGAATTACTATATCATCTACTGCATAATACTTTCCCTTAACAATAACAACGGATAAAACATTTTCTGTTTTAGTTTCTTGTTGTTGGTAGTATTTTCCATTATACAAAACTGATTTTTCTGTCTTTTCAACTGTTTCATACCAAGGTTCTTTGATTGCTACTAACTGATCATCTAAAATAGATTTAACAAGGAGTGGAGCTGCTAAATTAAGCGATTGTATTACTAACATCGAAAATAATGCAATCACTAACGCCTTCTTATAATTTCTAATATATCTCCATATTTTTCTTATAGCTTTCATAATTACACCATTGTCACTTGTTGAATATATTGCTTTTTATACCAGCCATCTTCTCGCAATAATTCTTCATGTGTTCCCTTACTTGAAATACGTCCATTTTCTAAAACCAAAATAATATCAGCATCTCTTACTGCTGAAAATCTATGGGCAACAATTATATTTGTTTGTTCACTTCGATTAAGTCTTAATTGCTCTAAAATATTAGCTTCTGTTTTAGCATCAACTGCGGATAAAGAATCGTCTAAGATTAATATATCTGGATTTTTAACAAGTGCTCGTGCAATAGATAGTCTTTGTTTTTGTCCACCTGATAATGTCATACCAGATTCACCAACCATCGTATGAACTCCTTGATTAAGATAATTAATGTCTTTCCTAAAATCTGCCATCAGAATCGCTCTTTCAAGTTCCAAAGTGCTTGCCATAGGGTTTCCCATAAGAATATTTTTGTCAACTGGTTTTCTAAAAAGTGTATGTTCTTGTGGCACATAACCTACTAGTTTTCTAACATCTTCTATTCTATATTGTTTAATATTAACATCATCAATATAGATGTTTCCACTTGTTGTATTAAATTGTCTTAAAAGTTGTCTAATTAAAGTAGATTTACCAGCACCAGTTGGTCCAACTATACCAATTGTCTGCCCCTTTTTAATTGAGAAACTAATATCTTTAATAACAGGCTGCTTATCAAAAGGGTATTTATATGTAACATTATCAAATGTTATTGTATTAAAATGAATAATATTTTGTGCCGTCTCATCATTTTTAACTTTAGGAACTTCATTCATAATTTCATCATATCTATCAATAGATGTTACTGCATTATTAATTTGGGTAAATACTGTTGAAATAGAAATAATTGGACTATAAAGTTGTCCAATATAAGCAATAAATGTTACTAATAAACCAACTGTTAATTGTTGATTAATAATAAAATACACACCAAATACAAAGGCTAAACTATAACTGATGCCATAGACTACTTCAAATAAAGGATTAAACCAGTTTTCATATTTAACAATATAACTCCATGATTTGATGTCTGCCTTAATCGCATCATTTGTTTTTTCTAGGTCGTTATCCTCTTCTACATATGCTCTTAAGGTTTTTTGACCTTCTGTCGTTTCTAGTACTTTTTCAGCCATTTGACTATATATTTCTTGATGTTTTTTTACATATCTTCTTTTCTTTTGTCTAATTAAATTAAGTATGGTTAACCCTATCGGCATGATTGTAACTGAAATGAGGGTTAATCTCAAGTGTATACTCACGCTCATAATTCCTATAGCTAAAATAATTGTTGAAACGTTAAATACTAACCCTTCAAGAAGAGATGTAGCAGCAACTGTTATATTTTCTAAATGCTCTGTGGCACGAGCAATTAAGTCACCTTTACTATATTTCTCATAAAACTCTAGATCCATTTCAAATAAGTGTGATAGGTATTTTTCTCTTAATTCATACGCAAGTTTTTGAGCCAACTTTCCCATTAGGTAATTATATATATAACTCATTAAATACCTTGTTACAGGAATAAGAAGTAAAACTCCTACATAAAATATTAATTTATGCATTGTAAGTTCGTTATTAACAATAACATCTATTGCTTGTCCTAGAAAGAGGGCAGGTAATAGAGCTAATATGTTAATTGCAAGTAATACCGTTAATAAAACTAAGTATGTTAGCCATTCTTTTTTTATAAACCATCCAATTTTTTTAAAAATATGTATCATGTTAGCACCTATATTTTCTTTTATATAGTAAAGTATATCACATTATTTGAGATTAGATTTTATAGACTATAAAAATATTTAATTATTGATTTATAAAAAAATATAGCCCTTTAAAAAAGGCTATACTTACTATATATATGTCTTTATGATACTACTTATTTCTACATAGCCATAATGATTTAAATGAATGCCATCATCCGTATACCACTCTTCTAATACTCCGGCGCCATCTTTTAGGCTGTCATTAATATCAATGAAATTTTCTACTTTTTGTGCTAATATTTGATTCATTTCATCTAGTTCTTCATTGGTTCTATTAGCAACATAAAGAGCTCTGGTTTTTTTATGTTCTAATGGTAAAACAGGAGTTAGCGATAAATAATAAACTTTTGTTTGAGGTAATTTAGTTTTTACATAGTCTAAAGTATTTAAAATATTTATAAGTGCTTCTTCTTTACTTGCATGTAATAATACTAAATCATTTGATCCTATATGTAAAAATAATTTACTAGGGTTTAATGGAACAACTATCTTATCAAAGACTTCTAAAAAATCTTTTGTTGTATATCCTGCAATCCCACGATTTACTACATTATTATCAAAATATTCTTCAACATGATAATTTTCAATAATTGAATCTCCAGATAAAACAATAAGTCCTTGCTTGAGTGTTTCATTTTCTTCAATAAACTTTGTAACCCTTCTATTTCCTTTAATATCAATAACTTTTTTTAAACTTTCTAATTGCTTGTCTGTTGGTAACATTATTTACACATCCTATACTTTTATCATTAGTATTATAGCATTTTTTATAACTTAATTCTAACTAATGGCTTTTGGCAATAAAAAAACTGCAGGATTTAGTCCCACAGTTTTGTGTAATTATTATTTATTATAGTTCTTCTATATTTAATGAATTTCCAGCAATACTTACTACATATTCACCTTTTTCAATTCCTAATGAAGCTAATTTTTGTTCTGCTTCATTAGCAGTTAAAACTGGTAATACTGCAAAGTTAATCGCTAAACTTTGTGCTTCTTTTAAGTCTTTAACAACAGCTACTACTGGAACTGATGGATGGAACTTAGAAACTGCTTTAGCATATTCTAATCCATAAACAACGATTGCGTTTAATTCAAAATTGATTGCTGATTGAACTGCATTTAAAGCAAGAGCATCAACAACACCATCAGCTTCTGGATAATCTAAGAAATCTTCATAGAATAAATCTTCTTCAGCTTTAGCATCAATTTTAGCCATGAATGTAACTGCTTCAACTGGATAATCTCCAGCAGCTGATTCACCACTTAACATTGTAGCAGATGTTCCTTCACGTACTGCATTAGCAACGTCTGAAACTTCAGCTCTTGTAGGTCTTGGATTTTTTTGCATTGATTCTAACATTTGAGTTGCAACGATAACTGTTTTTCCTGCAGCTAAACATTTATCAATCATTTCACTTTGGTATGAAGGAACTAATTCAGCAGCAACTTCAATTCCTAAATCTCCACGAGCAACCATGATACCATCTACTACTTCAATAATATCATCTAAGTTATCCATACCTTCCTGGTTTTCAATCTTAGCGATAATTTGAACATCTTTACCGCCATTTGCATCTAAAATTTTACGAACTTCTAATGCATCTTCAGCACGACGTACAAATGATGCAGCAACGAAGTTATATCCTTTTTCAGCTGCGAATTTAATATCACTAGCATCTTTTTCAGAAACGAAAGGCATATTTAATACAACATTTGGAACGTTAACACCACGACGTGATTTTACAGTGTGTGTATTTTTTGCAACTGTTACTAATTCATTAGCTTTAGCATCTTTTTTAACTACTTCTAAAGTTAAGTAACCATCATCAACAGTAACAACATCTCCCACTTTCATATCATTAAATAAACCTGGGTATGATACTGAGAATTTTTGTGCATTTCCTAATACTGGTTCAAAAGCAATTCTTACTTCTGATCCTTTTGTGATTTCAACTTTACCATCAAATTCGTGAGTTCTAATTTCTGGACCTTTAGTATCTAACATTGTAGCTACATAAGTTCCTAGTTCTTTGTTTAATTCTTGTACAGTTTGTAATCTCTTACCATGTTCTTCATAATCTCCATGAGAAAAGTTAAAACGAGCTACGTTTAATCCTGCTTTAATTAAAGATCTCATTACATCTTTATTTTCTGAGGCTGGTCCTAGAGTACATACAATTTTTGTTTTACGCATAATATAATTTCCTTTCTATTTTTAAATCTTATTAAGATATTTTATCTAATAATGGATATAAATCATTTTTAGGTCTTTCTTGGTCTAAAACATTTACAAATGGTAAGTGAATCATTCTAGAATCTCTAATTCCAACACAACAACCATATATATTCTGACTTAATAAATCAACTGCATAAGATCCCATTCTAGAACCTAGAATTCTATCTTCTGGAACAGGTTGCCCACCTCTTTGAATATAGCCAAGAACGGTTGCCCTTGAAGCGAATCCACTTGCTTCAGTAATCTCTTTGGCTAGTTCATGAACATTAAATTGATTTTCAGTCACTACAATAATTGCGTGTCTTCTATTTGTTTCTTTAAACTCTTTCATTCGTTCAATGATTTTTTTCTTATTAATAGGATTTTCAGGAGTAATAATAAATTCTGCTCCACCACAAATACCAGCATATAAAGCTAAGTCGCCACTTCTACGTCCCATCACCTCAACGATACTACATCTTTGGTGAGAGGTTGATGTATCTCTTAGTTTATCAATAGCATCAACAATCGTTGTAAGGGCTGTATTAAATCCAATAGTAAAATCAGTACCAACAATATCATTATCGATTGTTCCTGGAATTCCAATACATTTAATACCTAATTTTCCTAAAGCAAGTGCACCTCTATAAGAACCATCTCCGCCAATAACAATTAAGGCTTCAATACCACGTTCTTTTAAATTTTTACACGCTACTTCACGAACTGCTTCATCCTTAAATTCTGGTAATCTGGCTGTCCCAAGAAATGTCCCACCCTTAGTTAAAAGTCCTGATACGGCATCATGGTTTAAAAGTATCATACGATCTTCTAATAATCCTTTATATCCATCTAAGACACCATAAACTTCAAACCCGTAATGTAGACTTGCTCTTACAACGGCTCTTATTGCCGCGTTCATTCCTGGAGCATCCCCACCTGAGGTTAATACAGCAATTTTCATACTCTTTTCCTCCAATAATAAGATACCTATTACTAGTTAATATTATAGCATAAAAAGTGAAAACTTAAACTAGTGATTTATGTATTATTGCGAAAAAACATGAAAGTCTTAATTTGGATTGTATGAATCTTTATTTTGATATATAATCAAACTAATAGTTTAAATAGATAATATTCAATTTTAGACAATATGATAATACCGTAAAATTGTTAAGATTTGAATACTTTAGTTACAGAATTGGACTCTTAGATATGATTCATAACAATCATTTGATCACAGTGCATCTAACCTTAAAAAAGAGAAAATTACCTCACCTTTATGTAAAACTGAGGATATTTATTTTCGTGGCTTCAGACTTAAAAAAATTATTCACAGTATTTCTATAGAAGATAAAATCACGATAGATTACAACTCAAGAAGGTATCAGTGTCAAAACTGCAATAAAGTCATAAGCAAAAACTATCCATATTAGAATATTTAAAAGGTTTCAATCATACCTTTACTGATACAGCTAAATTATTTCATGTATATACTTAAAGTGTGATTGATATCTTCGGTAAGTCTATTGAGGCTAGGTCCAGTTTACTACCAGAGGTTATATGTATAGATGAAGCCTTTACTTCTAAGTTGAATAAATATAAATACAATTGCGTTTTATTAAACTTTAAATCATGAAAATTAATTGAAGTTATCACAACCCACCATAAAAGCTATTTAATTGAATATTTAAACGGCATATCTTTAAGTGAAAAATCCTCTGTTAAGTACTTTATCATGTATTAAATTTTACTTAGTCCAATATATAGGATTCATTACAATTGCAAGTTCTTTTCTAGTATCATAAAAATATGGATATCATAACGTAGTCATAAGATTAAGGTCTTGTGGCAGAAGCTCAAAAGCCAAAGTTAGGTTTATATCTATTTCATTTTTTATTATATATATAACTTAAAAAATAAATTATTTTTCTATCACTATGCCAATTGTTTTCCAATCTGATCACCTTTAGCATAAAGTGCTTGGTCAAAATAATGAGTTTCTTTCCACCACCATGTCCCTGTTTCCCATGTAACCGTTTGTAAATTACCTTTATGAACTGCCCCTTTTAAATCTGACTTAGAATATACATCAGTACGATAGTTCTCACCAATAAAAATTCCTATAATTGGTTGTAAAGTTCTGCTCTCTGACTTTTCGCCTGCATAGTATATTTGAATATTGTTATCTATTGCTGCTAATACTGACCCATCATTTACTGCAACTATTCCTCCTGTAACCCGTTTAACATCTACTGCAGCAGAACCAACAAATATTGTTCCAAAAAAACTAGAGTTTTCTACATAAGCTAATGCAGCATTATATCCTACTATTCCACCTGTATTGCCAAAATATCCAAATCCGCTATTTGCTATAACTTTACAATCACTGATTAATCTTCGATTTTCTCCCGCAATTCCCCCTACATACTGATAAATATTATATGTTATACTTGTATCATATTTATTATATATACAGTTCATTATTGTACCATAATTTATACCCGTAAACATTCCTATATAAGCGAATTTATCGTTATGGATTTCTCTTTTAACTTTAGACTCTATTCCAGATTTCTCTAGAGTTAAATAATATATGGTGCCGTAATTCTCCTCAATGAAACCATAGTAATCTAAACTCAAATCTGTAATTATTATCTTAACTCCACTAATTTTTTTTCGATTTCCTCTAATTACTCCCTTGAATTTTCCTCTTATAAAACTATTTTCAACTATGTATCCTGAAGGAAATATAATATCATTTTTTATTTCATAGTAATAAATATTCTCTTCATTTTTCAATTTGTTAATATTATTTAAATTTCTAAAATTTGATACTATGTATGGATTTTGTTGAGAACCATCGCCTTTTTCAAAGTGCGTTCCTATAGTTTGATCATAAATTTCTATTTGCTGTCTTTTCTCACTTTGACTTAAACCATTAAAGCCATCCCAAAAAATATTATAAATATTTCCTTTATTCAGTGTTATCCATTTTACCCTGATTATTACAGTGCCAATTTCTCCACTTAACTTCCCTTTAACAAACTCATTAATGTTGATTGGTTTTGTTCTACTGCTAAAATTATGTACTGTAGGAAAATCATACCATCTTCCGCTAATATTAAATTCTAAATTGAGATCAAATGAACTGGCTGCCTGTGCATCATTCCACTTTATACCATAAAATTCTTCACCATTATATACATTATATGCTTCACCTTCGAATTTATTCATAACATAGACATATAAATATATTGGACTATTATTACTTATACCTTGTATAACTATTCTTTCATTAATCTTAGCGTCTTCGTGAATTACCATTATATTATCAGCGAAGGAGTAACTATTTTCTTCTGAACTAATCGGATATAATTGCTCCATATAGTTATCTAATACTTTCAATTTGATCTTAGTCTTAGTACCCGTTTTAACTCTTATTTCACTGCCCGAAATTTCTTTATCATCAATTTCCCATTTATAATTTTCTTCTGCCTTAACCATAATGGCTCTAACATTTACTTGTGCTTTAACTCTAACCATTATTTCAGAGTTTTTCTCAAGGTAGACTAAAATCAATATGCCTCCGTTTGTTTCCAATACGGTATTATTAGTATTTATGACAGAATACTCTTCAATTTTTTCATAGTTATCTAATTTAATAAAAAAATTTCCTGCTTCATTATTTTTGAAACCTACAATTTTCTCATTATTGTTACTATTTATTACTACTGATGTATCCGTTTCTAAAAAAACTTTTCTTCCAAATTTAAAATTAGCTTTTAAATCCGTAGAATTTATATTTTCTATTAAAATATAGTATTTCCCCATTTTTAAATGTATATCTATCTCATTTATAAGACTTTGTTTCATTAAAACTTTGTCACTATTGAATAAATTTATTCTCATATATGTGCTGCTCACTGAAAATTCATATGCCGTCTCATTTTCTATATTTATAGCGAATAATTCATTTTTTGTAGATTGTGTTCCAAATTTTAGTTCTCTGTCTTGATCTATCTTTTGATAATCACTTGTAATCTTTATTATTCCAGAACCAAAATCACTTGTGTTATCATATTTTATTTTTACTTTATATTTTTTATTTCCCTCTAGATAAATCTTGTTGTTTTCTAAAAAATCTAAATACACTAAGTTATCTAAATCATACACTGATACTATTTTTTTCTTATTATTTTTATCGTGTTCTTGGAATTTATAATATCCATTGTACTCTATTTCAAGATTTAACTCTTGCTCCCCACCTTGGAGTAAATTAAATTCCAAATCTGTTTCTAATTCAATATTTTTGTTACTTAGTTCACCAAAGTTGTACTCACCAATACCAACTTTCGTTACAACTTTTTTTCCTATTTTTATTCACTAACCGATATACCTATACTATTATATAACCTTGTGTAATCTGGGATTCCACTCTCATTTGAGTTATTAACAAGGTAAGTCGCCTTAACATATTGACCATTTCTAAAAACTGCATTACTTTTCTCATGATCTGTAACTATAGAAATTACTTTTTGCAACTTTCCAAAATTAGCTAATTGTCCTCCTTTTGTAATATTGTTTAATGTTAAACCAATATTATTTTTTGAAGCTGTAACCGTTTCAAATTTGTTTAAATTCCCAAATAATTCAACTGTACCTACAGCAAGATCAACAACATCCCAAATAGTTGTAACTAGGGCTAAAACAGGTATTTTTTCTACATAACCGATTCCTGTATGAACAAAATCAAGTAACAATTCTGTTGCCTCACTACTTGAATCTTTAATTGTTGAAGCTTCATATTCATAATATCCTCCAACAAAAAAAGCTCCATTATCATTATGCTGATTATAATTTTCATCTCCAAAGTTTGGTTCATTTTCATTATACATAATCGCCCCAAAGGAAATATTGTTTAAAAAATATTCTTCAGTTTTTACAGTTTGGAGCCATACATTATATTCTGTTATGGAAACACTAGGCTTGAGAGTAACCGTGAATTCAGAATTACTAACTGTTTGATAGTCTACATAGTACGTTGAAAACTTTTCCTCTTCAACGTAATTAGGTTCAATTTCTACAGATAATTTATTACCCAAAACAGTAATATATGTGTATTGAAAAATGGGCATTATTCTGCTTGTAATTTGATCATTATTATTAATTAAATCAAAATTGATAGATATATCAAATACTACAACAATTGATTCATAGTAATCTTTTGTGCGCTTTGTTTCTATGAAGTATCCATACTCTTTACCGATTTCTATTCTTTTTCCAATTGTTGTAAATTCATTTTTAGGCACTATATTAACAATATAATCATCAGAAATAACAGCATTAAATCTGTTCTTGTAACTCAAAAAATTAAGTGATTTATTACCATCTATTACGCTATTAGAAATAAATTTTTTTTCCTCAATAGAGTAGTTATTTCCATAAAGTTTAGGATAATCTAATATTCCCAACATTCGTCCATCTTCTACTATACCAATCTCATCTGAATCCAAAGAAATATCTACTTTATTTTCTTCAAATGCTTGTGTTAAACTAGAATTTATTATTATAAAAAGACCAATAATAAACATTAAAAATAAATTTTTTTTCTTCATATACTCTTCTCCCTTTTCTTGAACTTAGATATAAAAATAAAGGCTACCTAAATTGGCAGCCTTCTTCTAGCATCATGAAAATAAAGATATCATGATACGTAGTCACAAGATTAAGGTCTTGTGGTAGAGACTCAAACCACCAATTAGGTTTATTATACGTTTATATCTATTTCACTTTTGATTATATATAAATAACTTCATATTGTAAAGGTATATCTATTCAGATTTATACGTAAGTTTTTATATATTCGTTTTTTTACGCAACTAAATGCTTACGAAAACACGATAATACACGCTTTCTATTTTAAAAATTGTTCTACTATGATACAATATTTTTAATAGAGGTGAAAGAATTATGAAAAAATTAATCGGTGCCGCTTTATTAGGTCAATCAGGCGGACCTACAAGCGTAATTAATGCCAGTGCCGCAGGAGTTTTCTTAGAAGCTTTAAAGCACGAAGAAATTACTAATGTATATGCTGGTATCCATGGTATTAGGGGAATATTAGACGAAGATTTTTATGATATTAACCAAGAAGATTTAGAAGAACTTGAAAGATTAAAATATACTCCATCTTCAGCAATTGGAAGTGTTCGTTATAAATTAGCTGATCCTTCTAAAGATGATACAGACTATAAACGTTTACTTGAAGTATTTAAAAAATATAATATTCGTTACTTCTTTTATAATGGTGGAAATGATTCAATGGACACTTGTAATAAAATAAGTAAATTCATGCAAAAAGAAAACTGGGATGTAAGAATAGTCGGTGTTCCAAAAACAATTGATAACGATTTAAACGGAACTGATCATACTCCAGGTTTTAGTAGTGCTGCTAAATATGTTGCGACCACATTAATGGAAGTTTATTTAGATGCAACTGTGTATGATATTAAAAATGTAACTATTGTTGAAATCATGGGAAGAAATGCAGGTTGGTTAGCTGCTGCAGCTAACATTCCTAAATCTCTAGGATATGGTCCTGATTTAATTTACCTTCCTGAAGTAGATTTTAATATTGATGATTTTTTCTGCCAAGTAGGAGAATTATTAGAACAAAAAAATGCCGTTGTTATCGCTGTCAGCGAAGGGATTCGTTCAAATGGAAAATACATCCCAGAATTATTTAACGAAAACATTTCAAAAGATGCTTTTGGACATGCTCAGTTAGGTGGAACAGCCTCTATCTTAGCTCATAAAGTGAAAGAAAAATTCGGAACTAAAACAAGAGCAATCGAGTTTAGTTTATTACAAAGAGCAGCTGCTCACCTTGCTTCTCAAACAGATATAGATGAAGCTTATACTGCTGGTTCTAAAGCTGTTTTAGCTGCTTTAGATGGACTTACTGATGTGATGGTTGGATTTAAACGCATCTCTAATAATCCTTATAAAATTGATTATACACTTATACCCTTAGAAACTGCTGCCAATATAGAACAAAAAGTACCATTAGAATGGATTTTACCTCATGGTAAAGGTCTAACAAAAGAATATAATGATTATGTTCTTCCTTTAATTCAAGGTGAAACTAAACTAGAAAAAGAAAACAGCTTACCTAGATTTGCAAGACTTAAAAAAATTAGGGTAGCTAAAAAATAATGACCTGTAATTTAAAAAAGTCTAACATTGAATCATTTTTTAACAGTTACTACTATATTGCATCTGTGGCGCTTATTTCTTATATTATCTGGCTTTTAAGATTCTTCGTTCATGGAGAATCTTTGTATGTTACTACATTTTCTCTTATTTTATTATTAGGAATTGTTTTCGGTAGTATCCTTATTCTATTTAAGAATACTGTTTATACAGTGCCTATAGCCTTAAGTTTATTATTTACCATAGGGATAGCAGGGATGAATCTTGAAACCTTTTCAACAACTTCTCTTGTTATAGTAGGTATAGCGATTGCTACTATTATTTTATCTATTATTGCTCATCTTATCATTTATAAACCTAGCTTTAAATTAAATACTTTTGGAATCAGTTATATTTTAGTAGGGGTCTCATTTATTATTCCATTTATTTATAGAGGAATTAACTCACATAACATGATTGGATTTCTTGGAGTTATCTACTTAATTATTTATTTATTTTATAGTAATACAATAAAAAAAGATAATACTAATTATTTATTTAGAACGTTATTTATTCTATCACTTATGTTATCATTCCAATTAATCGCATGTTTTATTGATAATTTATCTCATTTTGAAGGAAAAAGAATCTCTGATGCCTTAATCTTCCTATTAAAAGGTGGGACAGATCCAGGTTGGGGTAATACAAACGATTTAACTATTCACTTAACCTTATTTTCAGCTTCAACCATTTATTATATGTATAAATACCCCAAAAAGTATTTTCCCTGGTTACACTTATTATTCACTAGTTTTGTGATTGTATTATCAGGAGCTCGTGGTTCTATGGTAACTTCAGTTGCCTTATGGTTGATTATTTTAATCATTACGATTAGGAATAGAAAACTAGGTTCCTTAAAGAGTTTATATATCACTTTAGGTTCTATTGCAATCTTCCTTGGTATATTTTATAATTTTACCTATGAAGTAATAGAAAGCTTTATTGCCTCTTTAAAAGGTGGGACAAATCAAATGTTAACTGGTAGACTTGATTTATATGAGTTAGCTATTGAAGCCTTTAAAAAATATCCTATCTTTGGTAGCGGTTGGGGTGACCTACAACCTGAGTGGCTAGGTGGCGGAACAAGAATTATTGTTTACCATTCTACTTTCTTCCATGCGCTTGCTATTGGTGGTATATTTGGAATTTTAGTTTTAGGCTATCAATTATATGCAACCTTTAAGTTTTTACTCAAACCAACCTATTTGGCTAAGTTTGTTATCTTAATTACATATATTGTTACACAAGTTCATGGTTTATTTGATAATACACAATACATGGTGAATTATACATTATCTACAATTATTATATTTTCTATACTTGAAGCATATGATGCTAGTAAAAAAACAGAAGAATCTACACTATAAAAAAACTCAGCTATCTTTTTAGGTAGTTGAGTTTTTTACTATTATTTTAAGTTTTTTTCAAAATTCCAAGAATCTTTTACCATATCAAAGACTGTTAATTCAGTTTCCCAGCCCAATTCTTTTTTAGCCTTGCTTGCATCTGCATAAGATGTAGCAATATCCCCACTTCTTCTTTCTGTGATTTCATAAGGGATTTTGATATTGTTTTCTTTTTCAAAGGCTTGAACTAATTGTAATACTGAAGTTCCTTTTCCACTTCCTAAGTTATAAATATTAACTTGATTTACAGTATTTTCTAAAGCTTTAACATGCCCTTTTGCTAGATCAACAACATGGATATAATCTCTAACGCCTGTTCCATCTTCTGTATCATAGTCATTCCCAAAGACAAATAGTTTTTCTCTTTTACCTTTAGCCGTTTGTGTAATATATGGCATAAGGTTATTAGGAATACCTTGTGGTAATTCTCCAATTAATCCACTTTCGTGTGCTCCTACTGGATTAAAGTATCTTAAAAGAGTCACATTTAACTCTTTATTGGCAGCTGCCGCATCAGTAAGAATTCTTTCTGACATTGCCTTTGTTTCTCCATATGGATTAGTAGTTTTTCTTAATGCCATTGTTTCAACAAATGGAGATTCGTTATCACCATAGACGGTCGCTGATGAACTAAAGACAAATTTAGGAACTTTATATTCAGTAGCTAACTGGGTTAAGACAATAGTTGATACTAAATTATTATAGTAATACATTAAAGGTTTTTGAACAGACTCTCCAACTGCTTTTAATCCTGCAAAATGAATAATTCCATCAAACTTATTTTCTTTAAATACTTTTTCTAAATCTGATTTAATTGTTACATCAATTTCATAAAATTTAAAATCTTTTTTGAAATTGTTTTAATGTGTTCTAAAGCATCTTTATGACTGTTAACAAAATTATCTACAATCACTACTTCATAATTATTTTTTAGTAGTTCTACTACTGTATGAGAGCCTATATATCCAGCCCCGCCTGTAACTAATATTTTCATCTGATTACCATCCTGTTTGTATTTTTATTGAAGTACATTTTTTTATCTGCACGATCTAGCAATTCTAATATATTTACTCCATCATTAGGTGATATTGCTAATCCGGTACTAATTGTAATAATATATGGTTTACCATCAATTATCATTGGTTTTTCCATGGCTTTTTTAAATTCATCAATCATTTCTATTGTTTTATCCATAGAGATTAAATTTGAGAAGTGGATAACAAATTCATCGCCAGCATATCTTGCCTTTAGACTCTTTTTAAAGTGATTAACCATTCTTTTTGAAATTTCAACTAATAATTTATCCCCTAATAAATGTCCATTTTGATCATTGAGTTCTTTAAAATTATCAATATCTAAAAACAGTATTTTCTGATTATTAGGATCTTCTTGTAAAACCGATTCCATTCTATTGATGAAATACTGTTTCGTGTTTAAAGAAGTCAATGGGTCTTTATTAATCATTTTAGACATATTAGCAGTTGTTACTCCACTTAAGTCTTTATAGGTTGCTACATAGCGAATAATTTGATTTCTGTCATCTTTAATCACAAATACTTGTTTCCAAGCAGGAAGAATTGAACCATCACGTTTTCTTTCCCATGTTTCTCCTTGCCAAAAATCGTTTTTATATAATATTTCTTCTAGTTTATCTGCCATATATTGTTCTGAAAAACTTCTTAGTGCTCTATCAAAGAACTGCATTTTTTCAAATTCTGTCTCATGATATTGGAAAATATTACATAAAGTTTTATTAACATAAATAATTTGCTTTTTATCATTCGCAATAATCACACCATCTGTATGATTATCAATAATTTTTTTATAGCTCTTAAGATCAATATCTGCAATATTATTCATTGGTTTATATGTTACTTGTATACCTATGATTTCTTCTTTATTTAATATTGGGACAAAATCGATATTCATTTTAATCCTATTACCATACTTTGTTTTTCTAGTTGCTAAGATGCAAATATCATGCCCATTTAAAAACATTTCCTTATGGGTATTTATATATTCTTTATCTGTTAAAGATAAATCTAACACATTAGAAAGTATTTTAGACTTTATTTCTTGGTTTGTAAATCCAAAAATTTCTTCAAATTTTTTATTACATCCAATAATTGTACCCGTACTATTAAGAATGACTTTTGCCTCTATCTCATCAAAGAATACTTCGCTTGCTAAAGTCTCTAAATAATCAGCTTCTTTGACTAAATTTGGCATAACTAAATAATAGTTTTCTAATACTTCTACCGTTTTAAATGTTAGAAACTCACTATTTTTTTCATTTCTTATAACATGATTTTTTAAATAGCTTAATGTCACTTCTTCCCCTAGTGCTTCTTGTAAAGTCATACCAACATAAATTCCTAACTTGTCTCTTGATAGTGGTGTATCACACACTATTTCATAATTGTTTGAATCAATGATAAATAATGGTCGCCCCATGTAGATAATTGTATTTTGCAATGCAACCAAAGCTTTGTTTAATTCTTTCATTTTTAAACCCCTTAGCTTTGCTTTATTACTTTTATTTAATTATAGTCTTTATTAACTCTCATGTCAAATATCGGTTATATGCTTTGAAATTGTTCTTGATATAAACTGGCATAAAGCCCTTTTTTACTTAAAAGTTCTTCATGTGTTCCTTCTTCAAAAATACCGTCTTGTGTTACCACAAATATTTTATCAGCATTTTTAATAGTTGTTAATCTATGTGCGATAACTAGGGTCGTTCTTCCTTTAGATAACTTTTCAAGTGATGCTTGTATATCAGATTCTGTTTTAGTATCTAGGGCACTTGTTGCCTCATCTAAGATCAATATTGGAGGATTCTTTAAAAACATTCTAGCAATCGCTAATCTTTGTCTTTGCCCTCCTGATAATTTGATTCCTCTATATCCTATAATCGTATGAATACCATCTTTCATATTGGCAATAACTTCATCTAATTGAGCTAGTTTAAGGGCTTCGTTTATTTCATCATCAGTTGCGTTTAGTTTTCCATAAAGAATATTTTCTCTTACAGTACCATTAAATAAAAATACTTCTTGTTGAACCATGCCAATATTTTCTTTTAAGGATGATAAAGTAACTGATTGGATCGACTTTCCATCAATTAAAATATCACCTTTATCTATATCATAAAATCTTGGTAATAAATTACAGAGGGTTGTTTTACCTGCTCCTGATGGGCCTACAAAAGCAACCGTTTGTCCTGCTTGTATTTTAAAACTGATATTTGATAAAACATGCTTATCATCTCCATATGAAAAAGAGACGTTTTTATATTCTACTTCTCCATTCACTACAGTCAATTCAGTCGCATGCTCACTATCGACTATTGTAGGCTTAATATGCATTAATTCTAAGTATCTTTTAAATCCAGCAATTCCCTTTGGATAACTTTCTATCACCGCATTCATTTTTTCAATAGGTCTGATTAACACATTGGTTAATAAGATAAAATAAATGATATCGCTATAGTCTGTAATATAACCTTTAATGAAAAAATAAGAACTTAAAAGTAGTGCGACCAAGCTTAATAGTTTCATTAAAAAATGATTTGTTGTATGACTCAGTCCCATCACTTGGTAAAACTCAAGTTTAGCGTCTTTGTAACCTTCGTTTAACTTTTCAAATTTATCTTGTTCAAATGTTTCATTAGAAAATGCTTTGACTACTCTAATACCACTAATTGTGTTTTCTAATCCAGAATTAAAGTCAGCTAGTCTATTATAAATTCTTTTATTCACTTTTATCATCTTCTTATTAAAGTATATGATTAAAGCGGAAATAACTGGAACTAAAGCGATTGTAATAAGTGCTAAGTATGGATTCACTAAATACATTAATACAAAGGTTGCGATCAACGTTGAAATAGAAATAAAAATATCTTCTGGTCCATGGTGGGCAACTTCTCCAATTTCAAATAAATCAGTTGTGATTCTTGACATTAATTCCCCAGTTTTTCTATCATCATAAAACGCAAAGGGTTGTTCTGTTAAATGCTTAAACAAATCTTTTCTTAAATCTCTTTCAATTAAATGCCCTAATTTATGACCAAAATATGTCACAATATATTGTAATAAGGCACTCATAAGATAAAAGCCTAATAAAGCGATAATAGCTGTAATTACTAAGACTAATTCTTTTTGTGGAATATATTCTCTTATGACTTTATTAACTATTACTGGAAAACCTATTTCTAAAAAAGCGGCTATTACTGCGCATATAAAATCTAGTAAAAATAACTTTTTATATGGCCTATAGTAACTTATAAATTTTTTAATCATTTTAAACTCCTAAAATTTCTTTCATGCTTGTTAATATATATGTATTTTTATCTTTTCTTGCCTGAATAATATAATATGTTGGTTTCATTGTTTTTATATATCTTTCATATTCATTAGGAAAGACTGTAAGTTCTACTTCTAACTTGCCATCACTTGTTTTTATAAATGCCATTTCTTGATTTTTCTTAGTTTTAATTTTTTTGATATGAACGACATTACCAACAAAAGTAATGCTATCTTTATGCATTTGTTCTTCAATATCTTTGATATTTTCTTTTTCTTTAAATGAGCCAAAAAGAATCAGTGGGCTATAAAATAAATTAAACCCATAGGCATTAAATTCTTGTTCAATGAGTGTTCCAAGATCATATTCATCATATATTTTAGGCTTGTAATCAGTTAGATATTGTCCATATAAAACAACATCTAAATTTCTATTTTCATATAATGTTCTCTTGCTTAAATTAAAACAATCTAAAGCTCCTGAAAAGATAAGTACTGAAAGTATTTTTTCATTAATAATATCTTTTGTTTTAATCTTAAAGTCATCATAATTCTTAAAATTTTCTTGATTTCTTTTTTCAATTATTTTCTTAACAATCTGATTACCCAAACCTTTAATCATTGTTAGAGGCAGTAAAATGCCTTCTTTAGTTTCTTTATATTCAAATGTACTATATAAAATATTAGGTTTCATCATGCGAATGCCTTGTTGTTTAGCTTCACCAATATAATCAAGGGTTTGTTTTGGATTATTAATGACACTTGTTAAAAGGACTGTCATAAAGGTCTTAAAGTAGTTTGCCTTTAAATAAGCCATTTGATAAGCAACCATCGCATAAGAAACACTATGGCTTCTGTTAAAGCCGTAATTAGCAAATCTGACAATATAATCATAGATTGTCTGAGCAGTTTTTTCATTTTGATGATTTAAAATAGCTTTTTCAACAAATCTTTTTCTTTCATTTTCTAGAATTGATAAATCTTTTTTAGAAATACCTCTTCTTAATAAATCCGCTTCTGCTAAAGTATAATTGGCAAATTTTGAGGCTATTTGCATAATTTGTTCCTGGTAGATAATAATACCATAGGTTTTATCTAGTATTTCTTGAATACTCGTATCGATTTGTTGATAAGTTTTACCATGTCTTCTTTCAATAAATTCATCAATATGATCCATTGGTCCTGGTCTATATAAGGCAAGAATTGAAACAATATCTTCAAAATTAGATGGTTTGAGTTTTCTTAATACTTGTCTCATTCCTGTTGATTCTAATTGGAAGATACCTGTTGTTTTAGCACTTGATAAAAGTTCATAAGTTTTTTCATCGTCTAAAGTAATGTCTTGAATTTTAAAATTCAAGTTTGCTAATTTCATTACTTCATCAATAATAGCTAAATTTCTAATGCCTAAAAAGTCTATCTTAAGAAGACCTAATTTTTCTAAGTCTGTTGCCTCAAATTGTGTTTGATACATCTCATGCATGCCTTTTTGTAAGGGAATAATATCTGTTAACTTATCATTACTTAAGATAATACCTGCAGCATGTGTACCTGTATGTCTTTTTAATCCTTCTATTCTTTTAGCAACCGTAAGTAGTCTTACTGTTTCACTATCAGAATAGTCAATTCTATCATCTAATACTCTTTTGATAATACCATTTACCCTAGAAACATCTATTTTCATGACTCTGGCAATATCTCTAATAGATGATCTTAAGGCAAAGGTTCCAAATGTAATAATATAGGCAATGTGGTCTTTTCCGTATTTTTCTTTTACATAGGCAATCACTTGATCCCTTTTGTTATCTGGAAAATCTAAGTCGATATCAGGCATTGTCTTTCTTTCTGGATTCAAAAATCTTTCAAATAAGAGGTCATAAAAAATAGGGTCTATATCAGTAATTCCTAGGCAGTATGAAACAAGTGATCCTGCCGCTGATCCTCTTCCTGGCCCTACTAAGATATCATTAGTTTTAGCATATTTAACAAAATCATAAACAATTAAAAAATAATCAGCATAACCCATATCATTAATGACTTTTAACTCATGCATTAATCTTTCTTGATAAATACTTGAGTTTTTATCAGTGCCTTCTAATCTTTTTTTAAGTCCAACTTTAGCTAAAGCCTCTAAGTATTCACTAGAAGATACATTATTCTTAGTTTTAAACTTTGGAAGTAAAACTTGCTGGTTAAAGGGTGCTTGATACTCTATTTTTTGAGCTAGGGCATCACCATTATCAAAGACATAAGGGTAATCTTTATATTTTTCAATAAGTTCTTCTTTAGTTAAAAAAGATAAATCCATAGAATCAATCTCATTTTGATTGTTATCAATTTGTCTTAAAGCATCATAAGCAACCTTATCTTCTTTTTCTAAATAATTCGATTGGTTTGTTATAAGAATCTTTGTTTTAAGTTCTTCTGCAATTTCAACTATTTCTTTTGCAATACTAGTGAGTTCATTACTTTGTAAAGAGAGTCCAACATAGACTTCTTTGAAACTTGATTTTAGTTCTTCTAAATATGTATAAGCATTTTTTCTTTCTTGTTTTAACAAACTATTTTCAAAAAATGAATTCAAGCCTGGAGTGATAAAAAAAAGTCCTTCATCATAGTCTTTTATTTTTTCTAAAGTGATTTCTTCAGTTGAGGTTTGTAACAGGGTAGATAGTTTAATTAAGTTTTTTATACCTTTATCATTTTTAGCATATACTAAAAGGTTTGTTTCTGATAAATTATAATGAAAATAGACTTTAAGTCCAATGATAGGTTTGATATCATACTTTTTTGATAACTGATAAAATCTATACATACCATATAAATTTTGATTATCAGCCATTGTTAAAAAATCGTAGTTATTTTCTTTTGCCTTGCTAAATAACTCTTCTAGTTTTAGGGAGCTGTTTAATAAACTATATTCTGTTTGTATATGAAATGTCGACATCTTATTACACTTGTTTTTAAACTATCCAATGATTTTTTAAAAACTTTGCTCCTTTACTTATGTTAACTGCTCTTCTATTATTATACTATATTTATAAGTTATTTTCAGATTAGTCCACTAGATTTAAAAGAAAAGACCCTAAAGTATAAATACTTTAAAGTCTATATTTCTTATATGCTTGCAAATCTAGCACCGAATTCAAAACATGTTTCTAGTTCATCTGTGCTAGGAGTTGAATTAATTTTCAATCCTTTTTCAAATAAATCTAGATTTTGGTCTAAAACTCGTTCTTCCCACGCATCCATCCATTCGCCATCTCCCCAACCATATGATCCGAATAAAGCAATTTTTTTATTTGCTAAATGCGCTTCAACATCTTGGAAGAATGGTTCGAATTCATCTTCTTCTAAATTTTCAATTCCCATTGATGGGCAACCAAATGCTATCTTGTCATATTCTAATGCTTTCTCAGGTGTTATTTGGTCAACTGATTTTAAAACAGCTTCGCTTCCTGTAGAAAGAATGCCTTCATAAATTTGTTGGGCCATAATTTCAGTGTTACCTGTTCCGGTCCAATACACGACTAAAATTGACATGTCATTTCTCCTTTATTAGCTTTCCTTATTCATTATATGTATAATTTTTAGAATTGTCAAAGTTTTTCCTTTTTTTGCTACGCCATATAGTATACACTAAAATTACAAAAAAAGTAAGACTAACAACTCCAATAATGATTATCTTGTAATTAAAGGAGGGTTCTACTTCAATAATAATCTTTTTATTAACATAATTTCCTGACTTATCAGTAATTTCATATAAAACTTCATATTTTCCAGCTTTATCAATTTTTGGAGAAGTCACAGTAATCAGATGACTAATATCTTTATCGTAATCATCATATGCTGTGGCAAATGTTACTAAATTAGGAACATCTTCAAGTTTAATTTTATAGTAGTCTTCCACTTTTAGATTAGGTGCGGTTTGATCTCTAATAATGACTACTATTTTTTTCTCACTACTGTTTTTTGAAATATCTTCTATATAGTATTTAATTTCATATCTGCCAACTTGTTCAAAATTGATATTATGTGTTATCACTAAATTGTCAATTGATACTTCATCATATAAGTCTTCACATGAAGTAACATATTTTTTAAAGTCTGTTATTTTATCTGGAAAATTAATATATATTTCATCGGTTGCTAAGTTGATTTGTGGAATAGTAGTATCTTTTATTTCTATTGTCGTTTGAAATACTGCTTGATTGTTACTTTGATCTTTTGTTCTTAATTCTATCTCATAGATACCTATTTTTTGATAATCGATTAGGGTTATCAATTCTAAGTTTAGTTTTTTATCATAATTATCTGTTATTTTAAAATAATCTTCATACTTTGGGGCTGAAAAATTAGTGATAACAATAGGATTTGTTTGTTCTATAGTAGGCGCGCTATCGTCAAAGACTTCAAAAACTAATGGAACTTTAGTTACATTATTTGACTGATCATAGATTTCTACTAAAATTCTATATTGTCCTAATTCTGACATATTAATTTTCCCTGTATATTTTAAAGTAGGCTTTTTATCATAATTATCAAATACTTTTAAATAATCTGGTATATAAGGATCTAAACTAAATACTTTTAAATTTAAGTGATTTAAGAGTTCATAGCTAGGTGCTTCATCATCATAAAGTTCTAAAGTCAGTTGTTTTTTACTTTCATAGCCTAAATGATCTTTATCATAAATTTGGATGACTTGTTTACCAATTTCATACCTGGGCTCTCCAAAGCTAACATTTCCATTAGATTGGTAAACATTATCTTTAATCACTTCACTTAACTTGTTAAAATCATTAATGTTTAGCTTTATATGTTCTTTTTTTAACGTGAGTTCAAACCTCTTCTTATCAACTTTATAAGATATTAATAAAGTACTTTTATTGCCTGACTGATCACTTACTATAAGTTGTGTCGTATACTTTCCAATATTAGAAGTATCTATCTTATAATCAATTTGTAAGACCTCATCATAATCATCTTTAAATTCAAAAAAATCATAAATACTAATCACATCATCTAATTGTAAATTAAGTTCTCTTTTTTGCTTAATAACAGGAGCTTTATCATCTATAACTTCTACTGTGCCTTTATGGTTTGTGACATTACCACTTAAATCAGAAATCTCATACTGAAATTCTTTTATTCCTATATAATTTGTATTAATGGTATCATAACCAACTGTAGTAATTTTTAAATCTTCATTACTATAATAATTATCAGCACATCTAATATAATTTTTAGGATCAGGCAATTTAGTTTTCAAAGGTATTTTAATTGGTTTTACTTCAAGTACTACTGGGGCAACCTTATCAACTACATCAAATAAAATTTCTTTATGCAATTTATGCTTTGTATTAAGATGTATAGTAGCTGTATAAAGGACATGATAACTTCCCACAACTGATGTATTAATACTATCTTTTCTTAAAGTATAACTATTACTATAAGTTATAATACCTGTATCTATTTCAGTCATATCTTCATAATAAATTTTTGCCCTAGGCATTGCTAAATACTCTTCTACTGGATGATTCACGGGAATCTCAACTACTGTTGGAAACCATTGTGCAATTAAAAATAAAAAAAGTCTCATATCTTCACTCTCCAAATTGATAGTAGTTAAATAAGACTTCTTTTACTTTTTTTATATTAAATTATAACTATTTTCTTTTTCTTGCATAAACTGATTCTTATATAAATCAAAGTAAGAACCACGTTTTTTTAGTAATTCATTGTGGGTACCGATTTCAATAATTTTTCCCATTTCAAGCATGACAATTAAATCTGAATGAACGATTGTTGAAAGTCTATGTGCTACAATCAAGCTCGTTCTATTTTTCAGTAATGTTTGTGTAGCTTCTTGAATGATTTGTTCTGCCTCTGAGTCAATTGAAGAGGTTGCTTCATCTAAAATAAGTATTTTAGGATCTGCAATAATCGCTCTAGCAAAGGATATTAATTGTTTTTGCCCTAAAGATAAGAGGTTTCCACCTTCACCAACAAATGTATCATATCCGTTTTCTAATTTCATAATAAACTCATGTGCTCCAATTGCTTTAGAAGCACTTATTACTTCTTCATCGGTTGCGTCTAGTTTCCCATATTTAATATTTTCTTTAATAGTTGTACTAAATAAATGAGGTGACTGTAAGACATAACCTAGTTTAGAATGTAACCAATGAATACTTCTTTCTCTATATTCTTTTCCATCGATAAGAAGTTCTCCTTTTGTTGGTTCATAAAATCTAGAAATTAAATTAACTAGTGTGGTTTTACCAGATCCAGTATGTCCTACTAATGCCACACTTTGTCCAGCTTTTATTTTTAAATTAAAGTCTTCCAGAATTGTTTCATTTTCTTTATATTGGAATCCTACATTTTTAAACTCTATTGTTTCTTTTAAATCTTCCCAGTTTTCTTTTTTATCATGAAATAAACTGCCGTACTTTTCTGTTACTTCTTGTGTATCTGTAATAGCTGGTTTTTCTTCAATTAATTCAACAATTCTTTCCGCTGATGCTTGTGCCTGTTGGATACTTGAAAGCACATTGGTTAATTGCATGATAGGGTCAAAGAAACTTGTTGTTGAGCGAATAAATAAGAATAAAACTGATATTTTTATTGTATTATTAATTACTTCTAAGCTTCCTGTATACATAACAAGTGCCACTGTTAAATAAGATATAATTAATAAGCTTGATGACATTAATGCCGATGTACTTACAGCTTTAATGCTTGATTTTTTCATTTTATTTGAAACATTTACAAATTCATCTAAATTTTCTTTTTCAATAACTAAACTCTTAGTTGTCTTAGCACCTAGAAAACTTTCACTATATTTAGCAGTTAAATCAGAGTTATACTTTCTTGCTAATCGGTGATTCTTTAAAATAAATTTTTTATAGATAAATGCAACCGCAAGCATCACTGGTACAGAGGCTAAAACAATGAGTGCCAATTTATATGAATATATGAATAAGACTACTAAGGTCAATATCATACTAAAGACTGACCATACTAAATCAAGTAATGACCATGAAATAACATTTGCTAATCGCTTAGAGTCAGAAGTCATTCTTGCCATGATCCAACCTTGTGGGGTCAAATCAAAATATGAGAAAGATAGTTTTTGTAAGTTATTAAAGGCTTGTCTTCTTAATTCATAATTTACATTAGATTCTATGATACTACCTTGTCTAATAAATCCCCATACTATTAAACCAAAAGCAATCGCAAAGATGACATTAACGATAATATAAGGAATCAGTGTATCAAATTTTCCAGCATCAACGAACTCATCAATTGCATATGTGTTTAAAACTGGGATAACGGCTTCCATTGCTGCTAGTAAAGTTGCTAGAATAACTAAGATGATAATTTTTTTCTTTTCTTTTAAAACGATATTAAATATTTTTTTCCAAACGCCTAATGATATTTTCTTTACTACATCTTCTTTTTCTTGTTGATTCATTCTTTTTCACCCTCTTTCACTAATTTCAAGAACTCTTCTTCTAGTGCTCCTTGAATAGCCCATAGTTTTTTATAAAGTCCTTCTTTTTTACTTAAACTGCTATGTGTTCCAACAGCTTCTACTCTACCATCATTTAATACGATGATCTTATTTGTTTCTTTTGCTGTTGTAATACGGTGAGTAATAATAATAGTTGTTCTATCTTTATCTTCTTTTTTAAGGGCTTTTCTAATTGCTAAATCTGTCTTATTATCTAAAGCACTTAAAGCATCATCAAATATTAAAATTGGTTTATCTGAAATAAGAATACGAGCGATTGCAACTCTTTGTTTTTGTCCACCTGATAAAGTTGTTCCTTGTTCACCAACGACTGTTTCATACCCGTTTTTAAATGTTTTGATATCTTTTTCAAGTGCAGCGATTGTTGCTGCTTTAATTACTTGCTCATTATTTACTAAGGGATTTGCAATAGAAATATTTTGATAAACTGTTTTGCTATATAAGAATGGGTCTTGTAAAACTGTTCCTATATTTTTTCTAATATATTGTTTTTTAATTTCTTTTAATTCAATACCATCAATGGTAATAGATCCTTCATAATCATACATTCTTAATAGTAAATTAATAATTGTCGATTTTCCAGAACCTGTTTTTCCTATAAAAGCAACTGTTTCACCAGGTAAGATTTCAAAATTAATTTTATCTAATAAATGTTCTTTCCCATCTGGAAACTTAAAACTAACATCTTTAAAAATGATATGTCCTTTAATCTCTGGTGTTTTTTCACCATCATTTTTATATTCTTTTTCTTGTTGAAAAATATGTTCAATACGATCAGAGGCAACAAGAGCTTTACCAAAATCATTAATCATTCTACCTAAACCTCTAACAGGCCATATGAGCATGCCTACTAGCATTAGAGCACTTGAGACTGATGATACATCCATAATTCCCTTTGATGCATAATATACACCTAAAAGAATCACTGCTAAAAATTGTAACATCATTAAAAAGTCCATACTTCCCCAATAAACAGCAACTAATTTAGTTGCTTTTATTTCAGTATCTCTAAAAGCACTATTTTTACTTTCTAATTTTGAAACTTCATATTTTTCATTAGCAAATGCTCTAACCACTCTAGCAGCTGATACATTTTCTTGAATCACTACCATTACTTCTGATTCTTTTTCTTCTACTTTTTTAAATAATTTATCAATTTTGAAGAAATACCAGATAGATGCTACTGCTGTAATTGGAATGATTGCTAAAGATATCCACATAATTGTAGGATTAATAAAATACATTTGATATGATCCAAAAGAAAGGGTTGCTATTAAGCCAATAAAATCAATAGATCTCATCGCAACAAACGATGTTGTAGTATCCACGTCTGAAGTCACTCTTTGAATTAAGTCTCCTGAGTCAACATTATTGTGATACTCATAACTTAAGTCTTGGATGTGATCATAAAGACCAATTCTTAATTTTCTAGAAACATTTTCTTGTAAGTTTCCCTTAACTCTAGATTCAACGTATAAACTGATAAACCTAGCAATTTGCCAAGTTAGCAGAACTGCAATCGTTGCGACGACAATTTGTAAAATATCTTTATATTGATTTAAAAAATTAAGAATGAAGGCAGGAAGATTAACATCACTAGCTGTTACATTTTGATTTTCTAAAGCCTTAATAAGATATTGTGTAAATAAAGGAACGTAAGAATATGTCATTCTATGAACTATTGTCAATATAATCGCAAATAAGAACAGCCATATATTCCCTTTTAATAATTTAAATAATTGTTTGATTCGTTTCATTTTATTCTTTCCTCCGTAATTTAGGCAATAAAAAAGCCTGTGTTTTTATGCTTTCATAATATACACAGGCTTTCATTATTTATAATAAATATAAAAAGAAATCACAAACAGATTAAAGGCTGCTTACGGTGATATTATGAATGAATGTTGTTAAATCGACTTGCATCATTGATGCTGACATAGTGTATAATTTGTTCATTCGTCTCACCTCTTTCTTCTTTGTTCTAAACAATTGTATCATAGTTATATTTCAAAATACAACCTTTTTTTAAGTTATTGTTAAGATTTTGATAATAATGTTAGTTTTCTTGTAATAAATTGACTAAAATTGGTGCCATCTTTATAAAAAGTTCTATTTTGATACTCTTTTAATCCATGTTCTAGGAAGAATAAATTTGTTTCTACATAATCTACCCAGTAGGGATTAAGTGTTATAGTTTCTTTTAAGTATTCTAAGACATCTGTATTAGATAAGTTTAATTTCACTTTATAGTAACTGTGGATATAAAAATTTTCTTTAAATGAAAAAGTATTTTTTATTAAAATTAAATCTTTTAAGTCTTTTTCTTTTCCTAGAGTATCTAAAGTTTTAAGTTTTAGAATATAACTATGTTCAGTATGCGTTTTTTCAACTAGTTCTAGTGCTAACTCATACTGTTTATGGTAGTAAAGATTTTTTGCAAGTAAATAGAATTTAATTTCTTTATCTGCTGAAATAAGTTTATGCACTTCGTTTTTAAAAACTAAATGATTTTCATATTTAGAAAGATATTCTAAATAACTTAACTTTAAATCTTGTGCAAGTTCAAAATATTCATGTTCTATTAAAAGTGATAATTCCTTTTTATATTCATTGAGGATTGTTGCTTGTTGGTTAATTTTAAAGGCATGCTTTAACTTCCAAAAGGTAATTAAGTGTGTTAGTTGATAATGATCATACTCAATTTCTTTGATTTCATTCATCAGTTGGTATGCGTATTGATTAAGACCTTTATAATATAATTCTATAGCTGTAAATAAAACATACATAAGTATTTCCTGGTTATTAAAATTTTTAATATATCCTGAAAGTTCCTCATGTGCTAACTCTAAACCTTCAAAATTCATCTGACTAATTTGATAAATCATTTGTAATAACTTTCCTTGATAAGAAGATATGCCAAAATTATTGATATTAGAATCTATTTCTTTTTTATAGAAAGTATCATTAACAATTTGTTCATACAGCTCTGTTATTTTTTTATCTTCTATAGAATGTGTGTCAGGTAGTTTAAATCTTTTAGCAAAATCTACTAAAAATTTATCACTTGGCTCAATCATATTATTCTCTACTTTTGATAAATAAGAAACACTACATATACCCTCTGCACCCTCCTCAAGTGTCATTTTAAACTTTTTTCTTTGGTGTTTAATGGTTGACCCTATTGTTTTTTGATGCAACGTAGATAATTTTCTTATTTCTAATTGTCTTTTAAAATAATTAAGTGGTATCAAATTTATAACTCCCTTCTTTATGAATCAAATTATATATAAATAGAAAAACTATTTCCATCATATTTTTATTTAACCCTAAAAGAAAAAAGCTATAAAAAATAAAAAACGAGTTTTTCACTCGTTTCTTGATTCTTTTTTATGATATTTATCACACTCTAAAACTAGAATAACTCCTTCTACTTCAGGGTTTCTTGCTTTTAAGTAGTATCTTCCAAATAAAATAAATTGATGATGCAATCTTGACCATGATTCTTTTGGGAAAAAGTCCATTAACTTTTGTTCTATTTCTAAAACAGAGTCTTTACGAGTGGCAATTTGTAACATACGAGTCACTCTAGCAACATGCGTATCAACGGCAAATGCTGGTATGTTAAAAGCATTGCTTAAGACAACGTTAGCAGTTTTTCTTCCTACTCCAGTTAATGATTCTAAGTCTTCTCTATTATTTGGAACAATACTGTTAAAGTTTTTATATAAACTTTCTGATAGAGATTTAATATACTTAGCTTTATTTTTATAAAGTCCAATTCCTTTTAATATTCTCTCTAAATCTTCTAATTCTGCATCCTTCATTTTTTCTGGTGTTGGGTATTTAGAAAAAAGTTCAGGTGTTACTTTATTAACCGCTTTATCTGTAGTTTGAGCACTCAAAACAACAGCCACAAGCAATTCAAAATTGTTAGTAAAATCAAGTTCAGGTTTTGGATCAGGTATGAGTTTATCTAGATAGTCAATAATGAATTCTTGTTTTGTCATTATTTTATACCCTTATAGATTCTATCAAGCATCTTATCTGCATCTGAATCTTCTTCAACATTAAATAGATCTTTTTGATTTAAAAGTCTTTCAATATACCTAACAGATAGTCTTCCTGAT
Source organism: Alteracholeplasma palmae J233 (assembly GCF_000968055.1). Lineage (GTDB taxonomy): Bacteria > Bacillota_I > Bacilli_A > Acholeplasmatales > Acholeplasmataceae > Alteracholeplasma > Alteracholeplasma palmae. The sequence goes on from NC_022538.1 coordinate 1,316,392, forward strand.
AGTTCTGATTCTTTAATTAATTCCATAATTCTGTTATGATCGTATTCTTGTTTTTCATACCAATTTCTAACGATTTCTAATTCATATGCAGAAAGTGGTTTTCTAATGCCTGCTTCTAAGCTATCAATTGCTTTAGAAATATTATTTTCTACTTGATCCATTTTCTTTTTATTTTCATCTTCTAAATATAAGTCTTCAATTTTATCAAATGTATGGTCTAAACTAAAAAGTTCTCTAGTCTTGCCGTCTTTTGTTTCAAGATAGAAACTAATAAATTGTTTATCTAATAGACTTTCAATAATTCCACCAGTTTGATCTAAATTCATATCTACTTTTTTAGCAAGAACTGTAATACTAAACGTTCTTTTTTTATAATAACTAAATAGGGTTAACAATACTAATAATTCTTGGCTATTTAAAGATAATCTTTGATACTCTCTTGTTAGAATTTTTTCTATAGATAAATCTGCTTCTTCATAAAGTCTTTTAATCAGCATCTTTATTCTCCTCTGGCAACGATAGATAAAGCCTTTTTAGCGGCCATTTGTTCGGCTTCTTTCTTAGTTTTACCTGAACCTGATCCTAAAAGGATATCTTCTAAATATACTTCTGCAACAAATTCTTTATTATGAGCAGGCCCTTTTTCTAACACAATTTGATAATTGATTGTTCTTTTGTCTGCTTGAACTAATTCTTGTAATTTAGTTTTATAATCTTTAATATTAACGACTAAGTCCAGGTAAGGAATCACAATTTTATTAAAGACACTTTTTGCTACAAAATAGCCTAAGTCTAGGTATATCGCACTAAAAAGTGCTTCAAAAGCATCTGCTAATATACTATTTTTTAAACCTTTTGCTTTTTCGCCTTTTCCTAATAAAATGTAGTTTTTCAAGTTTATTTTTTCAGCATAAACAACAAGTGCCTCTTCACAAACAGCTTGAGCACGTTTTTTAGTCATAACACCTTCATCATTTTTATCACTATGGTAAAGATATTCTGCCATAAATAAATCTATCACTGCATCTCCTAAAAACTCAAGTCTTTCATTGTCTTCAACTTGATTTTCATTTGCATATGAACTATGGGTAAGAGCACGTTCATATATATTTATATTTTTAGGAGTAATTTCTAATAAATCAAACAGTTTCTTCATTTTTCTCTAATAATTTTGTTACCTTACCTATAACATCTGCCTCTACTAATTCTTTTGCTTGTCTAATTCCATTATAAAATGCATAGGCATTAGATGATCCATGGGCTTTAACTACAATGTTTTGTAAACCTGCAATCATTGCACCACCTATTTCATTTGGGTCTAGAGTTTGTTTAAATGCTTTTAAGGATTTTCTTAAAAATAATCCAACAATAAGTTTCTTAAAAAAACTATTTGTTAATTCCTTCTTTAAAACTTTACCAAGTGATTTAGCTGTACCTTCCATTGTTTTCATCGCAATATTAGCAGTGAATCCATCACTTAATAAAATATCCGCTTCTGAATCTAAAATTTCTTTAGGTTCAACATTACCATAGAAGTTAATTTCTTTTGTGTTTGAAAGTAATTCAAAAGTTTGTACATCCAACTCGCGACCTTTTCCTGGTTCAGTTCCGATATTTAATAAACCAACTTTTGGGTTTTCAATGTGTAATAAACTTTTAGCCACAACACTTGCATAAACGGCAAAATCTAATAAGTGTTCTGGTTTTAAATCAACGTTAGCTCCACTATCTAATAAAATTCTTTTTTTATTAGTTATTGAAGGAATAATTGGAGCGATTGCTACTCTTCTCATTTGTGGCATTCTTTTTATAATCATATGTGATGCTACAACTAAGGCTTGTGTAGGTCCTGCTGATACAATTGCGTCTGCTTCTTTTTCTTTTACAGCTCTCATTGCTAAAAACATTGAAGCATCTTTATTTTTTCTTAATTGTCCAACTGGGTCTTTTTCTCCCATGTCTAAATATTTATCTGTATGTATTACTTTTAATCTATTGTGATTGCGTAAAAATGGTGCCATCTTTTTTTCATCACCATATAAAAGGATTTCTAAATTATCAAATTTTTCTAAGGCTAGTAATACTCCTTTTACTATTTGTTCAGGAGCGTTGTCTCCACCCATACCATCAACGGCTAGTCTAATCATATAAATACCTCATTTCACTTTTACTTTATTATAGCACTTTTATGCTCTTTTTAGATGTATTTCTCTACATCTTTTCTTGCTTGAATTAAAATGTTTAAATCTGTTTCTAAATTTAGAAAATGATATTTCAAATAACCACTTTGAATTTTTCCAAAAAACTCTCCTGGTCCTCTTGTTTTAAGATCAAATTGACTCAATTTAAATCCATCATTTTCATGAGTTAATACTTCTAATCTTTCATTATCAGCATCATTAGCTATTAAATAGCAATAGCTTAACTTATCAGATCTTCCCACTCTTCCTCGTAATTGATGTAGCTGACTGAGTCCAAAATAATTAGCACCTAAAATGAATATTTTAGTAGCATTTTTAACATCTATACCAACTTCAACCATTTGTGTTGCAAGTAATATACCTTTATTATTCTTGCTAAAACTTTCCATCATGAGTTCTTGTTCAGAAGCACTTTGTTTCCCATGTAAGATATATAGGTGAGAAAAGTCTTTTAGTGCATCAGATACCATTTCAATGTTATAATCTTTTTTATCAGAAGTGATTGCTGGTACTATGATAAATGATTGTTCATTTTTATTTTGATTTTCTTTTAATAATTCTTTAATTTGCTCATATTCAATAATGCTTGTTAGAACATCTTTTCTTTTGCTCGGTTTTTCCTTAATCACAGATACTTCTAAATCACCAAAATAGGCAAGTAGTAGAGTTCTTGGAATCGGGGTTGCTGTTAAATAGATAACATCTGATGCAATTTTATCTTTTAAATCTTCTTTTGTCTTAACTCCAAACTTATGTTGCTCATCTATGATTACTAATCCTAAATCATAGTAATTCACATACTCACTAGATAAAGCATGAGTTCCTATGATCATACTGGTTTCATTGTGATTGATTTTTTCTAAGATTTCTTGTTTATTTTTAGTTTTTGATGTGAATAAACAAGACTTAACTTCAGGATATAATTTAGAAAAATTATCATAGTGTTGTTTGGCAAGTATTTCAGTTGGGGCCATTAATGCTACTTGTTTATGAGCAGTTATAGCGCCTAATGCTGCGATAAATGCAACAACTGTTTTACCAGATCCAACATCACCTTGAATTAACCTTTCGTGCTTGATATCACTTTTAAAATCTCTAAATATATCATTAACAGCATCCTTTTGATCTTTAGTTAGTTCATACGGTATTTTTTTTATATATTCTTTTACTAAATCAAGTTTATAAGAAATAGGGACTTTTTTTATCAATTCATTTTGTTCTTGTTTAAACTTTTTTTGTTGTAAATAAGCTTCTTCGTATTTTAATCGATTTATAGCTTGGTTCAATTCTTCTTTATTTTGTGGCTGATGAAGCTTATAGTATGCTTCACTTCTTCTATAAAAATGATATTTTTGAAGGATTGGTTCGGGTAAGACTTCAAATATATCTACTTTATTTTCTTTAAATATTTGACTAATCAATTGATAAATTTTAGCATCTTTGATATCTCCTATTTTATAGATAGGTTTTAATGGTGGAGTATCTAGTTTTGTTAAAACACTTTCTGCAAGTATTTTATTTTTATATAAGTCATACTTTCCTTTGATTAATACAAGTTGTGATAACTTTAAATTTTTTTGTAAAAAAGGTTTATTAAATGTAATCACATCAATAACCTTTTCTCCTACTTTTACCTTAAAATTTGTCATTAAGACATTTTTCTTAAAGTTTTTGATTTCAGAGTGGATATTAGCATATATGGTGATCACTTCATTATTAGAAACTGTCTCAATAGAACTTAATATATAGTTTTCATATCTTTTAGGTCTCGTTAAAATAAGGTCATAGGTTGACCAAATATTATTTTGTCTTAATTGATATAAAGTTTTAGGTCCTATATTTTTGATTTCTTCTAATGAAACTTTCATATTTTTACCATCACTTTTTTAAATATATTCTTTTATGATCAACCACTCCATTAAAATAAACAATTGTATTTTCATTTTTTATTTTATTTTTTAAAGTTTCTGTATAGTTATTTTTAAAGATATTTTCATACTCATCAATTGTCAATTGAATTCTGCTATCTAGCATTTTTTCATGTGATGCTTTTTGTAAGCAATTTTTATATCCATCAACAACCCTTAAACTAAAAAATTCACCTACTGCCCCAGATCCGTAACTATATAAGCCAATTCTATCATTCTTTTTTAAATTGCCTTGTTCTAATAAGGAGATAAGACTTAAATATAATGATCCTGTATATATATTTCCTACTCTTTTATTATAAATAGTGGCTAGTTTGTAGTTTTCAAATAAGTTAGGGGATTTAGTTTCATCAGCAATCATTCTAAGTGATTTTAATCCGATTTTTGTATATGGAATATGAAAACAAAAAGCATCAAAATCATTGACACTCATTTGATATTTTCCCATATAAGCATTATATGTTTTACTAAAAAATTCTTGATATTTATCATTTGAATACTTACCATCAACAATTGCTAAATCCGAATAGTTAGGTCTGTAAAAATCAAAAATGTCTTCTGTATAGTAGCTTGATTTGTTTTCAATTTCTAAGATACTAGGATTTTTAGTTAATAAAATAGCAACCGATCCTGCCCCTTGTGTAGGTTCTCCAGCTGTATCAAGTCCGTATCTTGCAATATCTGAGGCGATCACTAAAACCTTAGATTCTGGTTGATTAAGAATATGACTATAGCCTAATTGAATACCAGCAGTTGCCCCATAACAGGCTTGTTTGATTTCAATGGAGCGTGAATAATTATTAAGCTCTAATAATTTATGGATAAAAGTTGCTCCTGATTTTGACTGATCAACAGATGACTCAGTAGCAAAAATAACTAAGTCTATTTTTTCTTTATCTTCTTTTGTTAATATTTTATTAGAAGCATTAATAGCCATAGTAATTGTATCTTGCATCATAGAGGGAACACTCATTTGAATTTGTCCGATTCCTATTAAGAATTTATCTGGATCAATTTTTCTTTCTATTGCTAAATCACTTAAGTTTATATAAAGTCCTGGACTATAAAAAGCTATCTTATCAATTCCTATTTTCATGTTTGACTCCTTTTGTTATTGTACTCAAATTATATCATATAATTAGTTATTTTATCATTTCTTATAAGCGTTATTCTAGGTTAAGGGACTTCATATTATGTTATAATATTTTATGCATATATGGAAAGTTGGTGTTTGTTTGAATAAAAAAACTTTATGGCTTACGATTTATTTTAGTTTTATTGTTTCTTTTATTGTTATATTACTCTTAGAGCCTATAGGGGATTTATTTCATAATTATTTTTTAATTTTAAAAAGTCCTAGTGTTTTATTAACTGATTATTTAAGTATTGCAGGTCTACCAGCAACTTTATTAAACGTTTTGATAACCTTAATTGTTAACGTTATTATTATCAAAGCGCTTAAACAAAAATTTAGTAGTTCAGTTATTATGTCTTTGTTTACGATCGTAGGCTTTTCTTTTTTTGGTAAAAATAGTTTTAACTTTATTCCACTTTACTTAGGGGTTTATTTATATACTAAAATTCACCGATTAGATATGAGAGATCATATTTTAGTTTTACTATTATCCTCAGGGCTTGCTCCTGTTGTAAGTTTCTTTAGTTTTGGGGCTGGTTTTCATTTAGCAGTTGGGCTTATTTTAGGCATTTTAATTGGTATTTTAATCGGCTATATTTTACCTATTTTTAATAAACACTCATTAAAATTTCATCAAGGTTATTCACTTTATGCAACTGGCTTTTCAATGGGTGTTTTATCAATGGTTCTTACTGGAGTTTTAAAATCATTTCATATTCCAATTACAATTTATAATGAAATAAGTTATGATTATCATTATTTTCTTTTATTCACTATTTTGATTCTTAGTTTATTTTTAATTATTTTGGCTCTTATCCTTAAACCGAATCTATTTTCTGACTATAAGAAAATCATCAAATCCAGTGGTAGACTACAATCTGATTTTTTTAAGATCTCATCTACGCCTGCTGGTTTATTTAATATGGGTATTATGGGACTCATTTCTTTATTACTTTGTTTAGGACTTCAGTATTTTACACCTGACCACTTTTATTTTAGATTAAGCGGACCATCCTTCGGGGCCATTTTAACAATTATAGGATTTAGTTGTTTCGGAAAACATCCACTCAATACCTTACCTGTAATTATTGGTGGGCTGATTTCTATGTATTTAACACCCGTTGAAGTAACTGATGGCACAATTATTGCCCTATTCTTTGTCACAGGGCTCGCACCTATTACTGGTAAATTTGGTATTTTTGCAGGATTATTAGCGGGATTCTTCCATTTAATGATCACACCGCTTGCCCTAGATTTCCAAGGCGGATTTGATCTTTATAATAATGGGTTTGCTGCTGGTTTTGTTGCCTCTATTATTTCTTCTATTTTCATTGCACTAAAAAAAGATGTTTTAAAAGAGGAAGTCTTCTAAATTAAATGTGGCATGGACTTGCTATATATCTAACTAAAAGTTATAATATTTTTGTTTAAGGGAGCTGTTAATTTGAAAAATGAAATTGTTGTTGTAAGTGCTAAACGTAGCGCTACAGGTAAATTCAAAGGAATTTATAAAGATTTATCTGCAGTTAAGTTAGGCACTGCTGTATTAAAAGATGCTCTTGATGCCATTAGTTTAAATCCTAATGATGTTGAATATGTTATTATGGGAAATGTTTTACAAGCTGGATTAGGCCAAAATCCTACAAGACAAGTTGCTATTTATGCAGGGATTCCTTTTAGTGTACCTGCCTTTACAGTAAATGAAGTTTGTGGTTCAGGGCTAAAATCTATTCACTTGGGGATGCAACAAATTCTTTTGGGTGAAGCAAAAATAGTTGCTGTTGGTGGATTTGAAAATATGACTTTATCTCCTATTTTAAATGATAGATTTACTAGCCACTCAAATGATTCTATTTATAAAGATGGTCTTACAGATGCCTTTAGTAATATGGTGATGGGTGATACAGTAGAATCACTTATTAAAGAATTTAATATTTCTAGAGAAAAACAAGACTTATTTGCACTAGATAGCCAAAAAAGGGCTCATTTTGCAACTGTTAATCATTACTTTGAAAAAGAAATAACACCTATAAAAGTTAAAGATTTACTACATACAAAAGATGAGCCTATTAGACCTGATACAAATATAGATGCCTTAAGTCATTTAAAAACTATTTTTGATGAACATGGGACAATTACTGCAGGTAATGCTTCTTCTATTAATGATGGGGCTTCTTGCCTGATTTTAATGGAGAAAAAAGAAGCTTTAAAAAGAAACATTCCTATTCTTGCGACTATAAAAAGTTTTACTGAAGTTGGTATTGAACCTGAAAGAATGGGTCTTGCTCCTATTTATTCAATTAACAATATTTTAAATAAAGAAAAGCTTACTTTAGATCAAATTGATTTATTTGAAATCAATGAATCATTTGCTGGGCAAGTATTATCCGTTTTAAGTAAACTTCCTATTCCGTTAGAAAAACTTAATGTGAATGGTGGAGCGATTGCATTAGGTCATCCACTAGGTTCTTCTGGTTCTAGAATTGTTGTTAGTTTAATCCACGAACTGAATAGACAAAATAAAAAACTTGGTCTTGCTTCATTATGTGTAGGTGGAGGTATTGGTATGAGTTTATTAATTGAAGGTAATGTAAATGAAAAATAATTTTGATAAATTTTATTTTAAAACTAAAGAAGAACGTATCGATATTTTAAAAAGTCTCAATCTATATGATACCTCTTTAGATGTTTCATTAAATGAACATACCGCTAGTCATATGATTGAAAACTATTTAACTAATTTTGAGATTCCTATGGGACTTGCTCCAAATTTTTTAATTAACGGAAAAGAATATGTCATTCCAATGGTAACTGAGGAAGCTTCTGTTGTGGCTGCTGCCTCAAAAGCTGCCAAAATTATTAAAGAAAATGGCGGTTTTAATTCTTTTGTTATTAGTAGACTAATGACTGGTGAAATCATTTTTCATCAAGTAAAAAACGCAAAACAATTAATGTCACTAATTAAATCCGTTGAAAATACTTTATTCAAGGTGGCTCAAAAAGCTCATCCTAAAATAAAAGAAATTGGTGGAGGTTTAGTTTCTCTTCATACTAAACAAATAGAAGATTTTGTTATTTTATATGTCATTGTTAATACCAAAGATGCTATGGGTGCTAATACTATTAATACTATTTTAGAAGCCCTATCTAGTTATCTTGAAACAATTACAAAAGAAAAAATTTTAATGAGTATTTTATCTAATCATTCTACGGAATGCTTAGTAGAATCATATTGTGAGATAAATCCTAAAACTTTAAAGTTTCCAGAAGAAATCGGAATGAAATTGACTGATGCTAGTAGAATTGCTCATTTAGATATCTACCGTGCCGCTACTCATAATAAAGGTGTTTTAAATGGAATAGATGCTGTCGTTCTTTCGACTGGAAATGATACAAGAGCAATCAGCGCAGCTATTCATTCATATGCAGCTTCAAATGGTAGTTACCAATCACTTACTAAATGGTCTGTTAATGCAAATGGTTTTATTGTAGGTTCTATTAGAATTCCTATGCCAATAGGAACAGTTGGTGGTGCGATTAATGTCTATCCACTAGCTGCTTTATCTAAAAAGATTCTTAATTATAAAACTTCTGAAGAACTTATGATGATTATTGCTTCTGTTGGTTTGGCTCAAAACTTTGCTGCTATTTACGCTCTAACAACAGATGGGATTCAAAAAGGACATATGAGTCTTCATGCTAGAAGTATTGCCATCCAAACAGATGCTACTTCTACTGAATTACCTGAACTCATCAAAGAGTTAAAAATAAGCAAGGATTTTTCATTAGATAATGCAAAAAATATATTAAACATTATTAGAAAAAAAGACAATTAACTTTGTCTTTTTTTATACTTTCCCTTGTATTATTCTTAATTTAACTTATAATGAAAGTATACAAAATCCATTTAGGGGGAAATCAAATGAAAAAGAAAATAATGTTTTTGTTTTTATCATGTATTTTAGGAGTTATTCTTGTTGGATGTCAAGGTTCATCAAAAGGTGATTTAAAAGAAGTTGATTTATCTGGACATGATGCTATAAAATATACTTTCTATAATTATTCAGGAAACGAAATAGAAACTGTTACATATAGCTCTGATAAAGCTTTAGAACATAAAAATGCTACTGAAAATTATAGTGGTAAAAATATTAAAATTGCTTCTAATGAAGAAAATTATTCACCTAGTCCTAACCGATCATTATCAAATATTACTAAAATTGAACTTGATGAGTCTAAAAACTTAGTTAAAGTCTATCAAAATCATTATCTAGGTGTTGCAAATGTATCTTATGAAAATAAAGTGAATGTCTCAAATTATTTTACTAATTATGAATCACTATTAAATTCCATCTATTCTAGCAATACTAATTATGCTAATAATTCTTATTTCTTTATTTCAGAAACTAATAGTTATTATAAAGGATATCGCTCTGTTTATATGAATGGGTCTTATGTCTGGGTAGATGCTGTAAGTAATACTTATAATCCAGATGGTTATACAACAACAAGTAAATCAAACTTGCCAAATGCTTCTACCTATCCTAATCGTTTTTATCAATTACCAAGTAATAGTCAAACAACCTATAAAAGAGGGTTCTACCAATATGCAAGTAATTCAAGATCTTTAACCTTCTCAGAAAATATAACTAATTTATATGCTTATTTATACAATAGCAATTCAACTAATCCACGTTATTACTTCACTGTTTCATATGATTATACATGGAAGGAAATTGGTAGTACTACTAGAACTATTAATTATGCCTACTACACAGTAGAAACAGGCAAGATGAATAAATAAAAAAGTCTCTAGCAATAAAATGCTAGAAACTTTTTTTATACTGATTCAACTTTATTATCATATCTTCTTCTAATACTTAACAATAAGAATACTACTAATATACCTGGAAAAACACTTCCTATTAGCATGCCTGTTTTTATACCACTTTTAGCCGCAATCAAACCAATTAAAGCAGGTCCCACAGAACATCCAATATCACCTAAGAAAGCTAGGAAAGCAAACATTCTTCCACCACCATTTTTAATTAAGTCAGATGATCTTCTAATTGCCCCTGGCCATAGTGTTCCCATACCAATTCCGCATAATCCACAAGCAATAATACCTACTATAGGATTCGTTGTTAGTCCGATTAAAAGGAATGCTACTAAGCTAAAAATGCCACCTATAACCATTAGAATACTTAGTTTGAACTTATGTCCAAAATAGATATAAACAATTCTTGTAAGTCCCATCATAACTGCATAAAACATAGGTCCAACTAAATCGCTCATTGTCTTAGAGATGCCCAATCCTTTTTCCGCAATAGTAGAAGCCCATTGACTCATGCCTTGTTCTGCTGCACCTGTTAAAAACATAATAATTAAAAAAATCCAAAATAGTTTTTGACTAAAGAGTTCTTTCATAGTGGCTTGTTTCACTTCTTCTTCATTTGTCTTATTCATTGGGACAAAGTAGAAATATATTCCATTTAATATGGGTACTAAAGCCCATAATATGGCAAGTATTTGCCAATTATTGATACCAAAGATTAAAAAGAATAATGTTGATATTAAGACAACTGCTACTTGTCCAAAACTATAAAATGCATATAGTTTAATCATTTCTTTATCTTTATTTTCAGTTTCACATGACTCGACAATTGGGCTTAAAACAACTTCTAATAACCCACCGCCAATAGCATAAATTAAGACAGCTACTGCCATACCAAAAAATGGATCCATAACACCTGGTAATATAGCTAATAAAATAAAACCAGTTGCTGCTAAGAAATTAGCAACCATCACTGGTTTTCTAAAACCAACCTTATCTATAACATACGCAGCTACTAAATCAGTTGCTAGTTGTGTTAGAAAATTAATTAAAATAAGATATGAAATCTTTTCTAAACTAATATCATATGTTTGATTAAAATAGATAAATAGTAAGGGAATAAAGTTAATATTAATTGATTGAACGATATATCCAGTATGTGATGCTCTTAATGTGTGTTTAAAACTTTTTAACATAATTTTACCTCTTGCATATTTTTGCCTACAAGAAAGTATTATATACTATTTTAATATTAAAACAAGGTTTAATACCTATTATTAAAAAGAAAGAAGCTCTTATAAAATAAGAGCCTCTATTTTAGTTAAAAATATCATTTTCGTCTGGAAACTCATCAATTCCTAGAAAAGATAAAACATCTGAAAGTGAATTAAAATTACCTTTAAGATTGCCTTCTTTATCTTTTAATTGATAAACGATTGTATTGTTATAACGTCCGTAACTTGGCATAATTGAATATAGATAATATACGGTGTTTCCAACACGTATTTTTTTTATTGGAGTATTGTTCTTCTTGTTTCTACTGATAAAAGAAACCAAAGTTATTACTAAAACAATTAAAAACACCACACCAAAAATAGAAAATATTGTCATACCACTTTCGTCCATAGTTTTCTCCTAACTAATTAAATAATTTTCTAGAAACTGCAACTAAACATATAAATGCATAGATGATATTAAATTGAATGAATATCATCAATAGTAATATATATAGTATGGTTGTAATAATTAGATGACCTTTTTGATTCTTATTAATTAAAATATATAATATTAAATAAACAATTAATTGTATAAATGAATATAGTATTTGATAAAGATTAGGCTGACTAATATTCATTTTGTTATTAATGAGTAAAAGTAATTCATCAATGATATTTATTTTAAAATTTACAACCTTATCACTTAATGTTATTAAGTATCTATTGGGGTGAGTTAAATACCAGTTAACTTCATTTGCTTTGACTATTACTTCTTTTAAACCATTATTTTGAAGCCCATTATTGATAACTTCTAACAAATTAAGGGTAATTGTTAAAAATAATATGATCATTATATATATCAGTATTATTTTAGCTATCCATCCAAAAAAATTTTTCTTTTCCATTTTCTTCCTGTCTATAAGTATGCCTTATGGATTAAGTATAAATCTGCAAGGCAGATTGCTACTGCATTTTCTAATACAATTCCAACTCTTCTTACAATTGCGATATCATGTCTACCACCTACTGTAAATTCTGTAGTTGCTTTTTCTTCTGTATTAAAACTATTTTGTGTTTTTTGAATACTTGATGTCGGCTTAACAAAAACTTTTATTACTAAATCATTTCCATTTGTAATACCACCACTAATACCACCACTATGATTTGTTTTAGTTTTTCCAGTTTCATCTAAGATAACGTCATTAAACTCACTACCTAACATTTCAACACCTTCAAAGCCTGTTCCAAAAGAAACACCTTTTACTGCTGGTATAGAAAATAGCATTTTACCTATTTCACTTTCTACTTTTGAAAACATAGGTTCTCCAATTCCAATTGGTAGTCCTTTAACTCTAACTTCAATAATACCACCAACAGAATCTTTATTTTTAGCTATTTCTAGTAAGTATTCATCTATTTTAGTCATATCTTTTAAAGAGCCTATTTGAATGAGTTCATGGCTGTAGTGAAAAGGTGTAACCATTTTAGCAAAACTACCAGCAACCACTATGGGGGCAGTTAATCTACCTGAAAATCTTCCGCCACCTCTATAATCTTGGAATCCTTTATACTTTATGCTAGCAACATAATCAGCATGACCGGGTCTTGGTTGTTTCACTAAATGAGTATAATCTCCTGATTTAGTGTTTTCATTTTTAATCATTGCATGAACAGGTGATCCTGTTGTGTAATCATTAAAAATACCTGAGGTAAAAATAACTTCATCTTTTTCTTTACGTGGGGTTGTTCCTATAGCTTTTGGTTTTCTTTTTTCTAAGTCTTCATAAACTAAATCATAGTTCACTTTTATCCCTGAAGGTAATCCATCAATCACTATGCCAATAGCATCTTGATGAGATTCACCATAAAGAGTAATTTTAAATAAATTACCAAAACTATTCATTAATTGAAGCCTTCAACTTTTCTAAGTATTCTTCTTTAAATACAATGTTTTTATTTTGCCAATATGATTGTTCGCTATAAAATGCTTGTACAAATAACATTAGTGTCCCGCCGTAAGCTCTTTTAGCATAAGACATAATTTGGGTTACTTCAGGATTATAGATTACATCATAAACTATTTTACCTGATACTAGACTTTGATCTAATACTGAATGTGTTAAATCTGGATACATTCCAACTGGTGTTGTGTTTACATAGATATCGACTAAGTCTTTATTTAATTCTTCGTATGTAATAACTTGTTTAAACATTGGATCTACTACTTCATTTTTTAATTTCACAACTGTAACATTTGCCTTTAAATCAAGTAATGCTACATAAGCTGATTTAGCTGCGCCACCTGAACCTAAAATATATACATTTTTATTTTCGATTGCTTCTTTAGATGATTCAACCATTGTTTTAAATCCGTAATAATCTGTATTATCTCCATGTAATAAACCATCTTTATAATAAACAGTATTAATAGAGCCTATTCTCTTAGCATTATCTGAAATAACATCTAAGTATTGCATCACTTCCATTTTATATGGCATAGTGATGTTATAGCCATGATATTCTCCCGTTTTTAATTTTTCAATCACTTCTTTTAATTGATCTTTTTCTATGTCAATTAATCCATAATCTAAATCCAAGTTATAAATTTCACCAATTGTTTTATGGATTTGTGGTGAATAACTGTGTGATAGGTGTCTACCTACTAATGCAAATTTTTTCATTTTTGAATCTCCTTTGATAATTCCATTATATATTTAATAAACTTTTCGTAATAACTCCATAATTCTTCGTTATTAAAATTAAGTTTCTTTTTTTCTATTAATTGATCTTCTCTTTTTTGGTCTAATATAGGAAGATTATTTTCTTTTTTATAGATACCCACTTCTTTAGAAACTTCCATTCTTTTAATAAAAAGTTCTTTCATTTCTTGATCAATCTTATCTATTTCTAAACGTAGTTCTTCAATTGTTTTCATCTTGTCACCTCGTTATATATATTCTACCATAAATAACGCTTTTATGTCCCATTAACTAATAATAAGGGACTGTAACGAAATAAAAGTAACAGTCTATAAAACAAAAAAGCCGCTCTAGAATCCTAGGGCGGTTTTTTGGTATAATTATAGTATGCAAACACAACAAAATATACAACATAATTTTAACCCAAAACAGTTAAAATTACCACTACAATTAGACATAAAAATTCCTTTTGATAGTGAAGTTCGTACATTTGATGAAGTATTTAGAAAATTGGAGATAAAAAAATACTTAAATAGCTCAAAAGATCCAAGAGGTCGTATGGGTTATAATCCGGTTCAAATGTTAAAACTGATCATGTTTTGTCAAATGGAAAAGATTCAATCTTTAAGAGATATGGCAAAAGCTGCTAAAAATGATATTAGAATCATGTGGCTTACAGATGAATTAATGCCAAGTCATCAAACAATAAAAACCTTTATGGATAAATACTTAGTTAAAGGAATAGATGAAATCTTTTATGAACTAAGTAAGTACTTAATAAAAAAAGAATCTATTGATACAGATAAATTATATATAGATGGTACTAAAATAGAATCGGTGGCTAATAAATATAGTTTTACATGGCGTGGTTCTATTGAAAAGTTTAGAGATAAGTTATATAAAAAAATAACCAAACAGATAGAATCCTTAAATAAAAGATATGAAGACTCAGATATCTTCTTTCCAATACATGAAACATATAACACTGATAATTTAAATAGCATCAAAGACTTTCTACTTAATGAGATAGATAGGGAATTAATAGAGTTTAAATATGGTAAAGGTCAAAGAAAAACTACTTTACAAAGAGATTATGAACATATCTTAGAATATTTAGCTAAACTTGTAGAGTATGAAAGACATTTAAAGATTATGGGTAATGATAGAAACTCATATGCTAAAACAGATATAGACGCGACTTTTATGCATATGAAAGAAGATCATATGCGTAATAGTCAATTAAAACCAGGGTATAATATACAAATTGGTGTATCAAATGAATATATCCTACATCTAGATATCTATAAAGAACGTAGTGATTATAAAACTTTGATTCCTTTTTTAGAAGGATTTAAGAAAAGTTATGACTTCTATCCAAAATATCCAGTAGCGGATGCTGGATATGGTGGATTAACGAATTATCGTTATTTAAAACTAAACGATATGGAGCTTTATCAAAAATATGCAATGTATGCTAAAGATACGCATGACAAAAAAAGAATGAAAGATCCATATTTTCCATTTAACCTTACTAAATCAGGTAATGATTATTTAACACCTAATGGAGATACTTTAAAGTATCTGTATAGAAATAATCGAGGTAATGATGTATATGAATTACCAAATGGTAAGCGTAAAGAGATTAATGATGAAAATCTTACATACCAAAAAGAGGTTATTAAAAATCTTACATCACCATTAGGAATTGAATTAAGAGTTCAAAGGTCAATTCAAGTTGAGGGTGCCTTTGGAGTGATTAAAGAAGCATTTAAAGTAAGAAGATTTAGACGAAGATTAACTCATAATGTTAAAATGGAGTTTTATTTAACAGCGATTGGGTATAATTTGAGAAAATATCATAATAAAAAGTATAGAATAACAGAATAGATATCTACAATAAACTTAAGATTTTAATAGAATCTTCTTTTTTGACGCCTAAAAGTAGATGTTTTTTGATTTTATCCACATAGTTCACGGTAGATATAAGAAAAAAAGAACTGTTAAGTTCTTGAAGTAGTGAATTACTTCATTTCTTTACAGTCCCTTTAATTATTTATATTTAGCTACTTTATACCATTTAAAAGCGACTGATAATGATACAAGGATTGCAATAATAACAGAGAATGTAATTAAAGTGATTCTGATAGCCAATTCTACTGAATTAATTGTTGTATCAGAATGTAGTGCAAATTGTTTAATAAATTCTGGGTTGATAATTTGTGGTTGTAAGATAAATGCCAAAAGTGCTACAGTAGCAAACATCTTGTAAACTGTATCAAGGATTGCGATTTTAATACTTAAAACGCCATCTTTAATTTCAAAATATGTCAATGTTATATTCAAGGCTAGACTTACAAAAAATACTGGTATATAAATCAAAGCAATCGATCTATTTATAACAGGATAGATAACTTGTGTAGTTCCTTCTGTTACAGCATATCCTATTTTATCTGTATAGAATAAAACTAGTGTTACACCAATAATACCAATAATCATTGTAAAGCCTATATGCCATAAACTTTTCTTACGTGAGATAAGCATTTTTTCAGATGAAGGTCTTTGCGGTAAATCTTTAATTTTCCATCTGTTCTTATTTTTTTTATCCACTTTATCTGTAATAGCAAAAGCTAAGGTAACTAACGTAAATGCGATTATAAAGCCTAAAATTATGGAACCAAAACTAATACCTATTGTTTTAAGTATCTTTAAATAAATGACTTCATTAGATACATTGAGTAAATAGAGTAAACAAGCTAAAGCTGCAGAAAAAACTCCAGCAACGATCATTGAAAACTTTAAGTATAATAAATATTCATTGTAATAAAGGGGTGATATTAAATAGTCAGGTTTTTCTTTATATTCTAATGCTAAAACATCTGGTCTACCTAATTCTAAAAGAGTTTTTTCAATATTTGCTTCGCTATAGTCTCCTAATAGCATATCTTCTATCGTAACGTATAGTTCTTCTTCTATGTCTAATCTCATATCTTTAGGTAAATTTTTAACGACTGCATAAATATAATCATCAATTATTTTTTCCATGATGTACCTCTCTTTTTAAAGCTATATTGATCTCATTAGTTATCTTATCCCATTCATCAACTAATTTATCATATATTTTATAGCCAAGTTTTGATAGTTCATAATATTTTCTTGGTCTAGCTTCTGTCTTATCCCAATTACTTTCAAGTAGTCCTTGTTTTTCTAATCTTCTCAGTAGTGGATATAATGTACTTGGTTCTATTTTTATGCTTTGTTCTTCTAATTCTTGTAAAAGAGAATATGCATATTGTTTTTTGCTTAATTGACTTAAAACAATAAGAACTTGGGTTCCTTTTCTAAGTTCAATGATTAAATTACTTATAATGTCTTCCATTTTCCACCCTACCTTCTTAAATAAACTTATCTATATGTATCAATCATTATACATCGTTTCTTATAAAACACAAAATCCACAGCACGCTGTGGTTTTATGTTTTATGAATAGTTTATTATTCTACTACTGTAATTTCTAATATCTTTTCCAATGTATACCCTTTTTCATCTGCTACCGTTATCTTGTACTCGTATGTTCCAACTTTATCCCATTCAACTTTACTACCGTCTTGAGTTATTACTAAATCCCCTACTTCTGATATATTGTCAGTTGCTTCAATAGTAATTGTTGGTTTTGTATCATTTAGTTTATGTTCATATTTGTATTTTTTAGTAGTTTTATCTTCTGAGAGTTTTACCTCATCTACTAGTATCTGTGTAATTTTAGGTGCTTCATCCTTAACTATTATAGTGTATTCTCTTTCAGCAACATTTCCATTTTGATCGGTTGCTTTTACACTAAATTTATATGTTCCAAGTGCTGTTTTACCATTAAATATTACATATTCAAGTGTTTGTGATTCTTGTTCTACACCATTAATTTTTTCTGGTGTAAATATAATGTTTGACTCAATAGTTGGATTTTTATCTGCATTATCTTCTATTTTAAGTTTTATTTCAAAAACTGTATTTTTATCAATTATATAATCTCTAGTTTCCGCAGTGCGTTGATCATACTCTTTTTCATTTTTTCTATCAACATAGAAAACTGAAATACTAGGTTCTACATCATCAACTGCGACAGTTATTTTAACTCGTTTAATTTGAGTATTTCCTGCTAAATCTTTAACTGAATAAACAACATCATATACGCCTGCAGTATTCCAATCAACTGTACCAGAATCTAAACTACCAACAAGATCAGTACCAGATGCGGCATCTTTTCCAGAAACTACAACTTTTGGTTCACCTGATTCTATGTAATGTGTATATTCAGTTCCTTCTACTTCTTTTCCATCAATATTAACATTAATACTTGGCAGTACTTTATTAGTAGATATTGCAATTACTTTATAAACTGCATTCATACTATTTAGAGTATATACTTTATCGTAAGTATCTAAATCTGTAGGAGTACTTGGCATTTGTACATTTGTTTTAATTTTTAATGAAAGATTAGCTACTTCGTTTGCTAATGCTTCAATTTTAACATTTGATACTAATTCAAGACTATTAAATGTTTCGTCTTTGTTATCAAGTTTAATATTTATATCTTGAACAGATGAAATTAAGTTTATGATTGATTCAGGAATAAACCCTAGGTTCTTTAAAAATTCTGTATTAAATACAGGTGCAGATTTGCTAATTTCCATTAAATCATTTTCTAATTTAATATTGAAGTTTGAATCTTTAATTGCTTCTTGTTTTAATAAATTTTGAGTAGCAAATGTGATTCCCATAGGAGCTAATGTTTTAATTGCTTTAAATGTATCTTTACTAAAATCAATTTGAGCATACTCTTTACTATTATTTAAACCAGTCATAATTACATCGACTAATGGTTTAGCTTCAGGTGGTATAAATCCCCCTGCAAACATCATTAATGAACTTAATTGCATATCAGGCTCTGTTGAACCTTCGCTACCAAGTCCAACATGTGTATTTACATATGATTTTGAATCTTTAATATAGATATCAATGCCCCCAATAAGTTTAAATCCGAACGAAGACTCATTACCAGCAAATACCATATTCATGATATCACTAGA
Organism: Alteracholeplasma palmae J233; assembly: GCF_000968055.1. Taxonomy (GTDB): domain Bacteria; phylum Bacillota_I; class Bacilli_A; order Acholeplasmatales; family Acholeplasmataceae; genus Alteracholeplasma; species Alteracholeplasma palmae. Next base: position 1,335,490 of record NC_022538.1, read on the forward strand.
TATGTTTATTCTTGCATGTAATTCTGCACTTTCATAAGTAGCCATATTGTATGTTGCTTCAACTGATAATTTCAAGTTTGGAATAATCATTCCCATTCCATTTTGAACTGGTGTAGCAACCTTTGGTATAGCTAAATCAAAATTTACTTTAGTTGTTTCCCCAAATATTGTTGTGTAATCAGCATTAGAAATATATTTATAACTTACTTCTGCTGGTTCTGGCACCACAACTTCTTCTTCCTCTTTTTTATCGTTACATGCAACTAATAAAACTGAAAATAACAATAAAAGTACTGTACTAAAAAATTTTTTCATATAAATTCCCTTCTTGTCTGTTTGAAACAGACTTAATCTAAAAATAATTATACTGTATACTATACACTATGTCAACTTTTTTTAGTAATTGTATTTGACAATAGCCGTATTTATTTGTCTTTTTTGTTCTTTTCTATAAAATCTATATATCTTTGTGCATTTTTATTTGGTTCGTTTTTCTTGTTTATATTCTCAATAACTTCTACCATTTTGCCTTTTACTCTTGCGGGTATTCCATACATTAAAATTTCATATGTTTCATCTACTTCAACTTTTAGCGGATTCCAATTTGAGTCTATTGTTATTCTTAATTCAATTGATTCAAATTTAGGAATAGTTTTTGCCCCCGCTGTTGAGGCTACTTCTCTAGCATAGCTATCAACTGATGTTTTAGGATCAAGAACAACTTTATATGTATATGAATTACTATCTGATTTTAATTTTGTTACTTTAGTATTTTTTGAATTCATTTTATATTTAGATAATCCCACAGGCAATAAGCCATAATCATTAAAATATTTAGTTGTTTCAATATTATTTATATCGCCCCAAGAAACTTCGTTATTCTCGCTACTTATTTTTCCAATTGACATATAAATAGATGGAGTCTTTAAGTTTTGTATATATCTTTCTTGAGCAGTTTTCACTGATATAATACTGTCAGAAGATCCAACTGATACAGAATTTGTATATAAGGAATTATTAAACTTTACCCTTGTAGATGTCAGCGTTTGAGTTGTCCCCATCGCTTTAACAGTTCCAGTTGTTTTTGCTTCAAAATAGGTTGCATCTGCCAATACACCTGCTGCTATTTTTACATTATCCCATGGAGTATAATTATTAGGACTCCCAGCACTTGGTTTTCTTTTTGTCTCAATCAACGTTTGGTTTATATCAATTTTTCCAAATGATTCTGTCCTAAAAAATCTAAGTGCAAAAAGCATTATAATTACGCTTAATAGAACTATAACCGCTATTTTTCTTCTATCAACTTTAATTGATTCATTATAAAACATACTGTTAGTAGAATTAATTATCTCATTTTCTTGTAGTTCCATTTGCATCCACATCCTATTTTAAAAATCGTATTTACATATTACTTATTATACTGTATGGCATACTACTTGTCAATTAAATCCCCCGCTTATTTTAAAATTAGGACCACTATAAATGCTTATACAAAAACAAAAAGGCAAAACTGCCTTTTAATTATATTTTTATATCTCCACCCAGTTTTTCAAACTCTTCAAAAAAGGTTGGATATGATTTATTGACTACTTCAGGATTTAATAATGTAATTGGAGCATTTGCTCTAATACTTGCAATCGCAAGAGCCATAGCAATCCTATGATCTCCATAAGTTTCTAATGTAACATTTCCTTTAAATTCTTTTACACCATTAACAATAAGCCCATTTTCTTCTAAAGTAAGATCTGCTCCTAGTTTTTTTAGTTCATTATACATAGCAGTTAGTCTATCTGATTCTTTTATTTTTAATCTTTGACAATTAATAAAATGAGTTGTTCCTTCTGATAAAGCAGCTAAGACAAACAAAATAGGTCCTAGATCAGGTATTTGGCTTAAATCTATAGTCATACCATGAGTTTGTGCTTTTTGAACAATGATATCATTTTTTTCAAAAGTAATCTTTCCACCCATTTTTTGAATAATTGAAATAATTTCTTTATCGCCTTGTAAACTATCTTTATTAAGACCTTGTAATCTAATTTCATTTTCAATAGTTCCAGCCACTAAGAAAAAGGCTGCTTGTGAAAAATCACCTTCAACATATGCATCATGAGCTTGATATTTTTGATTGCCTGGAATAATATATTTATTTTTGACTTCTTCTATTTTTATTCCAAATTCTTTTAAAACTTTTAAAGTTAAATCTACATAACCTCTTGACTCTAAGTCAGTTGTTAATTCAATCACTGATTCACCATGAAGTAGAGGTAATACATATAGTAGGCCTGTTAAAAATTGGCTACTTACATTACCAGGCATTCTATAAGCACCTGGGTTAAGCGGACCTTTAACCAATAGGGGTAAGTTCTTAGTTTCTAGCTTTTTAAAAGTATAATTTTTAGGAATAAACATTTTTTCAAATACGTCTAGTGGTCTTTCTGGTAGTTTAGCCCGTCCTATAAATGTTACTTCTTTTTCTTGTAACATCGCAATAGGAATCATAAATCTAATGGTTGAGCCTGACTCATATGCATCAATAGTCGAATTCATAAGTTTAGGAAATGTTCCTCTAACTAAATCATTAGAAAAAGTAACACCTAAGGCTTCAAGTGCCTTTTTAGTAGCAGTCAAGTCATCAGAGTCTAAGACGTTTTCTATTTTACTCATACCTTCTGATAATCCAGCTGCAATGATATATCTATGTGAAAGGGATTTAGAAGATACAATTTTTATTGTTCCACTTAAGGGACTCGGTTTAATAATCATATGTCAGTACTCCTAACTGGCTTTATAATAGGTTTTTCTATGTCTTCTATGAAGATAAAGTGCAGTTTATCTGCAATATTTTTCTTATCTAAGGCAATTAAATCTAGATAGTCTTTTTTATCTAATAAAGGTTCATTGATTAATTTATAGTAAAGAAACATTTCTTTAACTTCATCATATAAATAGTTTGGTGTAATGCCTAACTGTATTCCTAATTCTAATGCTATTAACATACCATAACTAATTGCTTGTCCGTGCTTATATTTTTCATAGTGATGTCTTTTTTCTATAGCATGCCCAAAAGTATGCCCAAAATTCAAATACATTCTTTCTTTTTGATCAAAAGGATCTATTTTAACTACATTTACTTTCACATTTATTGCTTGTGCAATTTCTTTTTTGGTAATTGGTTTTTTATTTTTTAAGTGCAGATATAGTTCTTTATTCCCAATAAGACCACATTTGATCATTTCTGCGATACCATTAGCGTATTCTAGTGGTTCTAAAGTTTCTAAAACATTAGGGTCTATTAAAACATATTTAGGGTTATAAAAAGCACCAATTAAATTTTTACCTCTAGAAGTATCAATCCCTGTTTTTCCTCCAACACTACTATCTACTTGTGCTAATAAAGTTGTTGGTACTTGGATATAAGGCAATCCTCTGTATATACTAGAGGCAATAAATCCTGCTAGGTCACCGACAACTCCTCCTCCTAAAGCGATAATAAGATGGTTTCTTTTAATTCCTAAATCAATCAGGTGATTAATTGTTTCTTCATACACTAAAATGGATTTAGACTTTTCTCCTGGTTTAATTTTTATCCAATAAACTTCAAATTCTTTTAATATCTGATTGACTTTTTCTTGGTATAACTCATGCACAGTTTCATCTGTAATAATAAAAAGTTTATTATACTTATAAATAGTTTTTATTTTTTCATTCAACTGATTTAAAAGTCCTTGTTCTATTTCAATATCATATGTTGGTAAACTAATTGTTATCAAAAGTTTCCCTCTTTTCTCTAGAAGCTTTTAATTTATTAATTAAGGCTTCTTTTTTATTTTCAGCAACTAATTGTTTCATGACTTGTAGTTCATCAATTAGTTTGTCCATCTCAGTAATGAGCTTTTCTTTATTTTCTAAAAATAGTTCTGTCCACATAACTTCATTTATTTTAGCAATTCTAGTTAAATCTCTATATGAGTCTCCAGTGGCATCTTTTGTATGTTTATGGGTATCACTATTGACAAGACTTACTGCTAAAATATGTGTTAGTTGACTCGTAAAGGCAATTAACTCATCATGTTCTTTAGCAGTCATTAGTGTGATTCTTCCGAAGTTTAAAGTATCTGCTAGTTTTTTTATGATTGTTATATCGTTATCTTTTGTCAGTTTAGTAGGGATGATTAAGAAATTAGCCTGATTAAATATCTTTTCATCGCTATATGTGTAACCAGATTTTTCTTTACCTGCCATAGGATGATGAGAAATATAGGAAACAGTACTTGGCAATTCTTCTTCAAGTCTTCTTATCATCCATTCTTTGGTACCACTTAGATCAGTAATAATTTGGTGATTAAGTAAGTGTTTATACTCTATGATAAATTCTATGTTATCTTTAGGATATAAAGCTAAAATAACTAAATCACACTCTTTTATTAGTTCTAGATTATTACTTTTAATGATTCCATCTTTCATAGCCATGTCAGTAACTTCTTTATTACTATCATAACCAAAAACAGTCATTTTTTTAGAAAGACCTTTAGCATAGGAAGCTCCCATTAAACCTAAGCCTATAATAAAAACTTTCATTTTATAAAACCTTTTTTTCTAAAGCAGTACCCAATACTTCAAGTTTTCTCATCATATGTTCATATTTTTCTGGTTTTAGTGATTGTGCTCCATCACTTAAAGCTTCTTCTGGTTTATGATGTACTTCAACAATCATTCCATCAGATCCAACTGCAAGACTTGCCAAAGTTAAATCTTCTATTAAACTCCATTTTCCAGCAGCATGTGATGGGTCTACTATGACAGGTAAGTGTGAAAGTTCTTTAATCGCTAAAACTGAACTAATATCTAATGTATTTCTCGTGTATTTTTCAAAAGTTCTAATACCTCTTTCACACATAATCACATTGTCATTACCACCTGCCATAATATATTCAGCACTCATTAACCATTCTTCTATGGTTGCGGAAGCGCCTCTTTTTAGAAGAATAGGCGTTTTTGTTTTACCAACTGCTTTTAAAAGATCAAAATTTTGCATATTTCTAGCACCAATTTGTATGATATCTGTGTATTTAACAAAATCATCTAGGTATTCTTTACTCATAAGTTCTGTAACAATTGCCATACCTAGCTCATCAGCTACTTTTCTCATAAGTTTTAATCCTTCAATTCCTAATCCTTGGAAAGCATATGGTGAAGTTCTAGGTTTAAATACACCACCACGTAAAATACGTGTGCCACTTTTTTTAACTTCAGTAGCAATAATTCTTAATTGTTCTTCTGACTCAACTGAACAAGGTCCGGCCATAGTAACAAAATTACCATCACCTATTTTAAGACCATTTTTAAGTGTAATAATCGTGTTTTCTTTTTTAAAGTTTCTGCTTGCCTTTTTATAAGGTGTAGAAATCTTAGTTACTTCTAAAACACCATCAAAAGCTTTTAATGAATCTGCACTGATAGTTTTTGTATCACCTATAATTCCAAATACAAAAATATCTTTACTACTTACATCTTTTACTTCTAGCCCTTTATTTTCAATAAACTGTTTGACCTTATTTACTTGTTCTGGGGTTGTTTCTCTGCTCATTTGTACAATCATTGTTTTTCTCCTTGTTATAAAACAAAAAATCCCTGGAATAGTCCAGGGATAAGTGTGTTTTTTATCTTATTGGTTACCATTCCTTATTATCTATAGCTCAAAAAGGAATGCTTAGCATGCCTTATTTTTTGAAGTAATAAAAGTAATAAGAAAATTGTAAATTTAACATGTTTAGTAACCTTCTTCTTTCATGTTTGTTATAATCCTATCATATATTTATAAAAAATACAAACATTTTTATTATTTTTTAATAATATATCCTAAACCAACTGCTTTTGGTCCAGTATGTGCTCCAACTACAGGAGTTAAATAAGAGGTAAATATTTCTCTATTTGGGTATTTTTCTTTAATTTTTTTAATAGTATACTCAACTGCAGGATCGTTATGACCATGAGAAATATGTGTGATAACATCTTTGCCTTCAGTTTTTTCAAAGTAAAGTTCAATCACTCGGTCTAATGCTTTATGGAATGTTCTAATTTTTTCTAATGATTCTACTTTTCCATCTTTTGTAATTTGTAAAATCGGTTTTATCTTAAGTAAGGTTCCTAAGGTTCCTGATGTTTTACTTAATCTACCATTTTTAACTAAATACAATAAAGTGTCAACTGCAAAAAACACTTGATTATTATCTCTTATATATTCTAGTTCTTTAATTACATTTTCAAGTGATTCATTATTTTTAAACATTTCATAAGCTTTTAAGGTCATATAGGCTTGTGCATAAGCAACTGTTTTTGAATCAAAAACTGTTACATTAAGTTTCACTTCTTCGCTTGCCTTTTTTAAAGCAGCATTTAGTCCTGAAAGTCCTGTTGATATTGTAACAATAAAAGCATCTGTATATCCATTTTTCTCTAATTTTTCAAATATTTCAATCATCTTACCATATGAAATATAAGCTGTTTTAGGAAATGATTCTTTATCTGTTTCTAGTCTATTATAAAATGTTTTAGCATCTATTTCAGTAAAGTCTTGGTATGATTCATCACCAAACTGAACAACTGATCTTAAAATCTCAATATCTTTTGGATATTCAAGATAATCTAATCCAGCATTACTACAAACAAGTACCGCAGTTTTTGACATAAGTATCTCCTAATTATTTTTTATTTTCTTTTTGTAATAAATCTCTTATTTCTGTTAATAATTTGATATCTTCTGGAATGACTACTTCTTTTGGTTCTTCTACTTTTTCAAGCGCTTCTTTTTCTTTTGCAAGTTTTTCTTCAAATTGTTTTCTTCTGATAATAAGTGTTAGAACGGCATAAATAGAAAATGCGATAATTAAAAATTCTATAATCATTTGAATTAAATTACCATAATTAATAGAATTAGTCACTTTAACTGTACCATCTGCTAAGACTTCACTTCTTAACACCCATTTTAATTCCTTGAATTCAACATTTCCTAATAATAAAGCAATCGGTGGCATAATGACATCATTTACAAGTGATGTAATAATTTTACCAAATGCCCCACCAATAACAACCCCAACTGCTAAGTCTACAACATTTCCTCTAGTAATGAAATCTTTAAATCCTTTTGTAAAGCCCTTTGCTTTATCTTTACTTGAAATACCATTTTTTTTACTCATAACAATTACCTCTTCTTTTATTTTATTAATTCTTTATAATTATCAATTGTTTCATATCCACTAAATCTTGATTTTGCTTGATGTCCTTTAGTATATAAAATGACATTACATCCCATAGAAAGAGCGACTTGTGCATCATGCAGTGTATCACCAATCATTATCTTATCTTCTTTTTCTAAGTTATTTTTCTTTATGTAATCTTGCCCAACTTGTACTTTTGATGCTGCATATACATCTGTAATCCCTAATATATCATCAAACAAATGATCAATTTTATAATGTTTCATTTGTTCTAATAAATTATCTAGCTGAGAAGCTGATAAAACAACATTTGTATAACCTTTTTCTTTAAAATACTTTACTGTTTCTATTAAGTTTTCATGAATCTTTAAACTGAGACTTGCCTCTTGATATTTTTCTATAAATTCAAGTGCTAAAGTTTCAAAACTAACTTCATTAAAATCAAATCCTGCAAGTTCATAATATTCTTTAATTGGAAAAGTAAAAATATCTAAATATCTTTCTTTAGTCACTTCTTTTTTACCATGTTTTACTAACATCTCATTTAATATTTGATGACATAAATCTAAGTCATCTAAAATTGTTCCATTAAAATCCCAAAATACTATCATCTTTTCACTTAATATCTAACTTTAGAGATATTGCCTTTCCTTATTTATGATATGGATGATTTTTTAAAATCATCTGTGATCTATATATTTGTTCAACTAGAACCAAGCGCATTAACTGATGGGGTAAAGTCATTTTTGAAAATGAAATTGAATCATTAAATCTTTCAATTACCTTTTTATCAATGCCATATGATCCACCTATTACAAAACAAATATCTGGAGATTGGTAAGTCATTATTTTATCTATCTTATGAGCAAATTCAACACTATCGTATTGTGAACCTTTAATCATAAGTCCAATAACATAATCGTTTGGGTTTATATGAGATAAAATACGTTCTCCTTCTTTTTCCATATCAACTTCTGATTTTCCATCAGCTACTTCTACTATAACAAAATTCTTTAGTTGTTTCGAGTAATTTGATATGAGAGTTGTGAGTTCTTTTTCTTTAATTTTTCCAACACTAATAACTTTTATCATATGAATATTACATCTAAACTTTCTTGTGAACTAAAGTAAACTTCTACTTTACTTGTTGTATCAAAAGTTGAAACAATAGCTTCTTCGATATCTTGTATCGTATTGCAATCTTCTGATATATGAGCAATCACCCAAACAGCTTTTTTATCATTCTCAATAACTTTATTCATTAGAATAGCAGCATCCAAATTAGATAAGTGCCCCTTTTCATTTAAAATTCTTTGTTTTAAATAATAAGGTCTTTTAGAATTCATTAATAAAGAAGGATTATGATTCGCCTCAACAATGTACATTTGAGCATCTTTTAATAATTCATAGTAACTTTCATGAACATATCCTGTATCAGTTAATAAAACTAATTTTTTAAATTCTTTTTTAAAGATAAACCCCACAGGCTCATTTGCATCATGAGACAACATAACAGGATAAATGCTTACTCCATTATAGTTAAATTCTTTATCTGCCTTAATGATTTCAAATTCTGGTAATAACTCAGTAAGCTCGCTTCCTAATCCTTTTAAAGTACCTTCAGTTAAAAAAACCTTCTTAATAGTCTTTAGTTTCAATAGTCCTTTAAGACCGATAATATGATCAGAATGTTCATGCGTTAAAAAAAGTGTCTCTACTTTTTCTATTGATTCAGAGTAGTCATCCATCTTTTTTTTAACCTTACTGATACTAATACCCGCATCAATAAAAAAAGATTCGTCGCCCACTTTAATTAAGGTCATGTTGCCTTTAGATCCACTTGCTAAAACTCTTATTTCCATTTATTCTCACCTTGCCTTATTTTACCATATATTGCCCAATATTTTTTATTATAATACGATTGTTAAAAAAATTTAATTATACTGTATAATATTATTAGACGTTCTTTAGGCTATATTGCGAAATATCTTGCAATAAAGGCTAAAAAATGCTATATTATACTTACTGTATAAAAACCATTTTTAAGGAGTGAACAGATAAAATGAGTCAAACAAAAACACTAAAGAAGTTCGCATTATTATTAGTTTCGGTATTAAGTATATTTATACTTGCTGCATGTTCAACGGGGAATAAAACACCTTATGGGGATATTAGCAACGACACAACTTACATTGAAATTAACGGTAAGTCTGTAAGTCAAAAAGAATTATATGATGCATTACGTTATAACGCTAATGATCATTTATTAAAATTCTTTGATGAAAAGACTTTTGAATCTGAACTATCTAACATTGATTTTACCAAAGATGCTGATCGTATTGAAGTAGAAAAAACTATCAATTCAGTTATTTTCGGACAAACAGATATTGCTACTATTGCAAAATTATCTGAAGTTTCACGTGCTAGATCAATTATCAAATATGTAGACAACCTAGTATTAACTGACCCATCATTAATTGCTGAAAAAGATGCATTAATTACTGAAATATCTAATGTTGTATCTACTGCAGTTAACAGCTTTGATAGTGAAAATGATAACAAAGATTTTAAATTTAATTATTCTGATAAATTATTAAATCGCTACAAATTAGCTTATGCTCAAAAGCTTTTTGCTAAAGCTCAACTAACAAAACTTCAAGAAACTGAAAAAGGTAAATCAAAACCTGATGCAAACTATATTACTGATGAAGCAATGGTTGCAAAATATAATAGTGATTATAAAGGTAAATTTAACACAGTTTCTGCTTTAATCGTTAAATTTGACAATGAAAAAGAAGCTGAGATTGCAAGATACAATCGTGGTCTTAAATCTAACTCTGACGGTTCATGGTTTAAATTACCTAACATCTCAGATGCTGCTACTTTAAATGACATATTAGCTAATACAAGCACTGAAGTAAGCAAAGATTCAAAAGCTTATGCTAAATCTATTCTAGAAAATAAAGAACACATTACTATTACAAATGAAATGAAAACTAATGGTATTAATCCTGCATCTTCAGAATATGCTACTTTCTATAGTAAATATACAATTAATATAGAAAGAGATACTGCACTTTCTAATGAAGAAGTTCTATCAGTATTCGTTGAAATTTATAATGAATTAAATACTTATTCTAATATCACTACAAATGTAGAAGAATTAACAAAACAATTTACTTATAAATACGATGATACATTATTTACTGCTAACACTCAATTAAGAACTGCTGTTGCTAACTTAAAAGATTCTGCAAAAGACGCTGAAGAAGGCGTAACAGTTGTTAAACCTTATTCTAAATCAGTTTCTTTATATGGTAGCAATCGTTACTTAGTATACTTCTTAGGAATTGATGAAGATAAAGATATTGTAATAAAAGATGCTAATGATGAAGATAAAGAAGTATTTGCTGATACTGATAAAGCAAAAGAATATAAAGAGAAAATATATAAAGAATTATTTGATGCTAAGTTAACTGATACTTATATTAAAGAAGAAATGGAAAAATTATATAAAGATGCTAAAATCGAAATATATGATCCAATGATTAGAACCTTATTTAATTTCAGTAATTCATTAAATGCTAAAGGTGGATTTAAAGATAATAACACTTTAGCTACTTTAACAATCAAACGTGATGATAAAGATATCACAACTACTGTTACTGTAAAAGATTTATATGATGCATTAGAAAAAGTTTATGGATTATCAACTTCTTCAGATATTCTTTTAACTAGAATCTTATCTGAAAAATATTCTATCACTGATGCTAAACGTAAAGAACTAGAAACAAGTTTCAAAGCTACTTTAGATAACTTCGCTTCTGATGGATTAGCAAGTTCTGGATATCCAAAATCAATGGGTCAAGATGCTTTCCTAACTGTTGCATTTAATGCATCATCTAATAAAGAAGCATTTGAAAAACAATATGTTATGGGTAACCTAAGAACTCAATTTAAAGAAGATATTGATTCAATCTATGCAAATGCTGGTGTTTATGCTAAATTTGCTGATGTTACTAAACTTGCTTATGAAAACAATAAAGGTCTTAACGCAAGTCACTTATTAGTATATGTTGATTTTAACAATGATGGTTCACCAGATGATCCTGCTACTCTTTCAGATGAAGTTAAAGCTAAGTTAGCTGTTTCAAATGATAAAGGTGAGGATCAAGTCACTCAATTAATTGAATTATTAAAAGAAGTTGCAGAAACTAATTATTCTAATCTTACTGCTGGTCTACAAGGAGTTGCTACTTTATATAACGATAGTACTAGATATGAATTATTATCTGGCAAACTAGATTATGCAATTGCTAACAAATTCATTGAGTTTAGAAAATTAGGCTTAAAAGTTAAATATGAATCATTAAACGCAATTACAAACGAAACTAACTTCCCTACATCTGAAAGTCAATTAGATTCTACTTTCTATGATTATGTAATCAATGATTTATTAAATAGTGAAGTTGATAAAAATGCTTTACCTCAATTAGATACTACTAAACGTTCTAAAGAAGATTCTATTAATTTAGGTCTAGAAACAGCATTCGGATGGCATACATTAGTAACTACTGGTACTTTTGAAGCTAAATCAGCTAAAGAAGAATCAGACTCTGATTCTTATGTATCATCTATTAAGAATCCAACTAATCCTGATGCTTACTTAACATCAAAAAATCCTAATGAAACATTATCATATGAACAAATTGCAATCTATATTAAAGAATCTGCATTACCTACTGGTGTAGAAAGCTTATCAAGTTCAGTTAAAGAAGCTATCACTGCTTACTTTGAACCTGTATACAGTAAGTTCACTGGAACTAATATGTCAACCTTTATTACATTAAAAGTATTATTTGGTGATAAAGAAATTAAATTAGCAAATGCTGATTTAAATGCTAGATTACAAACATTATTAGAAGTTAATAGAAACCAATTCTTCGCTTATTCAATATTTGATGCGTCAAGAACTAATTCAGTATATACAACTGCTAAAACTGGTAATACACAATTTGAAGCTATTTATGGTACTTGGTTTACAATTTTCAACTAATATAATTGAATAAAGTAATTAACCCTCATCTATCAAGGTGAGGGTTTTATTTTTATCTTATGAAATAAAAAAAGAATACCACAAACTAACTAGTGATATTCTAATATATATCGTTTCTTATTTTTTAATTTTATCTTTATAAAATCTTGCTTTATCTAAGACAGCTATGTTAGGAGTAAATGAGCCTTGTTCAATTAATTCTAATTGTTCACCTAAAACAGTAAACTTAGAATCTATTGTATCTAGGAACCATAATAATAAAGCTTCCCCTGTTTGAGGCTTCTTAGCTGAGCCAAAGTTTAATTGGCCATGATGAGAAATAATTAAATGTTTTAACATTAATACTTCTTCAGAGTCTTCATATCCCAATTCTTTAGCTACTCTATCAAGATCGATTGTTCCCATAACTAAGTGACCTAACAATTGGCCTTCTTTTGTATATTCACCATCAACACCACTAATCTCATCGATCTTAGCCATATCATGTAAAATAACTCCCGCATATAATAAATCACTATTTAAATATGGGTAAATAGTTATAAAAGGATCAACCATTTTAAGCATTGTTAATGTGTGATAACTTAATCCACCAAAATACGCATGATGAAATTTAGTCGCTGCTGGATGTAAAAAGAATTCTTTTTTATTATTTTCATAAATCTTTTTAGTTACATCTCTAATAATTTTATTTTTGATTTTGCGTAAAAATGATTCAATTTCTTTTTTAATTTCTAATAATCCAAGAGGTGCATATTGATAAAATACTTTTAGCAGTCTATCAAGTTCAGCATCATCAACAACATTTTCTATTAAATCAAATGATTCATTAACTAAAATGACTTCTTCATCTTTTTGAACCCCTACTACTTTAAACTGGTATACCTTACCTATTTGTAAACCGACTTCATTATTATCTAGTTTTACATTTAAGTGTAATCCTTCTTCAGTGCCGATTGTTGTATTATAAAAATTTGTTCCTTTGTTGATTCCTTCTACTTTACCAATAACTGTATAATTTTTACCAGCTATTTTTTCCATATTACTCACCTACTTTATCAATCACATATTCTAATAATATGTCTTTATCGTTTTTAAGTTCTCCACGAAGCACTTTTTCAACTAATTCTTTTCTAATATTTCCTACCCAAGCACCTGCTTTTTTATCTAATCTTGCAAGCATCTCAAATGAACTTAATTTTAAATCTAATTCACTATTAATAGGCATTTTTTCATATATTTTATTAATTTTATTTTCATCATTCGTTCCCTTTTTAAGAATAAAATTAACTTTGTTTGCTAAGATACAATATTCTAATCCATATGTATAAATATCATAAGCATCAAATGATTGATGTGTTTTTGCTAACATACTTACTGTTTGATATTTATGTCTATGTTTGTTAGAAAATTTCCATTCTAAAGGCACTTGACTATCATTTAAGGTAAATGCTAAGATAAAGAATAAATCAACGCTTAAACTCAAATTTTGTTCATTAATATACTCTAACCCTTTTTTAATACCTGGTAATAAATCTGCAATTTCTGTTGTTAATAATGTTTTTACAGCATATTTAGAATACTTACCTTTTAAGACTTTAATAAATTCCATTAAGATGCGTTCGTTTGCTAGATTATTGATTAAGAATCTATTTTCAAACATAGCTTCTCTAGTTTCTTTATGTATTTGAAAGCCTAATTTTGATTGAAAGTAGATAGCTCTAATAATTCTTAAACTATCTTCTTCAAATCTTATTTTAGGATCACCTATTGTTTGAATAATTTTATCATTAATATCTTTAATACCAAAGACATAGTCTTTAATATTACCTTTTTCATCCATTAAAAGACCATTCATTCTAAAGTCTCTTCTTTTAACATCTTCTAAGACTGTATCGCTAAATGTTACGCCACTTGGATGTCTATTATCAAGATAATCTTCTTCTATTCTATAAGTTGTCACTTCAAACTCTTCATCTTCAAAAAAGACAGTGACTGTTCCGTATTTAATGCCCGTAGGTTTTGCCTTAAACATCTTATTGATTTCAAAAGGCTTTGCATTCGTTGTAATATCAACATCTGTAAAAGGTTGTCTTAAGACATAGTCTCTAACTGCTCCACCAACGATAAAGGCTTCAAATCCTTTTTGTTTAAATATTCTAATTATTTTTTGTGCTTTTTTTAATTTTTCCATGTTTTTCACCATTACTATTATATCATTAAAAGTCTAAGTTTCTTTAAGGTAATTGTTTGTTTTACCTTCTTTTTCTATGTTAACAAAAAAGAACACAAAATATGTGTTCCTTCTACTATTTTTCTAGTGGTTCTAAAAAGATACCAATCCCAATCACATCTGGACCTATATGAGCACCAACAACTGGAGTAGCTGGAGCTTCATTAATATCTTTTAGATTCAGTTCTTTATCTAAAACTTCTAAGAAATACTCTCTTAAACTAGGATTACCTGTATATAAGATATGTGCAAAATACTTTCTACCATTAGTGTATTCTTTCACTTTATCAGCAATCATAGCCAGTGCTTTTTTAATATTTCTTGTTTTTTCTACTGATACAATTTGTCCAGTATCTTGAACTTGTAAAATTGGTTTAATTTTTAAAAGTTTACCAAAAAAGCTTTCGCACCTGTAAGTCTACCGTTATTAACAAGTTGAGTTAATGAATCTACAGCAAAGAAAATTGTATTGTTTTGTTTCATGTAATCTAAATACTTAATTACTTCTTCAACACTTTTTCCTTCTTTAAAAAGTCTATCGGCCTCTAAAGCAAAATATCCTTCAGAAAAACAAACTGTTTTTGTGTCATACACTGTGACTTCTATTTTATCTGAAACTAGTAAACTTGCTTGTGTAACTGAATTAATCGTTCCACTAAGTGAACTAGAAATAGTTGTAACAAATGCTTTTTTATATCCTTTATCTGCTAATGATTCAAAATAACTAACCATTTCACCAACTGAAGGTTGGCTAGTCTTAGGGACCCATTCTGGATTAGCTCTTAATATTTTATAAAATTCTTCAGCTTTCATTGTGTCGCCATCTAAATATTCTTTACCATCAGAAAAGATTTTAATTCTAATAGTGTCCACATCATGTGGCTTAGAATAATAATCTAGACATCCTGTTGAAGTTGTAACAACTTTAATATCCATTTTTTTCTCCTCTTAACTTGAGTTATCGTCCCTACTATTATATCAAATTTCTTTTCACTTTTAAACATGTTTGAAGCACTTTACTATGGTATACTAAAAATGGTGATAATATGATTTACTTAAAAGAACAAATAATACATGAAATAGTGATTGATAAGTCTCGTTTTATTGGGGTATTAACTCCTATAGAATCTGTTGATGAAATTCCTTCTATTCTAGTTAAAATTAAAAAAGATTATCCTAAAGCAACCCATTATTGTAGTGCTTATGTTTTTGGTAAAAATGGTGAGTTTGCCTCTGCTAATGATGATGGAGAACCTAGTAGAACTGCTGGAGTGCCTATTCTAGAAATCCTTAAACAAAAGAACTTAACTAATATTTACGCTGTTGTGATTAGGTATTTTGGCGGGATTAAATTAGGTGCTGGAGGTTTAATTAGAGCTTATGCTAAAAGTCCTTTAGAAACATTGAAAATAGGACAATTTTATGAAAAAATTGCCTATGAACAAGCTGAGTTTACTTTTGATTATTCGCTTATTAATAAAGTAGATTTATTATTAGAAAATAAAGTGATTATTGTTAATAAAACTTTTGATTCCTTTGTAACCTACAAAATTATTTTTAACCAGGGTGATCCTTCAATTCTAGATGATGTTAAACATTTGTTTAAAGAATATCATCTACTTGAAAAAGAAATACTTCATATTGAAACTCAATTATCATAAAAAAACGCATTTTAAAGTGCGTTTTTATTTTTCCATAAATAATGTGATGACCCTTAAGGCAAACTCTCCTAAAAGATGTCCTGTGATAAGTGATATGATAAAGTAAGCAACATTAATTTCAGCTATTTTTCCTTTTTTAAAATACTTTTCTATTTCTAAAGTTCTAAGAACTCTAAAGGCTAAGGCAAATCCTAGAAACAAAAAAGTAAAATATACAACGTAGTTTATCATAATCTTCCAGCACCACTTTTAATAATGCTTTCTCTTAATTCCATTTCTAATTTAGACATGTCAATATTATCTTTTTTCTCTTCTTCTAAATTAGCTTTTTTTGCCTTATCAAAAGCACTTTTAGCTTTTTCATAAGTTGGTCCAATTTGTGCTTCTAATGCCAATACATTGAGTTCATTATTTTTAAAGGTCACTACTCCATTTTCTAAAACTAAATATGAGACTGAATCCTCTGAAACTAATTTAACAAAGCCTTTATCTACAGTTAAAATAATTGGCACGTGTTTTTGTAAAATAGCCGTTTCTCCATCATGATTAGAAACAACTACGTATTTCACTTCATCTTGGTATCTAACGCCATCATAAACAGTCACTTTAAATTTCATAGTTCTGAGGCCTTCTTAACTGCATCATCAATTGTACCAACCATTGAGAATGCGGCTTCCGGTAAATGATCCCACTTACCTTCAATAATTTCTTTAAATCCTCTAACAGTTTCAGAGACTGGAACATATGAACCTTTTATTCCTGTAAATTGTTCAGCAACATTCATATTTTGTGATAAGAATAATTGAATACGTCTGGCTCTATGAACTAATTGTTTATCTTCATCAGTTAATTCATCCATCCCTAAAATAGCGATAATATCTAGTAATTCATGATATCTTTGAATCATAGATTGAACTTGTCTTGCAACATCATAGTGTTCATTTCCTACAATTTCAGGAGTTAGAGCACGTGATGTAGATGCTAATGGGTCAACAGCAGGGTAAATTCCTTCTTCTGTTAATTTTCTGCTTAAGTTAGTAGTAGCATCTAAATGTGAAAATACTGTTGCTGGTGCTGGGTCAGTATAGTCATCTGCAGGAACATAAACTGCTTGAATAGATGTAATAGATCCGTATTTAGTAGATGTAATTCTTTCTTCTAATTTACCAACTTCTGTCGCAAGTGTAGGTTGGTAACCAACCGCTGATGGCATTCTACCTAAAAGTGCAGAAACTTCACTACCTGCTTGAATAAATCTGAAAATATTATCAATAAAGAGTAAGACGTCTTGTTTTTCTCCATCTCTAAAATATTCAGCCATTGTAAGTCCAGTTAAAGCAACTCTCATACGAGCTCCTGGTGGCTCATTCATTTGACCGAAGACAAGCGCTGTTTTATCTAAAACTTTTGACTCTTTCATTTCATGATATAAATCATGTCCTTCACGTGTTCTTTCACCAACACCTGTAAAAACAGAAATACCACCATGTTCTTGGGCCACATTATGAATTAATTCTTGGATTAAAACTGTTTTACCAACACCTGCTCCACCAAATAATCCAATTTTCCCACCTTTAATATATGGAGCTAGTAAATCAATTACTTTAATACCTGTTTCTAATATTTCAATTTCTCCACCTAATTCATGAAATGCAGGTGGTGCTTTATGAATAGGCATTTTACGTCTGATACTTAGTTTTTCTCCACCATCAATTGTTTCACCTAAAACATTAAAAACTCTTCCTAAGACTTTTTTACCAACTGGTACTTTAATAGCAGCACCTGTGTCTTCTACTTTCATACCACGAGAGAGTCCTTCTGTAGCTTCTAATGCAATTGTTCTAACAACGTGATCTCCTAGTTGGAGTGCAACTTCAAGTGTTCTAATATCATCTTTTGTTACCTCAACTGTTAAGGCATTGTTAATAAATGGCACTTCTTCTGGAAAATAAACATCCACAACCGGTCCAATAACTTGTACGATTTCACCTTTCATCTAGTTTAGCTCCTTTCTTCTACAATAACGAACCATTAACAATATCAATGAGTTCTGTAGTGATTTTTTGTTGTCTTGCTCTATGATAAACCATTTGTAATTCTTTAATCACTTGTTTAGCATTATCTGTAGCATTTTTCATAGAGACCATTCTTGATGATAATTCGCTGAGTTTACCATCTACCATGACTCCAAATACTCTACTTTGAATATAGATTGCAATTAAGTTTTCAAGTACTTCTTTAGGATTATTATCATATTCAAAATCTATATTTTTTCTTTTTTCTACCGCTGTTTGAGATACTGGTATTGGTAGTAAGATTTCTTTTTTAACTTTAAATGATGCAGAATTAATATAATGATTATAAACTAAATACACTTCATCAATATTACCCTTTAAAAATTCTTCTTTGATAATTTCAACATATCTATTATAAGAAACTGTTTCAAGGTCATCACGGCTTGATATGTATTGTGTATTTAATAAATTGTATTTTCTTTTTTGCGCATGATAAAATCCTTTTTTCCCTATAACTAAAAGATTTAAAGGATTTGTGTCAGCACTTTGTATTTCTTCTAAATACTTAAAAACTTGTTGATGATAACTACCTGCTAAACCTCTATCTCCAGTAATGACAATATAAAGTTTATTAGGGGTCATCTTTGTGTCTTTTTTAACAAATCTATGATTACTTTGTCTGGCAGCAACATCAAATAAAACAATATTAAGTTCCTTCATAAATTGATAGTAACTATCTAAGAGTTCATTTGTTTTTTTAAGTTTAGAAGCTGCTATGTTGTGCATCGCTTGGGTAATGGATGATGTTTTAGAAATAGCTTTTATACGACTTTCAATGTCTTTCAAGCTAGCCATTAAATAAATCTCCTAATGTGGTTAATAAATTCTTCTAGAATGGTATCTTCTGGTAATTTTTGAGTTTCTTCTAGAATTTGTTTAATTTCTTTTCCTTTTTCATTAAGTGATAATCCTTGTGCTATTTCAGCTTCTAGATTTTTCACTTGATTAATTGTTAAGTCATCCATATAACCTTTTGATAAAGCATATAAAATAACGATTTGAGCTGGCATATTAACTAAATCATGAATATTTTGTTTTAATATTTCAACTGTTCTTCTTCCACGTTCTAGTCTTCTTTTAGAGTGGGCATCTAAGTCTGATCCAAATTGTACGAAAGCTTCTAGTTCTCTATAGTTAGCTAAGGCTATTCTTAAGGTTCCAGATACTTTTTTCATTGCGTTCCACTGTGCAGAACCACCCACACGTGACACACTTAATCCTGGATTAATGGCAGGTCTAATTCCTGAATAGAATAACTTACTTTCTAAGAATAACTGTCCATCTGTAATAGAAATAACGTTTGTTGGAATATAGGCTGAAATATCGCCTGCTTGAGTTTCAATAATTGGTAAGGCAGTAATACTTCCTCCACCTAATGCTTCAGAAACTTTACCTGATCTTTCTAGTAATCTAGAATGTAGGTAGAAGATATCTCCTGGGTATGCTTCTCTTCCTGGCGGTCTTTTTAATAGTAGCGATAATTCTCTATATGCAGCTGCGTGTTTAGATAAATCATCATAAACAATTAAAACATCTCGACCTTTTTCCATAAAGTATTCCGCAATAGTAATTCCTGTAAAAGGTGCTAAATATAGAACTGTTCCTTCTTGTGAAGCTCCAGCATTAACAATAATTGTATAATCCATGGCTCCTTTGATGCTTAAAGTTTGAGCAATATTTGCAACATTCGATTCTTTTTGTCCGATTGCTACATAAATACAAACAACATTCTTACCTCTTTGATTTAAGATAGCATCAACAGCAATCGTAGTTTTCCCTGTTTGTCTATCTCCAATAATTAATTCTCTTTGTCCTTTACCAATTGGAACTAATGCATCAATGACTTTAACTCCAGTTTGAAGCGGTTCATTAATTGGACCACGATCCATTACAGCAACAGCTTTTCTTTCAACAGGTAAAGATTTTTCAGTTTTTAAACTTCCTTTTAAATCAAGTGGATTTCCAAGAGGATCAATCACTCTTCCTAGTAAACCTTCACCTACTGGAACTTCAAAAATTCTTTTAGTGGTTTTAACTAAATCCCCTTCTTTAATTAAATCTGTATTACCAAATAATATTACCCCTACATGGTGTGTTTCTAAGTTAAATACAAGACCTTTTACTTGTTGAGGAAACTCTACAAGTTCTCCTAAAATAGCTTGATTTAGCCCATAAACAATGGCAATTCCATCACCTACACTTAAAACTTTACCGACATTTTCTAATTCAATATCATCTTCGTAAGTTTCTATTTGCTTTTTGATTATGGCACTCATTTGATCAAAGTCAATTTTTGGCATATGATTCCTCCTTCCCTAAATACTAGATTCTAATTTTCTTAATTGATTTTTTACAGATCTATCAATACTCTTTCCTTGATAGACTATTTTGATTCCTTTGATTAGACTCTTATCAATAATCACATCAAACTTAATAGTTAGATCAGGAAAGTAAGGCTTGATCTCTTCTTTTAAACTATCTAGTTTTTTCTTTGTTGGTTTGGTTGCTGTATAAAGTGTTACGTGGGCAATCTTTTGCTCAGCACTTGTTAAAGATAGCCATTTATCATAAATATTTTGATAAAATTTTATATGTCCATTTTCCGCAATGGTTGATAAAAACTGTAGAAACATTGGACTAAAAGAAGGAAGTTCAAATATCATTTTCCTTTTTTTATCTTTCCTTAAAATAGGTGAATCCATTAGTTCTATCCATTTAGGATTATCTTTTACTAACGAATAAAAACGATCAAATTCTTCAGCATACTCATCTAACTTTTGTTGCTTTACTGCTATTTCAAATAAAGCATCTGCATACTTTTCTGCAAACATTTAGTATAGACTCTCATCAATTAGTTCTTCAAGCATAGCATCGTATGTATCTCCGTCTATTTCATGTTGAACTATTTTTTCTGCAGCTGAGAAAGCTACTTCTTTTATCATTTTTTTGATCTTATCGTTAGATTCTCTGATTTCTTGTTGAATATCTAATTCTACTTGATCCAAACGTCTTTTAGCTTCTAATCTTGCTTCAGCAATAATATGTTCTTTTTCTTCTTGTGCTTCTAAAGATAGAGCTTTTTTAATTTCTTGTGCTTCAGTTTTTACTAATTCATATTCTTTAACTGTTTCTTGTTTTAATTGTTGTAATCGTTCTTTTTCATATTTAGTTTCATAAAGCTCTTTATTTAAAGCCTCTTGTCTTTTTTCTAAATAATTAGTAATTGGTTTCCATAATAAAAAGCGAATAACTAAAAACAATACAACTGTAGCTAATAATTGCCAAACAATCATTTGCCAGTTTTCAAATATAGAACTAAGTTCTTCCATTAGTTGTTCAATAAGTTTATCTAAAAACTCCATTTACATCATTCCTTTTTATTATTTTGTAGTAAGAATAAAGGCGATAATTAAAGCGTAAATACCTGATGTTTCAACAATTGCTTGTCCTAGAACCATTGTTCCCATGATTTTACCTGATGCTTCTGGTTGGCGCCCGATTGCTTCAACGGCTTTCATTGCAGCTAAACCTTGCCCGATACCAGCAAACCCTGCTGTTAAAATTGCAATTGCTGCTCCTAAATAAGCAACTCCACTATCTGTAATTCCAGAAGCTACTCCTTCTGCAAATGTATTTAAAATTATTAATAAATTCATATTTTTCACTTAACCTTTCATTTTTAATTTATTATTTTCTAATTAATTTCTAACTCTAAATCTGATGTCTCAAGCTTTCCAGCTGAAAAGACGACTGTTAACATAACAAATACTAATGTTTGAATGGTCCCAAAGCCAATATCAAATATTAATTGAACCGGTGGTGCAACAATAATTGAAAACCATCCTGTAAGTTGATAGACTAGTCCAACTAAAACAGCACCACTTGCGATATTACCAAAAAGACGCAATGTCATTGACAATAATGGCATGAAATCACTTAATAAATTCAGTGGGAAAATAAAGACAATTGGTTCTCCAAGTGTTTTAATATGTCTCCACTTTCTACTTACAATCCCTGTAGATTGTACGATAAAGAATGAGAAAAGTGCTAAAGCTGCGGTAATAGTTGTATATTTGGTCGGTGTATCTAGTGCAAATAATCCTGAGATGTTAGATAAGAAAACTGTAACAGCTAAGGTTAAAACAAGTGGACTCACATATTTCCAGTGCTTACCTATGTTTCCTTTAATAAATTTATTAAAGGCATCAATTCCAACTATAAATGCTGTTAAAAACTTTGATGGTTTATCTCCCACCTTAAGTTTTCTAATTTTAATATTAACAATTAAAGAAATAATTGTTACAAATATAACGATTATAATTGTGGTCCACATATACATAGGAATTCCAAATAGTGTACCTCTCAAATGACTAAACCCTCCTTTTCTCTATAAAATGCTTTATATATATAAATACCTACTTTGATTGATAGAAAACCAACCGCTGAGGCGATATATGATTTTAGTAATAACGTTTGATTGTTTCTATTGATCAATAGTATAAGCAATAAAACAACGATATTAATGCTATTTCTTATCAATATATTTATTAGCATTTTTTTATTTGTGATTTTTTCTGGTGTCTTTTCCAACAATGTTAGAATAAAAAAATTAATGATATTAGCAAATACTGAAATTAAAAACCAAAGAGTGATTTCTCTAACGAAAATAAGAATAGGAACCAAAAGAATACCTGCATAAATAATTGCAAATCTAAAAATCAACTGATTGCGCTTTTTCATCATTTTCTTCTTTTTGTTTTAATGCTTCTTTTCGTCTTTTTTCATATATATTTTCAGTTTTTATATATTGGTATATAAGTACCATTCCTGAAAATAGCCCAATAACAAGTCCAACTCCTGCATAAATTGCTGTTTTAGTACTATCGGCTTTAGTTACTTTTGCAATGAATAGCCCCAAGATACCACCACCTAATAAGGTGGCGATAATTTGGGTAGCTACTGCATAAGCTTTAAATCCTTTTTTCATTTAGTACCAAATAATCTATCTCCACAATCTCCAAGACCAGGAACAATATATCCTTCTTCATTAAGATGTGAATCAAGAGCTGCTAAGTAGATATCTACATCTGGATGATCTTCTTGAAGTTTTTTAATACCTTCTGGAGTTCCAACTAATCCTACGTAACGGATATTGTAAATACCTCTATCTTTTAAAATTGTGATTGCTGCTGAAGCAGAACCACCTGTGGCAAGCATTGGGTCTACTACTAAAACTAAACTCTCTTTGATATCAGTTGGGAATTTTGCATAATATGTGTGTGGTTGTAACGTTTCTTCATCTCTATATAAACCAATGTGTCCAATCTTAGCATGTGGAATCATGTCATGAATACCATCTACCATACCAAGTCCTGCTCTAAGAATTGGGACAATAACTATTTTTTTAGCAAGTTCGAATCCATCTACTCTACAAACAGGTGATTCAACTACTTTTGGTACTGTTTCAAAATCTCTTGATATTTCATAAGTGATAAGCCCACCAATTTCTGACACGCTTTCTCTAAATTGTTTTGAACCTGTGTTTTTATCTCTAATAATTGTCATTTTATGATCGATTAATGGGTGATTTAATACTACTACTTTACTCATATTTAGTTTTCCTCTTCTTCTAGTTTATCAAGCCTTTTTTGATGTCTTTGTTCAAATGTAGCATTTAAAAATGCATCCACAATCTTATAAGCATCCTTTGTTGAAGTGGTTCTTCCACCTAATGCAATTACATTTGCATTATTGTGTTCTTTTGCGAGTTTGCCTGTTAATTCATCATAAACTAACGCTGCTCTAACACCTTTTACTTTGTTTGCGGCGATACTAATTCCTATACCTGTTCCACAAACTACGATTCCTAGATCAGCGCTTTTTTCGACTACTGCATGTCCTACTTTTTTTCCGTAATCGGGATAATCAACGCTGTCCTCACTGTTTGTACCTAGATCTAAAACTTCAATTTTTTTAGAACTAAGATATGTTTTTAGTTCTTCTTTGAGTTTAAATCCAGCATGGTCACTGCCAAGAGCTATTTTCATTTGATTCCTCCATATTTTTTTATACTTTTATTATAGCATAATAATATTTTTTTATTTGCTATATATAAAAATGTTTTTCGGTTTTCATGGTCATTTATCTATCTGTCTTAACTTTCTTCTAATTGTAATTCTAAAATGATTTTAGGATTCTGATGAATAAGATAAACAAGCCGTGCTGCTGGTCCTAATAATGGATTTTTGCCTTGTTCCCACTTTTCAATTGTTTTTTTTGAGACGCCCAATACCTTAGCTAGTTGAAGTTGAGTTAAATGTAATTCATGTCTGAATTTTTTTAGAAATTCACTATCTACTTTTTTAAATATTTCTGTTTCATGAAGATTATTCTTTTCTTCTTTTTTCTCTTCAATCCACTTTTTTAAACTAGATTTAGATTTCATTTTCACCCTTCTTTCTAAACCCTATTTAATAGGACATTTCCATTTTAGCATGATAATCAATAAATAACAACCTATTTTGCTTATAAAAAACAGTGCTTAAAATCATCCTTATTTAAGCAGCTATTTTATTTATATTGTTAATTTATCTAAGTTTATCTGATACAGATTTTTATGCCCATCTTTTTGTTTTACAATCAAATCTTTCTTGATAAATGAAGAAACAGTTTTTCTAGTCCATATTTCTGACATCTTAGAATTTTCAGCTAATTCTTTTAGTCCCATTCCATCATTTGAAAATAATATGTTTTGTACCAATATAAAAATAAGATTCTTTTCATTTTCACTGAATTCACTTTTATCTTTAATCATCTTTTCATAATAACCTAGTTTTTCTTGTTGCTCAGTTAAATTTTTAAGAACATATTCAAAAGCATTCTTAATTATTTTTAAAAATATATAAACAAATGTTCCTAAATCACCTTTATTATATTTGCTGCTTGTTTTTTCAAATGCCTCATAATATTCTTTTTTATTACTCTTAATTTGACTACTTATGTTAAACCCCATAATAGCCGTAAAATTATCACTCATTAAGGAGCTTGTAATAAATCTACTTACTCTACCATTTCCATTATAAAATGGATGTATATACCCAAAAAGATAATGAAACAAAGACATTCTAATAAGAATATCGTATTTATCATTATTTAGGATGTCTAAGGCTTGTGCCATGGTAGTGATAATCTCGCTTTCTGGTTTAACACCTTTATGAAGAACTGAACCACTTGCTTTATATATAAAAACATCACTTGCTCTAAAAACACTACCATCTAGAGCATCTTTAGGTTCATTTTCAATAACTTCTTTGCTAACAAGTTCATCAAATATTTTTCTAATATCCGTAGGATTTTTAAGTGGAACCCGTTTATTTTCTAATAAAAACTTATATCTATTAACCATGCCGTATAATCTATCATGTTTTTTATCATTCATTTGATTCAGAATAGTATTAATTTCTTTTCTTGTACTGATGATACCTTCAATATCATTTGTACTTTTAATTTCTGATATTAAGGTATCTTTAATATATTTTTGTAAGGCAACAGTAGGAAGTTTTTCATACACTTTTAAAACAGAACGATCGATTTGATAAATTTCTGATACTAATTTAAAATGTTCTGGATGTAGGTATAAAAAAGCATCATCACCATTTATCTTAAAATCAAACTTTTCAGTTGATTCAGAATTCAATCTTTGTTCATATATCTTTTGATAGTACTCTTTATTTTTAAAATATAACTGATATAAAGTCATAAATTCATTCATTATTATCATCCTTTTTATTTTAAACTGATATTTATTACTATATAATATCATATTAAACGTTTTTTTCTAGTTAATTACCAATATTTATTCCTTTATTTAAAAAAACAATAAAAAAGACATACAATTTAAATTTGTATGTCTATCATTATTATCTATTTTTTTTACGTTCGTTAGCACTTAAATACATTTTTCTAATTCTAATGCTTAACGGAGTGATTTCAACTAATTCATCATCATTAATAAATTCTAAACAAGCTTCTAAACTCATTGTTTTAGGTTTCTTTAAAACAACTGTTGAGTCTTTACCTGCAGAACGCATATTAGTAAGTTGTTTTTCTTGTACAACGTTTACAACTAAATCGATATCTTTATTAGATTCTCCAACTACCATACCTTCGTATACTGAAGTTCTTGGATCAACGAACATGATACCACGATCTTCTAATCTTCCTAAGGCATATGCAGTTGTCATACCACTACTCATTGAAATTAAAGCACCTAGTGTTCTGTTACCAACTGTCGCATGAACCATTGGTCTGTAATCTAAATAAACATGGTTTAATGTTCCATAACCTTTTGTAGAAGTTAAGAATTGTGTCATTAATCCGATTAATCCTCTTGATGGCATAACATAATGAATTCTACTTTGAGAACCAATTTGTTCCATCTTGATTAAATCTGCTTTTCTTTCTCCTAGAAGTTCGATAACTGTTCCCATACTTTCTGTTGGACAGTCAACTTGTACTTCTTCGTATGGCTCACATTTAACGCCATCAATTTCTCTAATAATAACTTTAGGTCTTGAAACTTGGAATTCATAACCTTCTCTTCTCATTGTTTCAATTAAGATTCCTAAGTGTAATTCACCTCTACCTGAAACAGTCCATGACTCAGCACCTGATTCTCTATCTACTTTTAAGCTGACATCTTTTTGTGTTTCACGATAAAGTCTTTCATCTATTTTAGATGCGGTAACAAATTTACCTTCTTTACCAGCGAATGGACTATTGTTAGTTGAGAATGTCATTTGCACTGTTGGTTCATCAATGTGTAGTAAAGGAAGTGCTTCTTCGTTTCCTACAGCAGTAATTGTATCACCAACATGAATATCTGCTAAACCGGAGATTGCTACAATATCTCCAGCATCTGCTGTTTCAGCTTCAACTCTATTTAATCCAACAAAACGATAAATTTTTTGAATTCTAAATTGTTTAATTGAACCATCAGCTTTAATAACACTTACTTGTTCATTTAATTTTAATTGTCCACGGTGAATTTTACCAATACCCATTCTACCTACATATTCGTTATAATCGATTAATGCTGGTTGGAATTGAAGTGGTCCTTGTTTAGCATCTGGTGCTGGTACATATTTAACAATTGTATCTAATAAAGGTGCCATATCAACAGCTGTTGTAAAATCTTCACTTAATGTTGATAACCCTTGTAATCCTGATGCATATACAACAGGGAATTCTAATTGTTCTTCTGATGCGTTTAAATCAATAAATAAATCAAATACTTGATTTAAAGCATTAAGAGGATCAGCAAAAGGTCTATCTACTTTGTTAATAACCACGATAGGTTTTAAATTTTGTTCTAATGCTTTTCTTAATACGAATTTAGTTTGTGGCATAACACCATCTTTAGCGTCTACTAAAAGTAAAACACCATCAACCATTTTCATAATACGTTCTACTTCACCACCAAAGTCAGCATGACCTGGTGTATCAAGAACATTAATTCTATAATCATTGTAGATAATAGAAGTTGTCTTAGCTAAAATAGTAATACCGCGTTCACGTTCAATATCATTACTATCCATTACTCTGGTTTGAATTTGTTGGTTCTCTCTTAAAGTTTGACTTTGTTTTAAAAGTTGATCCACTAGGGTAGTTTTACCATGGTCAACGTGCGCAATAATTGCTATATTTCTAATTTTTTCCATTTTCTTCTCTACTTTCCTTTAGAATTATACCATATTTTTTGTAAATATTAATAAAAAAACGTTTCATAAAAACGTTTTTAATTAAGTTCAACTTTTTTGTTTTATATAAGTTCTTCTTTTAATACGTATAATTCTTATGAGTTTCTTCTTTTCTTATTACAAATTAAGTTAGAAATACCCTATCATTTTCATCATAACTTACATAAAAGTTTTCTATCTTAAAATATCTTCTATCATTTTTTTAGTAATGATGCCTTCTCTAATCACTTCTAAGCCATTAGTCAAATCTATTACAGTAGAGGCAAGTTCTAATATTTTTTCATTATTAGGGTAGATTGCGCTCACTTCTTTGTTATAAACAGCTTTGATTTCTTCGTAATCATTTAAAGGTGCTTCGCCACTTTTATTTACCGATGTTGTCTTTAAAGGCCCATTTTTTCTAATCAATTCTAATGCTAGTGGGTGGTTAGGAATTCTTACACCGATTGTTTTTTCAAATGTTTCACTCTCATAAGAATATTTTGTTTTTAGAATCAGCGTAAGCGCTCCTGGCCAAAATGCTTCTGCTAGTTTTTTAATGTCATCTGTTACATAAGCAAATTCAGAGATTTGTTCTATATTAGCACATAAAACCGCAATAGGTTTATCAAAATCTCTACCTTTAATTTTATATATTTTCTTGATTGCCTTATGGTCTAAAAGTCTTGCCCCTATGCCATAAACGGTATCTGTAGGAAATATAATTACATCGCCTTTTTTCATGATAATACGCCTCCAAGACCAATAAATGTAAATCGGTCTTTTCCTTGTAAATCTTCTTTTTGAATAATGATTGCGTCACTAAAATATTTTTCTGCTATTTTTCTAATCGCTTCTTTTTGTTGGTAACCGTGTTCAAATGCAATTAAAGCTTTTTCTTTTAAATAAGGTCTAGCGTTTTTTAAAATAAGTTCGTAAAAATCCAGTCCTTCTTCACCACCGAATAATGCTACATGAGGCTCTTTATCAACTATTTTGTCTACTTTTTCTAAGTCAGGGATATAAGGTGGGTTAGACACTAATATATCATATTGACCTTTAGCTTCTTTAAATAAATCACTTACTTTAAAATCAACGTTTGATTCTAATGCTTTATTATTTCTTTTTGCGACTTCGATTGCTTCACTACTTATATCTAATCCTTCAATTTTCATTTTAGGCTCTTCTAATGCTAAACTGATAGTAATGCATCCACTGCCACAGCCAAGATCAATTGCTTTAATTGTTTCTAGTTTTTCAAAATATGTATCAGAATAAATAAGTACTTGTTCAACTAATTCTTCTGTTTCTCTTCTAGGTATTAAGACATTATGATCAACAATAAATTTTCTACCATAAAAATAGGAATATCCTAAGATATGTTGAATAGGAATATCTTTATAAAGATAATCTTTATATTTTTCTTCAAATAAGTTTAATAACATCGGATCTGCTTGTTCTTTATATTTAATATAAAATTCAGAAGGTGTATATCCAGATAGTTCCATTAATAATAGTTTGATTGCTTCTGGTTCTTTATCTGTATTTTCTGCTTCTTTGATTGCTTCTAATAAAGCTTTTTCTAAAGTCATTTATTATTCCCCTGTTAATTGTCTTTTTTGGAATTCATTTAATAATGGTTCAATAATTAAATCAAGTTTGCCTTCCATAATCGCATCTAGTCTTTGTAAAGTTAATCCGATTCTATGATCAGTTACACGGTTTTGTGGATAATTATAAGTTCTTACTTTTTCACTTCTATCTCCACGACCTACTAAGGCTTTACGTTGTTCGCCTTCTTTTTCTAATTGTTCTTGTAAGAATTTATCAAAAATACGTGTTTTTAATAGTCTAAATGCTTTATCTTTGTTTTCATGTTGACTCTTACCTTCTTGACAAGCAACCATAATTCCAGTAGGAATATGAGTTAATCTAACCGCTGATTTAGTTGTATTAACTGATTGCCCCCCTGGGCCACTTGAATTATAAGTATCAAATCTAATATCATTCCAGCTAATATCTATTTCTAATTCTTCTGCTTCAGGCATCACTAATACAACTGCTGTTGAAGTATGTATTCTTCCTTGTGATTCTGTTTCTGGAACTCTTTGTACTCTATGTACTCCAGATTCATATTTTAAGAATGAATATACCTTTTTACCTGTAACCATAAATTCAATTGAAGTGAATCCTCCCATTGATCCTTCCATGGCATTTAAAATTTCAATTTTCCAGTTTTTAGTTTCTGCATATTTACTGTAAGCTCTAAATAAGTCTCCTGCAAATAAATTACCTTCATCTCCACCAGCAGCACCTTTGATTTCAACAACTACGTTTTTTTCATCGTTAGGGTCTTTTGGTAAAAGTAAGATTTTTAAATCTGCGATTAACTGTTCTTTTCTATCTTCTAACTCAGCTTTTTCTAAGTGAGCCATTTCTAAAATTTCTTCATCTTTTTCAGTCTTTAATAAAGTATCTGTATTTTTTAATTGTTCTATAACTTCAAGATACTTATTATATTCTAAAACTGCATCTTCTAATTGACTGGATTCTTTTAACTTTTCAGTCATTTTTTTAACATCAGTAATGCCTTGTGAAAGTTCATCCTGAATTTTATAATATTGTTTCTTCATTACATCTAATCGATCAAACATAAATCCTCCTTAGTCTTCCTTAGAAAACTGACTTAGGTATAGGTTACTATAGAACCCATTTTTTTTCATGAGTACATCGTGTGTACCATATTCTTCAATTTTACCTTTATTCATTACAATAATTACATCTGAATCTATAATTGTTTTTAATCTATGAGCGATAATAAAACTTGTTCTATTTTTCATTACTTCTAAAAAGGCTTTTTGTATTTCTTGTTCCATCAAACTATCAATACTAGAAGTCGCTTCATCTAAGATTAAAATAGGTGGGTTAATGACAAGTGCTCTTGCGATAGTAAGTAATTGTTTTTGTCCCACAGAAAGATTAATATCATCACCTAATACTGTCTGATAACCTTGACTTAGTTTGCTAATAAAACTATGGCAATTTGCTTTTTTAGCGGCCTCAACAATTTCTTCTAGTGTTGCATCTTTCTTTCCGTATTTTAAATTATCTTCTATAGTTCCATTAAATAACCATGGTTCTTGTAAAACTAATCCAAAACTCATTCTTAAAGCATTTCTATTATAACTTTTGATATCTTTACCATCTAAGATAATTTTACCATTATTTACATCATAATAACGCATTAATAAATTAATCATAGTTGATTTACCAGCACCAGTAGGTCCGACAATCGCAATCTTTTGTCCTGGTTTAACTTCTAAATTAAAATCTTTAATTAAATTTTGTCCTTTTTGATAAGAAAAATCCACGTGTTGGAAAATAACTTCTCCTTTTGTTGCACGATTTTCTTTAAGAAATGGTAACAATTCTTCTTCAATATCTTGGTCTAGTATGTCTTTCAAACGTTTTAGTCCGGCTTTACCTGCCATAAAGTTAGCTGTTAAAACACTAAATTCATTAAATGGTCTAGAAAACATTGCTGAATACATAATCATACTAGTTAACACAGATATTTCAATCGGCTGATTTAAAAGTGCTAAGATAAGAGCTACTACGCCTAAAAAGGCATAAGCAATATTATTAAACATTCTATAAGTCGGATTATTAATAGAAGCTAAGAAATATGCTTTATCTGAAACTTGCATGAGTTCTTCGTTGATTTGGTCAAACTCTTTTTTAGCTTCTTCTTCATAGTTATATGCTAGTATTAATTTTTTTTCTGAAATATACTCTTGAGCAGTTGATGTCAGTTTTCCTGTTAGTTTTTGTACTTTAACAAATCTTTCAGAAGCTTTTTTTCTAGTAAGTTTAGAATAAATCAAAATAATAGGGATGGTTGCTAAAATAACTAAGGTCAAATAAATATTTAAATATATCATTAAGCCTAAAGAAATGATAATAGTTGTTGCTCCTTGGAAAAACTGCATAAAGAAATTAGAAAGAGCATCAAAAACTAAATCAGAATCTTGTGAAAAACGCATCATAATATCACCCGTTTGATTCGTATCTAAATAAGATAAAGGTGTATGAGTAATGATATTAAATGCTTTATTTCTTAAATTTTTAATAACAATCGTTGAGTAATTATGAGAACAAAATTGACTTATCCATAATAAAGTAGTACCTGCTAGGTAAAATAAGGCTATTAAAGATAACATCTTAAAGACATATTCTTGATCGACATTATTAGGTCCAACAACTCTATTGACTACAAACCCTATTAAAAGTGGGTTAATTAAAATAAGAATGTTACCAATAAGAGCGGTAATTAAATTGAGAATCAACCACTTGGTTGCTTTTTGACTATAAGGTCTTAAATCTAGTATCATTTGTATCATGACTCTTGACCTCCTTGAATTTGAGTTTCATATAATTTTTTATATAACTCATTGTTTTTTAATAAGTTCTCATGTGTATCGATTGCAGCAATCGTTGCATTATCAATCACAATAATTTTATCTGCTTTCATGAGACTACTTAATCTTTGACTAATTAAGATTGTTGTTGGCTTATTTTCTTTACTATCTAGTTGTTTTCTAATTTTATAATCAGTAACATAATCTAAAGCACTAAAAACATCATCTAATATTAAAATTGAAGATTCTTTAACAAGCGCTCTTGTCAAAGCTAACCTTTGTTTTTGTCCACCAGAAAAGTTATTTCCCTGTTTATTTACTGTTTTTGAAATACCTTCACTATCATTTAAAATAAAATTGGCTTGTGCTTCATTTAAGGCTTCATTTATTTTTATGTTTGTATACTCATTCTTCATTTTTATATTTTTTTCAACATTTCCTGATAATAAAGATGCTTTTTGTGAAGCATAGGCAATTTTATCACGTAAATCAAATAAGTCATAAGATTCTATTTTCTTATCATTAATGAGTATTTCTCCTGTTGTTGTATTATAAAATCTAAGTAATAAATCAACAAGTGTTGTTTTACCAGAGCCAGTTAATCCAACAATACCAATTGTTTGTCCAGGTAAGATAGTAAAGTTAATATGATTCAAAGTAGGTTGTAAGTGGTTTTTATATGTATAGCTGACATCTCTAAATTCAATTTTAGCTGGTGTGCTATCCAATTTTTCATTATTCATATTAATCACAGTGGGTTCTTTATCTAATATCTCTTTAATTCTAATAGATGCGGTTCCTGCTTTTGTATAAAGCATCATTAAGTTCATAACTGATACAATAGATAAGGTTAATTGTGTAACATAATTAATAATTTGGATGAGTTGTTCTTGTTGCATTGAGTTATTATAAACATCTTTTGATCCAACATAAATCATAGCTACTAAAACAATATTCATCGCAAGCATTGTAAAAGGTGTTGAAAAAGAAGTAAGTTTTCCTAATTTAACAAGTATTAAAGATAGTGTTTCATTTTTTTTATGAAATCTATTTTCTTCATGTTCCACTTGAGCAAAGGCTCTAATCATTCTAGCTCCTTCAGTATTATCCTTTACAACATCGATTAACTTATCATTCTGATTTTGAAATTTTTTAAAGTTTTTAATGGATACTTTCATCACTAAAAGTAACATAACAAGTAATAAAGGTAGGCTACATAAAAGAATTAATGCTACTTTAGGACTTACAATAAATAATGCTACTATACTTCCAATCATTAAAAAAGGTGCTCTAGAAGCAATCCTCATTGTCATAGCTAAGCCGTTTTGCATTTGTTGTACATCTGTATTAATTCTATTGGTTAAACTACTAGAAGAAAACTCTTCTAAGTCCTCTATCGATAAATCTTGTATCTTGTAAAAAAGAGCTTGCCTTAAGTTCTGTGCATAATTTTGAGAAACTTTTGCTGTTAATCTATGTGCATATACCGTAGATAAGTATCCTAAGACACAAAAAACAAGTATAAGCCCTGCCATTAAAAAGCCTTTTTCATAATTTTTATTCTTAAGACCGTCTTTCATAAGAATTGCCATAAAAATAGGTAAAAAGAGTTCAAACCCTACTTCTATAATTTTAAAGAAAAAGCCTAGAAAAAACTCTTTTTTATACTTTATATATTTCATTGAATCCATTTTTCTACACCCTCATTTCATTATTATATTGTATCATATTTTAAGCTTTTTTTTATCTTTAAAAACGTTTTTCTTATATAATCACATTACTTTTAATATTTACTTTTAGTGTTATAATATAGTTAAGAGGTGAAAGAATATGAATAAATTATATGTTGCTTTAAATAAACAGGTTTCAAATTTTAGTGTGTTATTTACAAAGTTACATCATTATCATTGGTATGTGAAAGGTCCAGAATTCTTTTCATTACATGAACATCTTGAAGAGTTATATAATGAAGTTAATGAATTATATGACGAATATGCTGAAAGACTTATCGCAATTGGTGGAAAACCTATTTCTAATTTAAAAGGTTATTTAGAAGTTACTTCATTAAACGAAGCTACAGAAGAATCTACTAAAGATATGATTTTAGCTGTTTCAAATGATTTAAAACTTTTAGTAACTGAATTAAAAGAAGTCATTGATCTCGCAGATAAAGTTGATGATTACGGTACTGCAGATATGGCTACTTCTACTATCAGATCATTTGATAAACATATTTGGATGTTTACAGCTTTGCTTAATAAATAATTTATAAGCGTGAAATTACTACTAAAAAATTTTAGTGGTAATTTTTTTATATCACTTTATAATAAAAGCCAGAGAAGTTTACTTTCTTTGGCTTTTAGTTTACTATTCTATTTTATTATTGCTCATCATCATAATGACTGGTATGCTCTCTAAATCTTGAAAATTCTGTATCAAAGATGAACTTTCTATCTCCTAGGCTACCTTGTCTATTTTTAGCAATAATTACTTCCGCTTCACCTGGCATATTAGATTTTGATTTCGTATAGTATTCATCTCTATATAAGAACATAACTATATCCGCATCTTGTTCAATAGAACCAGATTCTCTTAAATCCGCTAAAACTGGTTTTTTATCTTCTCTTTTTTCAACATCACGAGATAACTGAGAAAGTGCTAAAACAGGAATTTTCAATTCTCTTGCCATTTGTTTTAGTCCTCTAGAAATTCTAGCAACTTCTTCTTGTCTATTATTGATTCTATCATCACCTTTAATTAATTGAAGATAGTCAATCACAACAAATTCTAATTTATCTTCTTGTTTTAACTTACGGCACTTAGCTCTAATATCTGAGATACTAACAGCTGCAGAGTCATCAAAGAAAACATTAAGTCTTCCCATCGCCTCAGAGCTAGCTTCTAGAAATTGCCATTCTTTAGCAGATAAATTACCACTTTTTATCTTATAGTTTTCAATACCTGATTCACTACTAATCATACGGGTTGCTAGTTGATCATTACTCATTTCTAAACTGAATATAGCAACTCCAGCTTTACCACCTTTATTAAACTTAGCAACATTCATCGCTAAATTCATCGCAAAGGCACTTTTACCCATAGATGGTCTAGCAGCTAGGATAATAAGTTCTTCGGGCTGTAATCCTAATGTCATTTGGTTTAAACCAGCAAATCCTGTATTTAATCCTGTGATACCACCAGTACGGTCTTTATTTTGTTCTATCTTTTCTTTAACTTCTACTAAAACTTTAGATATTTCTGAAAAAGCAGTTGTTTTTCTTTTTTGTGAAACCGCAAATACTTTTTCTTCTGCTAGATCAATGTATGCTTTAGCATCGATATCTTTTAATCCTTCTTCTGCTAATTCTTGTGCAACGTTGATCATTTCTCGCTTTAAGGCAGCTTCTTTAATGTGTCCAATATAAGTTTCAATATGATCTGCAGAAGGAACCATATTTCCTAGACTAATTAAATATTTTAAGCCGCCAATTTTTTCAATTAAATGCTTTCTTTCTAAAACATAACCTACTGAAGCATAATCAATATTTTGATTATCATTGAATAATTCTTTAATTGCTTGAAAAATATAGCCATGATTTAAATTAAAAAAGTCGTATTCTGATAACCCATCTAAAGCAACTGGGATTGTTCTTGTATCTAAGAATAAAGAACCCAATAGGGCTCTTTCCGCATCTTGATGTGAAGGTAGGCTTCTTAATGCATTCATTAGTTAGCACCTACTACGTTAATTTCAAATTGGGCTTTAATATCTTTAGTTAAAGAAACGGTTGCTGAATAAATGCCTACTGAGTTGATTTCACTTGATAATTCAATTTTTTTCTTATCAATTGTAACACCGTGTTCTTTTTCAAATTCATCTGCTATTTGTTTGGTTGTAACTGTTCCGTATAATCTTCCATCTGGTCCAATTTGGATACCTACAGTTACTTTTTTTCCTTCAATTTCAGATTTTATTTTTTGCATGAGTTCTAGATAATCTAATTCTTTTTGTTTCGCTAATTCTTGAGCTTTCTTTAAAGCATCAAGTGATACGTCATTAGCTATAACTGCTTTTTTACCATTTACTAGAAATTGTCCGTAGCCGTTTGCTACTTCAATAATTTCGTCTTTCTTACCTTTACCTTTTACATCTTCTAAAAGTATAACTCTCACAATTTCACCTTCTTCATATTCTAATCTAATTAATTGTTTTAATTGTTCTGTTACAGTCTTTATATCAACATTCTTAATTTGGGTAGCTGCACTATTTAAGTGTCCTCCACCGCCTAATTGTTCCATTAAAATCTGAACATTAACTTGATTATAAGATCTAGCACTTATTCCCACAGTGATATCATCTAACTTAGTAATTGTAAATGCTGCATCAATGCCTTTAATATTTAATAAGCTTTCAGATACTTGTGCTAAAAATGATCTATCATCATAAATTTGATCACTTGAAACAATCGCAAACTTATCCATAAAAACTTCCATTTGTGAAGTCATTTTATTGATTTCTAACGTTCTTAAAATATCATGTCTTAACCAAGATTTAACTTCTATCGCATCAGCTCCTAGTTCTTTTAACTTAGATGCGACTTCAAAAGTTCTTGCACTAGTTCTGTATGTGAAAGTATTAGTATCTACTAAAAGTCCTGCATACATGATACTTGATTCAAATGGGGTAATATCAACTTCATCTTGAAAGAAGTTAACAAGTTCTATTAATAATTCGATTGTTGATGATGCAGATGTTTCAACATATGAGAACATGCTTTCTATTGCTTTTTCTGATGTTCTATGATGATCGATAACTACTATTTTTTCTGTTAATTCTAAAATTTCAGGGCTATTAACAATCTCTTTTGATTGAGTATCTAAGATGACAAGCAATGAATCTTTTTTAATCATTTTAGTTGTTTCTTCTGTTGTTTTAATATTCTTTTTGAGATCTGGTTCTTTTTCAAGTAACTCTAAATAAACAGGATGAACTGTCTGGTCTAATTTTTCTTCATCTACAATTAAGTATTTGTTAAGTTTAGACTCTCCATCAAGTGAAACTGCCATTTTAAACATCGCAAGCATTGATCCAAAAGCATCTAAATCTGTTTGATTGTGACCCATGATAAATATCGTATTAGAACTCTTAATTAATTCTTGAATTGTTTGTGCATTAACTCTGGCACTTACTTTAGAGTTTTTGGTTGAGGCGTCTGTTTTAGCACCAAAGTAGTGGATTTTTTCATTTTCAATATTGACAACTACTTGGTCACCACCACGTTTTTGGGCAAGTTCAATGGCATTTTGAGCATAACTTGCAATTTCTTCATATGAAATATCCCATGAAGCTATTCCCATTGAAATGGTTACTTTTAGTTGATATCCCATTGAGATTTTTCTAATTGTTTCTAAAATATCAAATTTTGTCTCCATCATTTTGTCAAGATTTTCTCTTGTGATTAAGAGCAATAGTCTATCATCAACAAGCTGTTTTAAATATCCTGAATAACTTTCAACCCAATCAGATAAAGCTCCCAAATACTCACTTTTAATTTGTGATTGTTCTGATATATCTAATCCTACGACAGACTCTTCTAAGTTATCAAATGTGATAAGTGCTACAGCTGGTAGATTTTTTTGATAGACTTCTTTAATTTTTTCTTGTTCTGTTACATCAAATAGATATAAAACATTAAATTGTTTTTTATAGATACATTCATATTTACTATCTTTAATTTTAACAATAGCTTTACTATTTTTAGACTTAATTAACTCATAAAGTTCTGTATTTACATTTTGAATTTTTTCATTTAATTCAGGACCATCTAAAATAATACTTGCATATGGGTTAATCCACTGAATTTCTTCAATACGATCATCTATTAAGATGATTCCTACTGGAAGTTCATTAAATACTTCTTCTCCAACTTGGTTGACATGATATGATATTTTTGACCAAATATCTAATCTAGCTTCTAAATTTTTTATTTTCTCTTTATTTTTATGATTAATCATTCTATTAATCATAATAAATAGAATGATACTTGTAATAAGTATAACTCCAAATAAAGAGGCTCTATAAGCTTCTTCTAAGTAGTCGTATTTAAGATCAAAATATGCCCCTACACATAGTCCAACTAATAAAATTAATACTGTTAAGCTAGGAATAAATTTTTTCACTACATCACCTGCTTTTATAAAATGAATACTATGTTTATTTTAACATAATTTATGCAAATTTAACACCATCACATATCATATAAAATAAAAACAGGAATATTATTCCTGTTTAAGTATTATTCTTTAACGAATGGTAGTAAAGCCATGTGACGTGCTCTTTTGATTGCACTCGCAAGTGGACGTTGCCATTTAGCTGATGTACCAGTTACACGTCTTGGTAAAATTTTACCGCGATCAGTTACAAATTTTTTTAATAGTTCAACATCTTTGAAGTCAATGTGTGTTACTTTATTTTGAGTAAAATAGCAAACTTTACGACGTCTTTTAAATCCTGAACCGCCTCTTCTATTTTGCATTTGATATTCTCCTTCTAATTAAAATGGTAAATCATCTTCAGCTGCTAGATTTTTACTTGTTTCATAAAATTCATTTTGTGCATCATCTGTATGATTATTTTGAGTTGAAGCTGAACCAAAGTTTTGTGATGAATTACTTTGTTCTCCTCTAGATTCTAAGAATTGAATAGAATCGCATTGAACTTCTGTTATATATCTTGTTCCTTGTTCTGCTTCATATGTTCTGGTTTGAATTCTTCCTTCAATACCTAAAAGTCCACCTTTTCTGATGTACTTAGCTAAGTTTTCTGCTTGTTTTCTCCAAACAACGCAATTGATAAAATCAGCTTGACGATCACCTGATTGATCTGTGAAGCTACGATTAACAGCCACTGTAAAAGACACAACAGGAATATTTGAACTTGTTACTTTAAGTTCTGGATCCTTAGTAATTCTTCCTACTAAAACGACTCTATTAATCATATATTATTCGCCTTCTTTCACAATGATAAATCTGATAACATCTTCAGTAATTCTAACAACACGATTGAATTCGTTTACTGCGTCATTATTAGCTTCAACTAATAACCAAACATAGTATCCTTTTTTATGTTTTTCAATTTCGTATGCTAAATCTTTTAATCCAAGCTCTTTAAGTTCAACGATGTTAGATCCAAAAGTTGTAAAGACATTGTTCATGTCTGAAACTACTTTCTTAACTTGTTCACTATCTAATGTTGGACGGATGATATACATAACTTCGTATTTTTTCATCTTTTTACCTCCTTATGGTCTATGGTCTTTAATTTTAATAAAGACAAGGGTAAGTTAATTTTCTTACGCACATGTTATTATAACATAATAGATACTAAAAAACAATTGTTATTTTTAGAACATTTAAAATTATTATTTTGTTTTTTATTTATTTTTTAAGTACTCTTCTAATTTTTCATAGGTGAAAATAATTGCTTGATTTATATTTTCTATTCTAGTGCTATTTTGATTGAATTTCACTTGATATGTCTTAAATCTCTTTTGATCTTTAATAGTTATATAACCTTCTAATTCGTCAGTTCCTTTATCATATCCAGGACCTGCATTACCAGTAATAGAGACACAAATATCAGCATGCGTTAATTCCATTAATCCAGAAGCCATTTGCTCAGAGACTTCGTTACTGACTATTTTATAGGGCTTATTTTCATCAAAATCTATATGAAGATACTTGTTTTTAGCTTCTACACTGTAAACAACTAAACTTTCTTTTAGTACTAATGATGCATTAGGAATTTTAACCAGCTCTCCTGTTAGTAATCCGCCTGTCATACTTTCTGCAAAAGCTATTGTTAATTTTTTATCAATTAAAATTTGTAAAACTGTTAAAGTATGGTTCATTTTAGTTTGCCTGAGAACTAAATAATTCTACTAATTTTTCTGCGATATAGTTTACATGTATTGCATGAGAAATATCTGATTCATTAGTATCACGAGATGTATTCATTCCAATATAAGTCCCCTTACTATCAAATAATGGTCCACCACTATTACCTGGAAAGATAGATGCTGTATGAACAATCCATTTTTCTGAAACTAATGATATGATACCGTTTGTAGTCATATTATAATTAGTAATTTTAAGTGGGGTTCCTATTGCTAAAACATCTTGTCCTTTTTTAAGTACAACTTGTGTATTTCTTTCATATGGAATCAATTCTTGGATTTGATAAATCTTTTTACTATCAAATGTAACGATAGCTATATCATCATATGAATGACTTGTTTGAAACTTATGGAATATTTTTCCTTCTTCTATGCTATTACCAATTTGAACTTTAGCTGTTATACCACCCTCTACAACATGTTTATTTGTAAGTACATAATATCTGTTTTGAGAGTCTATTGTTTCTTTTTTAAAAATAGTTCCTGAGCCTAGACTTGATCCATTCATTTTTTCTATTGCCAATGCTACTGTTGTTTTTTCTAATTTTTCTATTAATTCTATTCTTTGTTTTTCCGCATCATTCACATAAACATTTGGGGTACAGCCTACTAAAGTAAACACTCCAATAAATAGTAAGATGATTATTTTAACTTTATTTTTCATTTTTATACCTCATAAACTAAATAGTTTTATTGCATTTTGGGTTGTCACTGATTCTACTTCTTCTACTGATATATTTCTTAATTCTGCTAATTTTATCGCAACCATCCTAGTATAAGCTGGTTCATTTCTTTTTCCTCTATATGGAACAGGTGCTAAATAAGGCGCATCTGTTTCTAATAAGATTTTATCTAATGGAATATTGACTGCTATCTCATGGACATTTATAGCTTTTTTAAAGGTTAAAACACCGCCTATTCCAATATAAAAACCTAATTCTAAGGCCTTTTTAGCATCTTCTAAACTAGAGGTAAGACAATGGAAAACTCCTCTTATCTGTCCCTTATAAGGTAACAATACTTCATAAGCTTCATGAAATGACTCTCTTGTATGAATAATAATAGGTTTGTTGTATTTAATTGCTATTTCTATTTGAGCTTTAAAGTATTCTTTTTGTTTTTCTATATTATCTTTTACCCAATAAAGATCAGTACCTATTTCACCAACTGATACGACTTTAGGATGTTTTAAGTATTTAGTAATCGTTTCATAAGATTCATTTTCAATGTAACTAGGGTGTATACCGACAGCAGCGTATAATTCTTCGTATTTTTCTGCTAATTCTACCGCTTTTGCGTTAGTTTCATCATTCATTCCTATAACAATTATTTTACTTATGTTATTACGTTTAGCATTATTTAAAACTGTTTCTAGATCTAAAGAAAACTCTTCTATATTCAAATGTGCGTGGGTATCTATAATCATTATATATTCCTGCCTTCTTTAAAGTATTATAACACAAAAGTCATCTGTATCGATTTTATTTATTTAGCATTTAAGCATAAAAAAAGAAGGAATTTAACTTCCTTCTTTAAAATTTTCTTTAATTAACCAAGAATTTTAACTACTGAACCAGCACCAACAGTACGTCCACCTTCGCGGATTGAGAATTTAGTACCTTCTTCGATAGCGATTGGGTGAATTAATTCTACAACTACTTCAGTGTTGTCTCCTGGCATAACCATTTCAGTTCCTTCTTTTAAGGTAATAATACCTGTAACGTCAGTTGTACGGAAATAGAATTGAGGACGGTAGTTTGAGAAGAATGCAGTATGACGTCCACCTTCTTCTTTTGATAATACGTAAACTTGAGCTTCAAATTTAGCATGAGGTTTAACTGAACCTGGTTTAGCTAATACTTGTCCACGTTCAACGTCATCACGTGAAACACCACGTAATAATGCACCGATATTGTCTCCAGCTTCTGCGAAGTCTAATAATTTACGGAACATTTCAACACCTGTAACAGTTGTTTTCTTAGTATCTTTGATACCAACGATTTCAACTTCTTCACCAACTTTAACTTGTCCACGTTCAACACGTCCTGTAGCAACAGTTCCACGTCCTGTAATTGTGAACACGTCTTCAACTGGCATTAAGAATGGTTTGTCAGTTGCA
This sequence comes from Alteracholeplasma palmae J233, assembly GCF_000968055.1. Lineage (GTDB taxonomy): Bacteria > Bacillota_I > Bacilli_A > Acholeplasmatales > Acholeplasmataceae > Alteracholeplasma > Alteracholeplasma palmae. The sequence continues at coordinate 1,377,964 of NC_022538.1, forward strand.
CGAACTGGTGTATCAACATAAGCATCAACAGCTGCCATTAATTCTTCAATTTTTTCAGCCCATTTAGCATCACCTTGTAATGCTTGGAAAGCTGATCCACGGATAACTGGAATGTCATCTCCTGGGAAGTCATATTCTGAAAGTAATTCGCGTACTTCCATTTCAACTAAGTCTAATAATTCTTCATCATCAACTAAGTCACATTTGTTTAAGAATACTACTAATTTAGGTACCCCAACTTGGCGAGCTAATAAGATGTGTTCGCGAGTTTGAGGCATAGGGCCGTCTGCAGCTGATACTACTAAGATACCACCATCCATTTGAGCAGCACCTGTAATCATGTTTTTAACATAGTCAGCATGTCCTGGGCAGTCTACGTGAGCGTAGTGACGGTTGTCTGTTTCATATTCAACGTGTGAAGTATTAATTGTAATACCACGTTCTTTTTCTTCTGGTGCACCATCGATTTGATCGTATGCACGTTTTTGTGCTAATCCTTTACCAGCTAATACGTTAGTGATAGCTGCTGTTAATGTAGTTTTACCGTGGTCAACGTGGCCAATAGTACCAATGTTAACGTGTGGTTTAGTTCTTGTAAATTTTTCTTTTGCCATTTTGGATAATTCCTCCTATTTTATTTTAATAAATAAGTTATACATCATCTTATATTTTATATTAAGTGATGACTTTTTGCAAGTATGTAGTATCTATTAACTACGTTTCTTGATAATTTCTTCTGTAATTGATTTTGGAGCACGTTCGTAATTTGAGAATTGCATTACGAAGTTAGCGCGTCCTTGTGTATTTGAACGTAATGATGTTGCATAACCGAACATTTCTGAAAGTGGTACATAAGCACGGATTGCTACTGCATTTCCACGTCCTTCTTGACTTTCTAGGCGTCCACGTCTTGAAGTTAAGTCTCCAATAACGTTACCTACATAGTCATTAGGTGTAACAACTTCAACGTCCATGATTGGTTCTAGCAATACTGGGTTAGCGTTATTATTTTTAGTAGCTTTTAAAGCCATTGATGCAGCAATCTTATATGCCATTTCTGATGAATCGACATCGTGGTATGAACCATCAAATAAAGTTGCTTTAATATCTATAATAGGGTAACCAGCAATAATACCACCTGGTAGAGCTTCTTCTAATCCTTTTTGAACAGCTGGGATATATTCACGAGGAACAACACCACCAACAATTTTATCAACGAATTCGAATCCTTTACCTGGATTTGGTTCGAATTTAATCCAAACGTGTCCATATTGTCCACGACCACCTGATTGGCGGATGAATTTTCCTTCGATTTCAGCTTCATTAGTGATTGTTTCACGGTATGAAACTTGAGGTTCAGCAACGTTAGCTTCAACTTTGAATTCGCGTCTCATACGGTCAACGATGATATCTAAGTGAAGTTCTCCCATTCCTGCGATGATTGTTTGTCCAGTTTCTTGGTTTGTATAAACTCTGAATGTTGGATCTTCTTCAGCTAATTTAGTTAAAGCAGTACCCATTTTATCTTGGTCATTCTTAGTTTTAGGTTCAACTGCAATTTCGATAACTGGTTCAGGGAAGTTCATTGATTCTAAGATGATGTCATCTTTTTCTCCTGCTAAAGTATCTCCTGTAGTAGTTGCTTTTAAACCAACTGCTGCAGCGATATCTCCTGCATAAACTTCTTTAATTTCTTCACGTGAGTTAGCGTGCATTTGAAGTAAACGTCCGAAACGTTCTTTTTCATCTTTTGTTGTATTTTTAATATATGATCCAGCAGTTGCAACCCCTGCATACACACGGAAGAATGTTAATTTTCCTACATATGGGTCAGTCATAACTTTAAATGCTAATGCTGTAAATGGTTCATCATCACTAGGGTGACGTACTATTTCTTCGCCTTCAGCATTTTGACCAATTACTGAATCAATATCAGTTGGAGCTGGTAAGTAATCTATAGCAGCATCTAATACTTTTTTAACACCTTTATTTTTAAAGGCAGTACCACATAATACTGGGAAGATTTCTACTGCTAATGTACCTTTACGAATAGCTTTTTTGATTGCTTCTGGTGAAACTGCTTCACCTTCTAAGTAAGCCATCATTAATTCTTCATCAAAGTCAGCAGCTGCTTCAACTAATTCTTTATGTTTTTCATTAACAATATCTACTAAGTGAGCAGGTATTGCAATTTCAGTAGCAACTTCATCAGCATTACCATCATAGTGGTAAGCTTTTAAGTCTACTAAGTCAATGATACCATCAAAGTCATTTTCAGCTCCGATTGGCCATTGTATAGGAACAGCTCTTACACCTAAACGATCATGTAAAGTTTTTACTGCATGAGCAAAGTTTGCACCTATTTTATCCATTTTATTAACGAATACGATACGTGGAACTTTATATTCAGTAGCTTGACGCCAAACTGTTTCAGTTTGAGGTTCAACCCCTGCTTGTGCATCGATTACTGTTACAGCACCATCTAATACACGTAATGATCTAGAAACTTCTACAGTAAAGTCAACGTGCCCTGGGGTATCGATTACGTTAATACGGTGTTCTCTCCAGAATGCTGTTGTTGCTGCAGATGTAATAGTAATACCACGTTCTTGTTCTTGAGCCATCCAGTCCATTTGTGCAGCACCATCATGTGTTTCACCAATTTTATGGATTTTTCCTGTGTGGTATAAAATACGTTCTGTAGTTGTTGTTTTCCCTGCGTCAATATGGGCCATGATACCTATATTACGCGTTCTTGAAAGTGGAAATTGACGAGGCATATTTCAAATTCTCCTTAATTACCAACGGTAATGTGCGAAAGCTCTGTTAGCTTCAGCCATACGGTGGGTATCTTCTCTTTTTTTGACTGCTGCTCCAGTTCCTGCTGCAGCATCAACGATTTCTTTTGCTAATTTTTCAACCATAGTTCTTTCATTACGAACTCTAGCATATTGGATTAACCATCTAAGTCCTAAAGTTTGACGACGTTCTGGTCTCACTTCCACTGGTACTTGATAGTTTTGTCCTCCGATACGACGAGAACGTACTTCTAAAACTGGCATAACATTATTTAATGCTTCATTAAATACATCAATAGCTTCGCGTCCAGTTACTTCTTTAACTTTATCGAATGCTTCATATAAAATACTTTGTGCAGTACCTTTTTTCCCATCTTCCATAATAGTATTCACAATACGTGTAACTAATTTAGAACCATAAATTGGGTCTGGTAATACATCACGTTTAACGATATGTCCTTTACGTGGCACAATGTTCACCTACTTCCTATAGATTATTTTTTTATTTTTTTAATTAATTATTTCTTAACTTTTTGTCTTTTAGCACCATATTTTGAACGAGCTTGTTTACGGTTTGCAACACCTGTTGTATCTAATGTACCACGTACGATATGATAACGTACCCCTGGTAAGTCTTTAACACGACCACCACGTACTAACACAACGCTATGTTCTTGAAGTGAATGTCCAATTCCTGGAATATAAGCTGTTACTTCTGTTCCATTGCTTAAACGAACACGAGCATATTTACGTAATGCAGAGTTTGGTTTTTTAGGAGTCATAGTTGTAACACGAATACATACTCCACGTTTTTGTGGTGAAGAGTAGTCTGATTCTCTTTTTTGTAAAGAGTTAAAACCATAAGCTAAAGCTGGTGATTTTGATTTTTCAGTTTTATCTGTTCTTCCTTTTTTTACAAGTTGTGATATTGTTGGCATTTGTTGCTCCTTTCTTGAAACACATATCCAAGTGTTTCATTTTTATTTCAAAAATATTATTGGCTTAACAAAGCCAACAGTTCAAAAAAATTTGTGATTGTTACACACAACATTCTTATTATATATTTTTTTAGTATAATTGTCAATATTTTAAGCTTTTTTTATTTTTTATTTTCCTCTATAACAAATAGCATCTAATTGAAATAAAAGACCATTTTCTCCACCTATATGAGCAAATTCTGTTTGAATTGATTTTCTTACTGGATATTTTCCATTAAATTTTTCTTTTAATACTTTTTCCATGATAGGAATATTCCAGATATCTTTGAATAAAATATCCATTTGAACAACACTTTCTAGGTCAAGATTAACCAATTTTAACCTTTTTTCTAAATGTTCAACAGCACCTCTTACTTGATTTTCAATAGATTGACCAATATTACCTACGCAGTATCCTACAAAAATAAAATCTCCTGCTTCAATCACACCAGAATGAGCCCATTCTTCTTTTATATCATGTCGTTTAATCATTTTATGCACCTTCTTATATTTTATTTGAGAAAAAATTTACCATTTTAGGCAATTCTTTTTTTCTTCCGAACACAAAAATATGATCATTAGCCATTAAGTAGTCAGTACTCGTTGGCGTAATCATTTGGTTATTTCTTTGAATCAATAAAATGTTTACTTTATATTTATTTCTAAGATTTAGATCAATTAATGATACTGTTTCAAATGTTTCTGATATCTCTATTTCATAGACATCAAAATCATTTTTAATATTAAAGTAATCTGCTACATTTCCAACAATCTTATTAGCAACTCTCTCAGCAGCAATCGATAGAGGATAGACAACATTATTCACTCCGACCATTTTAAAGACTTGAGCATAATCATCTTTATCTGCTCTAGCAGTAATTTCTTTTACGCCTAATTGTTTTAATCTCATAATAGTTAAAATAACATGAGATAAGTTTTCCATTTTATCTTGACCAATCGCTATAATCACATGGTCTGCATTAGATATTCCTGTTTCTTTTAATTCTTTTTCATTTGTAATATCACAGCAGACAACATTATTAATGTATTCTCCTGCTTGTCTTACCGCATCAATATCTTTATCTATCGCAATTAAATCTATATTAGATTGTTCTAATGATTTTATAAGTTCTAAACCAAATCTTCCTAGGCCTATGACACCAATGGTTTTTTTCATATCTTTCACCTATCCTATAACAATTTTTTCATCTATGTAAACTAAGTTACTATTAGATGCTTTTTTAGAATATATTAAATGTAGAATGGTTAGTGGACCAATTCTGCCAATATACATCATGAGTATTAAAATAGTTTTACTACCCAATCCTATCTTATGTGTGAAGTTTAAAGTCATACCAGTATTTGAAAAAGCACTTACTGATTCGAATAAAGCTGTTTGAATATTTGTTTCTTCAAACGCTAATAATAAGAATGTTGAAATACCTATAAGAATCATTGCACTTTGTATTAAGACAAAGGCTTTTATTTTAGTTTCATCAGTTATCAATCTTTTATGCGTTAAAGTTTGACTCCCTCTTCCAAATGAAAATAAACTTTTTAGCATTACATAAAGTGTAGTGACTTTAATTCCTCCACCAGTTGACATAGGTCCTGCCCCAATAAACATCAAAGGAATAATAATTGCTATACTTAAACTTTTTACTTTAGTTAAATCCACTGTTAAAAAACCTGCAGTTCTCGTATTAATGCTTAGGAAAGAAACTTCTAAAAATGTCATTTGATTTTGTTCAATTAATTTAAAAAGAACGGTCCCCATTATTAATAAGCCTAATGTCATTTTTAAAGTTATCTTAGTCTGAATACTTAATTTTTTCCATGATCTTTTTTTCATTACTTCATATATAACAATAACACCTAGCCCTCCTAAAATACTTAAGACCCCTGTGTTTATATTAAACAATAGATTATTATGATAATTAAGAAAATGGTTGTTAAATCCCAATATTTCTAATCCTGCATTATTAAAAGCGGATATGGCGTGAAACGCACTCACACCTATTGCATGATACGTATTGTCCATTGTTGGAATAAATATAAATAAATTAATTATAAATCCTATAAACTCAATGATAAAAGAAATCATAATAATTCTTTTCACTAATTTAACGAGACCTTGTAAAGAATTCTGATTTAAGCTTTCTTTTAAGATTGCTCTATTATTAAATCCTATTTTACTTCCTATAAGTGTCATAATATAAACAGTTAATGTTAAAACGCTTAGCCCGCCTATTTGGATCATACATGCTATAACTACTTTTCCAAAAATTGTAAAACTACTTCCTAAATCTAAAACAGGCGTTAATCCAGTAATAGTTATAAGTGAGGTAGAGGTAAAAAAAGCATCAATCCATGAAAGTGATCCGTGTTCTTTTAATGTAATTGGGAGTTTAAGCAAAATAGTTCCTAGAATAATAACTGTAAAAAAAGACAAAGCTATAATCATATAAGGAGTCATTTTTATTTTTCTCATTTTATCACCTTTGAATTTTACTACTATTTTACCATATTTGCACTACATTAGTATTTGACATAAAAAAAGAACTTTTTATTTTTATGCTTTAAAGCTCTGCATTATCAGTATGAAGCTTTTTAGGATTTAAGACAAATAAGTGTTGGAAGACACGTGCAATTGCCAAACTTCATTATTTTTTATAATGCAGAACTTTAAAACATAAATAAATCTAGTTCTTATTACCTAACATAATAATAGTAACGATTAGATATTTTTACTTTTATTATTTAGTGTAATATTAAATTATACCCCTTTTTTTATTTTTTTGCAAAATTTGCTCTTTAAATATTAAAAGGATTGTGTCTATTACAGGCAACAATCCCAATTATTAGGTTAGTATATTATAAAATTTTTTACTAAGATAAACCTATTTAGTTCATCTTTTTACTTCAATTTTTACTAAATGAATACTAACTCTTATTGATTATTTTTAATTTCTAGTAGAGAATCAGTTTCATCAAAAACTAACTCCAAAATGATATTATTTCTATTCATTTTGCCATCTACTACAATACTCCCTTTAAATAACATTGTTGAATTCATAAATCCAACATCAATCATTTGAAAAACTATACTATTATTAATTACATCTTCTAAATCAGAAAGAAAACCTTTAATTTCACTATTATCAATTTTGTATACATATGTATTTATAGATTCCGTAACACTTTTCCCGCATTTAAAAGAAATAAGATATATTGGTTTTTCAGCCAAATTAAAAGTATTCCAAACATCCATTTTTAAAAAACCATTATCAATTCTTATATTACCTATAATTTTATCATGTAAAAAATTTAAGAAATCAGTTTGATTAATTGGGTTTTTATTTATTTTTAAGTCCATTTAGATACCACCTATTTTCATTTAACTATAGTATACTGAGTTCTTTTCATATCTAATTACAGTCTTTCTCTAGAAATTAAGGACAAGTCATCGACATTATATATTTTTTTTAGCCTTCTATACAAAATGTTGTCATTATCAAAACTTTTGGAATACAAGTTAATTACCACATTCATGTCTGATTTCTCTAATTCTTCATTACACTTTTTTTCACATTCCAATAATATTTTAAAGCATTCTTTTGGAAACAAGGGATACATATTAAAAGCTGCATTCCATCTTTGATAATCTATCGTAGATGATAGCCAGTATCTATACTTTTCAATTCCCTCTTTTGATCTAACAAGTTGGCATATATATTCATCTGCCTTTTTACCCAATTTTATTGACTTTTTAGCATTTTTATCGACATCTGTTACTTCTTGATTGGATATAAATTCAACACTCGTAAGTTCTCTAATAATAGTTAAAGTTTGATTCAATTTCGTAAGAATAATATTATAATCTATCATTTTTTATCCCTTTCAATAATTTTGAGTCTTTCATATCTTAGAATAAACTTGAATAAATTTCTAGATTTTAATATAATGATATTTATTTTCTATTTTACCAAATTCTTCATTTGGTCTTTTAAGTCCCAATCACTAGGTTTTAGATTTCTTCTAGAAAACCACTCAGCTCCATTTTTAATCCAGTTATCACGCCATATGGTATGGTATTTTGATAAGTGCTCTAAATCATAATTATCATCATATCCAAATTGAAAACCACAACACGGACATATTTCATCAGATGGAATGTTTTTTTCATCATATGCTTCTTCTTTCAAATTAGGATATCCACAAACTGGACATATATACATAATAAATACCTCCTACTTTCTTATCTTGCTATAGAAATAGTCTTGCCTATATCTTCTATGAGAACAAAATATCTCTATTATTGGATCATAGATCTTAATTAAATTTTACTTCATGCCTTACTGTTATGAAGTGAATCATTTACTAATCTTTTCATGAAAGCTTTTTTCCCCTTTTTGATGTAAGTAATTAAATCTTTTAAATCTTGTGATTTTATCCTACAAGCATATTCTTCTAAAAATAAAACAATATTTGTATAAATCATTTCATCATCATATATTTCTTTATTAAAATACTTTTCCCAATCATTAAGTATTGCTGGATCAGCTGACTTACCATCATCTAAAATTCTCATATCACCTAGCAATAATCCTAAATCATCAATCTTTTTATCAGAATAGACTTTTTCTAGAAACCTAAATAATCTATTGTACACTTCTACCTGACTCATATAATAGTTCTCCTTATTATTTGATCTTGCTAAATCATTTGAAGGTTCTAATTTACTTATCTCTTATTTCTAATACTGTTATGTCTGTAAATTATAGCATTAAGATTTTTTAATATCAAGCATTTATTCTATAAATATTTGTTCATTCTTTATTTTATTTCTTCAGTATTTATCATCAATATCAAATTATTTTATAATAATTATTTGGTTGTCTATAAAAAAACACCTAGCAAATTTGCTAAGTGTCTTTGAAATTTTATCAATCTAAATCTTCATCATATGAATCAAATGATTCAGGTTTATCATATTCAAAATGTTCGGCATTTAAAATACCAGTACCAGCAGGGATTAATCCACCGATAATAACATTTTCTTTTAGACCATGTAATTCATCCACTTTACCTTTAATAGCTGCATCTGTAAGAATTCTTGTTGTTTCTTGGAATGATGCTGCTGATAAGAATGAATCACTTCTTAATGATGCACGTGTAATACCAAGTAATATTGGTCTACCTACTGCTAAACGTTTTCTTTCAGAAATAGCTTTTCTATTAGCACGTTTAAATTCATTAATTGATACTTCTGTTCCTGGAAGTAATTCAGTATCTCCTTCATAAACAACTGAGATTCTTCTTAACATTTGACGGATAATTACCTCAATATGTTTATCACTAATCGCAACGTTTTGAGCACGGTATACTTTTTGAACTTCTTCTAAGATATATTGTTGAGCAAGCTCTGCAGATCCTGCACGTAATAACTCACGTGGATGAATAGAACCTAAAGATAATTTTTGACCAGCTTTAACTGATGCACCTTTACGTACTAATGATTCAACATTTGGATCTAGTGTATATTTATATTCTTTATCTGGGTTTAGTTCATCAGTGATTGTAACGATAGATGATCCACCACGACGTTCAACTGACTTAACTTTACCTGATACTTCTGTAATAACTGCTTTCCCTTTTGGATTTCTTGCTTCAAATAATTCTTGAATACGAGGTAACCCTTGGGTAATATCTGATGCTGATGCCACCCCACCTGTATGGAATGTTCTCATCGTCAACTGTGTACCTGGTTCACCAATTGATTGAGCAGCAACTACCCCAACAGCTTCTCCAACTTCAACTACTTTATTAGTAGCTAAATTCATACCATAGTCTTTAGCACAAATACCATGTTCTGAGTTACATGTTAAGACACTTCTAATTTCAACTGATTTAAGTCCTGATTCAACAATTTCAGCTGCGATATCATCAGTAATTAATTCATTACGAGCTACAATAACAGTTTTTGTTTTAGGATGGATAACATCTCTACTTGCAAAACGTCCAAAGATTCTATCATATAATGGAACGATTTCTTTTCCATCACTTTCGATTGCTGAAACGACAAGTCCACGGTGTGATCCACAGTCATCTTCAACAATAATAACATCTTGTGAAACGTCTACTAAACGACGAGTTAAGTATCCTGATTCAGCTGTTTTAAGCGCTGTATCGGTAGAACCTTTACGCGCACCGTGAGTTGAAATAAAGAATTCAGACACTGTTAATCCTTCTCTAAATGATGCTTGTACTGGAACTTCAATAATATCCCCTTTAGGGTTATTCATCAGTCCACGCATACCAGCTAACTGAGCAAAGTTAGATGCACTACCACGTGCTCCTGAATCACTCATCATAAAGATATTGTTATCTTCATCAAATTCTTTCATTAATCCATCTTGGATCTTATCACGTACGTCTTTCCATTCTTGAATAACTAAATTACGACGTTCTGAATCTGTTAATAAACCATCTTCATACCATTCTTCAATACCAGCAATCTTTTCTTTTACTTCTGCAATTAAAGCTTCTTTATTAGAGTAAACATTAATATCAGCAAATGAAATTGTAATACCAGCAATTGTTGAATATTTGAATCCTAAGTCTTTTAATCTATCTAACATCTTAGATGTTTCGCTAATATGGAATTGTTTAAAGACTTGGGCAATAATCATTGATAAAAATTTCTTCTTAAATGGTTCTGGTGTTTTAATATCTTTTAATACATCTTCTGGGTTTACACCTTTATCAATAAAGTAAATATCTGGTGTTTGAACTTCTAGATTATATTGTGTTGGTTCGTTTAAATATGGGAAACTTTCAGGTAAAATTCTATTGAAAATTAATTTTCCTAAAGTAGTCACTAAATATTTACTGTTTTGTTCTTTAGTAAATGTTTGTTTAACTGCTTGAGGTTTTAAGATAATTCTTGTATGTAATTCAATTTCATGATTTTGATAAGCCATTTCAGCTTCTGCAATATCAACAAAGAATTTACCTTCATTACGGTTTTTATAAGCATGTTGCTTAGTTCTATTTTCAGCATCATAACCACTTAATACACGATCTCTATTTTCTTCGATTGTTAAGTAGTAGTTACCTAAAACCATATCTTGTGATGGAGTAACAACTGGTTTACCATCTTTAGGGTCTAGAATGTTATTAGATGCTAACATTAATAATCTAGCTTCTGCTTGTGCTTCAATTGATAATGGAACGTGAACAGCCATTTGGTCCCCATCAAAGTCAGCGTTAAACGCTGGGGTAACAAGTGGGTGTAAACGAATCGCTTTACCATCAATTAATTTAGGTTCAAATGCTTGAATCCCTAAACGGTGTAATGTAGGGGCACGGTTAAGTAATACTGGATGTTCTCTTACTACTTTTTCTAATGCTCTAAATACATCATCATCCATTTTTTCATATCTGTTATTAGCACTACGTTTATCAACACCAGTCATTTCTTGTAATTCTCTTAAAATAAATGGTTTGAATAATGTAACAGCCATTTCACGTGGAATACCACATTGGTACATTTGTAAGTCTGGTCCAACAATAATTACTGAACGTCCTGAGTAGTCAACACGTTTACCAAGTAAGTTTTGACGGAAACGACCTTGTTTACCACGTAACATATCTGATAATGATTTTAAGTGTCTATTTCTTTCAACTGCAGCACGTTTACCACGTTTTGCATTATCGAATAATGAATCAACAGCTTCTTGTAACATACGTTTTTCATTTTTAGTGATTAAACGTGGAGCACGTTGTTCTTTTTGTTTTTTAAGACGATTATTTCTATTTAAAATACGACGGTATAAGTCATTGATGTCAGTTGTCGCGAAACGTCCACCATCAAGTGGTACCATTGGTCTTAAATCTGGTGGTTGAACTGGAATAACATCCATTACCATCCATTCTGGTTTATTATCTGAGTTATTGAATGCTTCTACAACTTCTAATCTCTTAATAATAGCATCTCTTTTTTGTTTAGATGCTGTTTTAAAGCGACGACGTAAAGATTTAACTTCTTTATCTAAGTCTAGTTCTTGTAAAAGTTTTTTAACTGCTTCAGCACCAGTTAATGCTGTAAATCTGTTACCGTAGTCTTCAGTTAATGCACTGTAGTCTTGTTCTGATAAGATTTGTTTTTTAACAAGTGGGGTATTTCCTGGATCAGTAACGATGTATGATGCATGATAAACAACTTCTTCTAATGCTTTAGCTTTAATTCCTAAAAGGATTGCTAAACGAGAAGGTGAGTTTTTTAAATACCATGTATGAACTACTGGAGCTTCTAATTCAATGTGCCCCATGCGTTCACGACGTACTTTAGATTCAGTAATTTCAATACCACATTTAGGACAAATTTGTCCTTTGTTTCCTGTTTGTTTTTTACCACAAGAACATTGGTAATCTCTTGTTGGTCCGAAAATTCTTTCACAGAATAATCCGCCTGGTTCAGGTTTAGATGTTCTGTAGTTGATAGTTTCGTGAGTTAATACTTCACCATATGACCATTGTCTAATTTCATCTGGAGATGCTAAACGAATTTTAAAATGGCTAAATGTACGGCTTCCGTATCCTTTGTCTACTGGTTGAACAAATTTTTGGAATCTTTCTTCTGCAGTTTGTTCTACTACTTGTTCTTCTAATACAACTTCTTCTTCTTTACCATCTAATGTTCTTTGATGGTAAGTTTCAAGAAGATCGTTAACATCTTGTAAATTAAATTTATCATTTTCTAAGATATGATAAAGTTCATTTCTATCAAATTCTAATAATTCTTTAAAATCATTGATTCCAGCATTATTTAATACTTCGATAGTTTCATCATTTAAATTAAGTTCACCTAATTGGCTTGGTAATGCATATTTTGCTAAAACTTCTACAACTTCAGAAAATGCATCGCCTAATAATGATTTTAATTCTTTTAAATCAAAAGTATTGAAATCTTCTAGTTGACCAATTCCTGAAAGTTTTAGTTTTTCTAAGGTGCTTTCAGATAAATTAAGTGCTTCAACGTGTAATGTTAATTTTTCTTTAGCCATTACTGTAGACCTCCCTTTTTATTTTGATCTACTAATGATTTTGTAGCTTCGTTTTCTCCTGTTGCGGCATCAACTAATTCTACATATAAGCCTAGTGCTTGTAATTCTCTTGTTAATACTCTAAATGATTCTGGAATTGATGCTTTTGGAATTGGTTTACCATGAGTAATTGCACTATATACTTTATTTCTACCAATCATATCATCTGATTTAACAGTTAACATTTCTTGTAATGTATGAGCAGCACCATAAGCATATAATGCCCAAACTTCCATTTCTCCGAATCTTTGTCCACCATTTTGAGCTTTACCACCCATTGGTTGTTGTGTAACTAATGTATAAGGCCCAACACTTCTTGCATGAAGTTTATCATCAACCATGTGTGATAACTTAATCATGTACATAACCCCTACTGAGATTCTGTTTTCATAAGGTTCACCGGTTCTACCATCATAAAGTGTTGTTTTACCATCTGGTTCTAATCCAGCTTCAGCCATAATATCTTTTAAATCTTTGTCTTCTACACCATCAAATACTGGAGTAGCAACTTTAATACCTAATCTCTTAGCTGAAATACCTAAGTGGATTTCTAAGATTTGTCCAATGTTCATACGAGAAGGAACCCCAAGTGGGTTTAACATGATATCAACAGTTGTTCCATCTTCCATGTAAGGCATGTCTTCTTTAGGAAGTATTTTAGAAATAACCCCTTTGTTACCATGACGTCCAGCCATTTTATCTCCTTCAGAGATTTTACGTTTCTTAGCGATGTATACACGAATTGTTTCGTTTACACCTGAAGGTAAGATATCTCCATTTTTCTTAGAGAAGTAACGAATACTTTGAACAACTCCACCACCACCGTGTGGAACACGTAATGATGAATCTCTATATTCTCTTGATTTTTCACCGATAACAGCGTGAATTAATTTTTCAGATGGTGATGGTTCAAAAATACCTTTTGGAGTAATTTTACCTACTAAAATATCTCCTTCTTTTACTTCTGATCCTGGTATGATAATACCTTTTTCATCTAAATTCTTAATTGCATCTGGTCCAACGTTAGGAATTTCTCTTGTGATTTCTTCCTTACCTGTACCAGTTTTTAATTCACGAGTTTCAATTTCATATTCATCAATATGGATTGAAGTATATACGTCATTTTTAACTAATTCTTCTGACATAATAATCGCATCTTCATAGTTATAACCTTCCCATGTCATAAATGCCACGGTAACGTTTCTACCTAATGCTAATTCACCTTGATCAGTTGATGGACCATCAGCAATAATATCTCCAGCTTCAACATATTCTCCAGCAACTACAATTGGTTTTTGTAAAACTAATGTGTCTTGGTTAGAACGGAAGAATTGGATTAATTCATATTCTGATTCTGGTGCCATACCGTAATCATGTAATTCTTTAGCAATCATATAGTTAAATTCTTTATTTGGTTCATAAATAATTCTTCCACCGATTGAAACAACATCTGTTGGTTCTTCAGTGATAATAATCTTTTTAGCATCAGCATATGTTACATAACCTGCATTTTTAGTAACAATTACACAACCTGAATCTTTTGCCGCACGGTATTCAATACCAGTACCCACAATTGGAGATTCTGGAGCTAATAACGGAACAGCTTGACGTTGCATGTTGGCACCCATAAGTGCACGTGAAGCATCATCATGTTCTAAGAAAGGAATTGATGATGTCGCAACTGAAACAATTTGTTTTGGAGAAACGTCCATGAATGTAATTTCATGTTGTTCATACATACCAGTTTCACCATTACTTCTTGCGATAATTCTTTCTTCTTTGAAACTATTATCTGGATTTAATGGCGATGCAGCAGATGCGATAACTTCTCCAGCTTCTTGATCAGCTGTTAAATAAGTAATTTTATCTGATACTTTTGAGATACCATTTTCATGGATAACTTGTAAGAATGGTGTTTGGATAAATCCATATTCATCAGTTCTTGCATATGTAGCAAGTGATGAAATAAGACCAATTGATGGACCTTCTGGTGTTTCAATTGGACAAAGTCTACCGTAGTGAGAGTTGTGAACGTCACGTACTTCAACGCCGGCTCTATCTCTTGCGATACCACCAGTACCTAATGCAGAAACTCTTCTTTTTTGTGTAAGTTCAGCAAGTGGATTAATTTGATCCATGAATTGTGATAATTGTGAACTACCAAAGAAAGTTTTGATTGCACCAGCAAGTGGTGTCATATTAATAATATTAGCAGGTGCAGCATCAGCAAATGAAGTTGTAGACATTTTGTCTTTAATATTCTTTTCTGCTCTTGCAAGACCAATTCTAAATTGATTTTTCAATAATTCTCCGATTAATCTTAAACGACGGTTTCCTAAGTGGTCAATATCATCAACTGAACCTAGTCCATCATATAAGTTTAAGTAGTAGCTTAAGCTTGCTACAACATCAGAAATTGTAATGTGTTCTTTATTTTCTCTTTGATCATTACCAATTAATTTGATATTAGTATTACGGTCTCCTGATTCATCGTAAGTATAAACTTCAAATGATTCAACAATAACACCTAGTCTATCAACTTCTTTTTGATAAATATCTTTAGAGTCTAAAAAGTATTTAATTACTTTTTCATCAATTGCTTGACGGTTTCTTCTTAAAGTAGTAATAACTTCTGGAGTAATTTCAGTATTTTTAGTAACTAAAACTTCGCCTGTTCTTAAGTTTAGAATGTTTTCCTTAGCGTAAAGTGCATCCCCACCATCTGGCATTCTAGTTGCTAGAATTTCATCAGGTGTTTCATTTTCTAAGTTCTTTTCTTTAGAAATAAGTTCTTTTCTAAATAAGTTACGGTGTAATTTTAATTGTTCAATAACTTCTTTAGTGATTTCAGTATCTTTAGCAAATACAACTTCACCAGTTTCTTTATTAATTAAATCTTCTGCTAAGAAAGTATTTTCTGCTCTTGCTAAAACGTCTAATTTTTTATTAAATTTATAACGTCCAACAGCTGCTAAATCATAACGACGACGATCAAATAAACGTACTCTTATGAATTCACGTGCTGCATCAGCTGGAACTTTTTCACCTTGACGCAATTTTGAATATAAGTCAATGATTGCATCATCAGAAGTTTTTGATTCATCCTTTTCAAAAGTAGCAGTTAATAAAGTGCTCTTTCCAAAAGTTTCTTCAATTTCTTTTTTAGTACTAAATCCTAAAGCACGCATAAAAGTAGTCATTGGAACTTTTTTAGAACGATCTAATTTAGCGTATAAAATGTCTTTTGAGCCTTGTTCATATTCAATCCAAGCTCCACGAGTGGGAATAACTTGTGCTGTAAATTTAATGCGGTTAATTTTCTTATCTAATTCACTTGTAAAATAAGCACCAGCTGAACGAACAATTTGTGAAACAACTACTCTTTCAGCACCATTAATTACGAATGTACCTGCTGGGGTCATCATTGGTAATTCAGTCATTAAAACAACACTTTCTCTAATTTCACCAGTTACAGCATTTTCAAGTTTTACCTTAGCTGATAATTGGCGAGAATAGTTAATATCTCGAATTTTAGACTCTAAAATACCATATTTAGGTTCGGCAAAAAAACACTCTTCAAAATAGAGTTTTAAATCACCGTTATGTCCTTCAATTGGTGAGATGTCTTTTAGCAACTCTTGTACACCTTCTTTATAGAACCGTTCGAAAGATTGAGTCTGTATTTCGATAAGATTTGGTAAATCTATATCATAATTCATTTTTGAGTAATTACGACGACTTGCTTTCTTTCCGTATTGGACAGTACGATATCCCATATTCCACACTCCTATCGTTATTTGGGAAGCTTTTTTAGCGTTTTTTATGTGAAAAACACTAAAAATCAGCATGTTTATGCATTTAAATATATTACCACATTTTTTTCATTTAGTCAATTTATTTAATAGAGTAAATGATATAGTATCCTTTTTTCTTTTCTGCTATGGTGCAGTTGTTAAAAAGGGTTTCTAACTTTTTAATGGTGGATGGTGCACCTTGTTTCTTTTGGATAACCAGCCATAACTCACCATTTGGTCTAAGCTTTTTATAAGCTTCTTCATACAATTTAAAAATATTATCTTTACCAGTTCTTATTGGTGGGTTAGTAATAATTAAATCATATTCTTCTTTTATGTTAGAAAAAAGATCACTTTCAATGACGGTTGCTTTTATATTGTTTGCTTTAAGATTTTGTTTTGTTAATTCTAACGCCTTAGTATTAATATCAGCCATAGTGATATCTAACTCATTGTTTATTTTACCAATATAAGTTCCTATTGGTCCATAACCACACCCCATGTCTAATACTTTTTTGACATGAGGTTTAATAGTTATGGTTTCTAATAAAACTCTAGTTCCAAAATCCAAATATTCTTTACTAAAAACACCTGAATCTGTTTTAAATACTAAGGGTACATCATTAACATTTATCTCATATTGTTTTACATCACTTTTGAGTGATGGATCATTTATAAAATAATGACTCATACGTACCTCGTAAACGGCGAAAAAACCCGAGATACCTCAGGTTTAATTTCAGCCAATTAAAAACTATTTAAGTTCAATTGTAGCTCCAGCTTCTTCGAATTGAGCTTTAATTTTGTCTGCATCTTCTTTTTTGACGTTTTCTTTAATTACAGCATCTGCAGTTTCAACTAATGCTTTAGCATCAGCTAATCCTAAACCAGTTACTTCACGAGCAACTTTGATGACAGCAATTTTGTTTCCACCGAAGCTCTTTAATACTACTGTGAATTCTGTTTTTTCTTCAGCAGCAGCAGCTCCAGCAGCAGGTGCAGCAACAGCTACAGCACTTGGGTCGATACCGAATTCTTCTTTTAATCCATCTACTAATTCTTTAATTTCTAATAGAGTCATTTCTTTTAATGCTTCTACGAAAACTTCTTTTGTTAATTTAGCCATTTTATATTTCCTCCAATTATTATTCTTTTTCTTCAACTAGCATATTTAAGCCAATTGCTACTTCTCGCACTGGTGTTAATAATCCAGCTGCAAGCATTGTTAACATTACTTCTCTTGATGGTAATGTTGCAAGTTCGTTTATTTGATCAACTGAGGCAACTTTACCTTCAATTACACCAGAAACGATTTTTACTGCTTTGTTATCTTTTGAAAATTCATAAACTGCTTTAGCTGGTGCAACTACATCATCATAACTGATAGCGATTGCTTTTGCTCCAACAAGTGTATCAACAAGTCCATCAAATCCTGCAGCGATTGATGCTCTTCTTGCGATATTGTTTTTGTATACCTTAACGTCTCCGCCTAATTCTCTTAATTGTGTACGTAATTGAGTGAATGCAGAAACTGTTAATCCTGGGTAATCAAAAACTACTACTGTTTTTGCGTTATTAAATTTTTCTGTTAATTGTTCAACAGCTGCGGCTTTACGTTGGATAACTGATTTTTCCATGATTTTGCCTCCTTAGCGTATTAAAAAACTCTCTTTACCAAAGACAAAAGAGAGTTTGTTTTTTTAACAAATGCCTCGGTAGGTTATTAAGTCTTGCGACTCCTACTGTCTTTGGTATGCTTGAATTTATTTTAATTATTTAATCTTGTTTTCATCAATGCGGATACCAGGACCCATAGTTGATGAAACTGTAATGTTTTTAATATAAGTTCCTTTTACTGTAGCTGGTTTAATACGTACTAATTGTTCGTATAATGTTGCAACATTTTCAGCAAGTTGTGATGCTGTAAATGATACTTTACCAACTGGTGCTTGAATATTACCTACTTTATCAACACGGTATTCAATCTTACCGTTTTTGATTTCTTGTACTGCTTTAGCTACATCAGTTGTAACAGTTCCTGTTTTAGGGTTTGGCATTAATCCTTTTGGTCCTAAAACACGTCCTAATTTACCTAACTTAGCCATCATATCTGGTGTTGCTACCATTACATCAAACTCGAACCAACCTTTTCCGATTTTTTCGATTAATTCTGAATCACCAACGAAATCAGCTCCAGCAGCTTCTGCTTCTTTTGCTTTTTCTCCTTGTGCGATAACAACTACTCTAGATACTTTACCAGTACCATGAGGTAAAACGATTGCTCCTCTTAAATTTTGTTCAGCTTTTCTTGGATCTAAGTTTAAACGGAACGCAATTTCAACAGTAGCATCAAACTTAACAGTAGAGGTTTTCTTTACTAATTCCATTGCTTCAGATGCAGCGTATACTTGATTTTTGTCAACTAACTTAACTGCGTCTAAATATTTCTTTCCTCTTTTCATGTCTTTCCTCCTAAAATGTGGTATAGCGGGATATCCTCCCACAATTCAGATAGATTATTAAAATATCTAAATTAGTCTTCTACAACGATGCCCATATTACGTGCTGTACCTTCAACAATTTTCATTGCTGCTTCAACAGTATATGCATTTAAGTCTGGCATTTTTGTAGTAGCGATTTCTTTGATTTGTTCACGTTTGATTGTAGCTACTTTTGTTTTATTTGGTACTGCAGAACCAGATTTAATATTAGCGGCTTTCTTTAACAAATCACTTGCTGGTGGGGTTTTAGTAACGAATGTAAATGTTCTGTCTTCATAAACAGATATTACAACTGGAACTACGAATCCCATTTGATCTTTAGTTGCTTCATTAAATTGTGAACAAAATGCTGGTATGTTTACTTGAGCTTGCCCTAATGCTGGTCCAACTGGTGGAGCTGGGTTTGCTTTTCCGCCAGGAATTTGCAATTTAACTACTTTAACAACTTTCTTTGCCATGATACACAACCTCCTTTTTAACCTAAGTATGTGGTACGGTTTTAAGCCTTCCACTATGGTGTGCTTTTACACGCGTATATATTCTATCATTATGAATCTATTTTGTCAACTAGGGTTTTTTTAAAGTTTAATGAATTAGAGTAAAATCAATTTATCTAAATCTAAGTCGTATTGATTTAGTTGATGTTTAATAATTTCAAAACTATCGTATAGTCTATAACAATAGGTTTGACTTGTGTTCACCATATATGAAGTATATTGAGTATAATCCATTGTCATTCTGTGAGTGACAACACTTCCTTTAGGGATATCCACACTATTTAAAATATGCACTGCACTCACGATAAGTTCTTTTTCGTTCTCAGTTTGTTTACTGCTTAGTTTTGAATATAACGCTCTAATAAATCTTGATGTAGGTGTTAAGTCACCAGGGATACCAAATGTTCCACTTCCTTGACCAAATGGTTTAAATTCTTCACCATATAAATGTATAGGAGATACGGCATTAGGGTTTATGTGAATATAGTTTCTAACATTTGTATAATGCCATTGATAATCAGGGCTATTAGTTAAGATTCCTAATTTATTTTTAAATATTTCTAACCCTTTTTCTGTTTTTTCAACAATGATAGATTCTCCTGTAGCATCTTGAAAAATCCAATGTAAAGGAGGTGTTGTTCCTACTAAGTCTAAATGTGTTTCTACTATATGATGCGTATTAAAAAAATCTTTTACTTCTTCTATATTAGAATAGTTTGCTAAAACATACATTATGACTTCTTGTGGTGCTAAAGTCTGATTTTTAACGATCTTTTTATCATATTTAGCATATCCTTCAAAATAAAGTGCCGCTGCAGTTAGTCCTTTTTCATTCACACCATCTGCACAATAATAGGTGCCTAAGTTTTTTGCAAGTCCCATAAAAGCATAATGTTTATCATTTGTATCATTATAATAATTATATTGGATTGGGTAATTTCTAGGAAAAACCACAAACTTAGAATCTAGTTCATAAGAAAAATCCATTGTTCGAGCCATTAAAAAATCATTTGTTTTATTTTTTAGCGTTATACATGTACACATTTTAGAAATCTCCTTTTTAAATTTTATCTATATTATATAACATTTCTAGTATTGTATTTAAAAAATTGCTATTACAAGGCATCTAATTTGAAGCTAATTCTAAATTGGTTTAGAATATACATATAGGAGGAATATACAATGAAAAAATTCCACAATAACCAAACTATGCATGTAGAATCTATTAGTTTGAAAGTAAAAGACTTAAAAAAAATGCGTTATTTTTATAAAAACACCCTAGGTTTAGATATTCTATTAGAATCAAGTAACAAGATTGTTTTAGGAGTAGACCATCCTATTGTTACATTAATTGAAGATAGTACTGCAACTTCTAAAACTGCCACAACCGGTTTATATCACTTTGCTATTCTACTACCAGAAAGAAAAGACTTATCTAGTTTTCTAAGACACATGATAGAAATTCATTACCCTTTGACTGGCGGTTCTGATCATGGTGTAAGTGAAGCAATCTATCTAAATGATCCAGAAGGAAACGGGATAGAAGTTTATTGGGATAAAGATGAATCTGATTGGCCAAAAGAAAATGGGAAAACCACTATGTTTACTGAGTTTTTAGACTATGAAGATTTATTAACTTTAAGCGAACACACTACTTTTACCAAACTACCTAAAAATACTATTTTAGGGCACCTCCATCTACATGTTAGAAACTTAAATGAGGCAAAGAAATTCTTTGTAGACATGCTTGGGTTTAATGTTGTAATAGCTTATGGTCCAAGTGCTTTATTCATAAGTGATAATGGCTATCACCATCATATTGGACTTAATACATGGAATGGTACAAATATTTCAGACAGAACCACTCAAACAGGTTTAGTATCTTATCAAATAAATGTCCCAAATAATAAATATCAACAGATTCTTAATCAGTTAATTTCTAATAAGATTACTTATCGAGAAGAAAATGATTCTCTTTTATTTAATGATTTGAATCAAACTTTGATTGAACTTAAAAATACTCATTTTTAATGCCTGAATTATTTCAGGCTTTTTTTATAAAAAAAAGAGCATTTAGCTCTTTATTACATTTCTTTAAAATCTTCAAATGAAATTTCTGTTGGTGTAGCTCTACCAAAAAGATCAACATCGACAGTCATTTTTTCTTGGTCATGATCAATTGAAGAAACTTCACCTTTTTGACCAGCAAACGGTCCAGAAATAATTTCAACTGTTTTACCAAGTAATCTTTCATAGTTAGGTTTAGAGATTGCTCCGATTTTAAGTAAAATAGGTTTGATTTCTTCTTCAGTTAGTGGAACTGGTTTTGTTCCTCCACCACTTGAACCTAAAAACCCTGTTACACGTGGTGTGTTTCTGACAACAAACCAAGCTTCATCTGTAACAATCATTTCGACAAATACGTATCCTGGATACATTTGACGAACTTTTTCTTTTTCTTTTCCATCAGCTTTTTTTTCAATGTATTTTTCTTCTGGCACTACAACATTGAAAATATAATCAGACATTCCCATACTTTCAACTCTTCGTAGTAAGTCTTGTCTAACTGATTTTTCATATCCTGAATATGTTTGAATAATATACCAGCGCACTCTAGGTGTCGTATTTTGTTTCATCATGCTAATATCCTAATCACGTTTACGATAATAATATCGAAAGCTACAATAATAAATGTTAAGATTCCAGTAAATAGAACCACTCTAAATGTATATCCTGCCATTTTTTTCACTGTTGGCCAACTAATTTTTTTCAATTCTGGAATTGCTGGTAAAAAGAATGGATAGATTACTAGTGCTAACCCAAGTAAGGCAACAACTAAAACTGACCAAGCAAATATTTTGTCATTTGGTGATTCACCTATGATTGGAAATCCTGTAATTTGTAAGGTCCCATTAATAAGTAAAACTGCTAATCCCATTGTTAAAATAGCAAGTAATGCTAAAACTAAAGATTCCCAACGATATTCTGTTTTTAAAACTTCAAGTAACTTACTTTTTGTTTCTTGTTCCTTTTTTTTGATTGCCATGAATACGCCTCCTATTTTGTCTCTTTATGTAAAGTATGTTCATTACATTTTGGACAATACTTTTTCAACTCTAAGCGTTTGTTATTTAACTGTTTGTTACGATATGTTGTGTAATTTCTGCTTAAACAATTTTCGCAAACTAGAATTACTTTTTCACGCATTTAAAAAACCACCTTCCGTGGTCGTTTGTAAGTATATTTTATCATTTACAACCGACATAGTCAACTTTTATTTATATATTATAACACAGCTTTATACTTTTCTTTTATTCGATAAATCGTATTATATATTTGTTTTTTTGTATAATTTGTTTCACATGCTATTTGTGTTATCTTTTTTCTTTCTTTGAAATATGCTTCATATATGATTTTTTCCATTGGATTTTTTAAATCTATTTCTTCAAACTCTTCGTAATCTTCATGATATGCTGCATGTTTTAGAAAATGTGTTTCTTCTTGTAGCCTATATTCCGGTAGTCTATTTTTTAGTTTAAAAAACTTTCTTTTTAAGATAAGTTCAAAATATCGAGTAAATGTTTTATTTTTATTCTCATCAAAATAAACTACAGCTTTATGTAATAGCATGATTCCTTCTTGATAATAATCTTCTTGTTCCCGTTTTGGTATATCTAACAAATGGATATACTTCCAAATTAATCGTTCGTACTTTCCTACTAAATACTCTAATGATAACTCATCCTGGTAACTTTGAACTAAATAAATCAATTCATAATCATTTATTATTGGATACACATTTACCAAACTCTCCCATTATTTTTTTATATATGTTGCGTACATCATTAATGCAGCAGCAACACTCACATTTAATGAATTAACTTTCCCTTGCATTGGTATTTTAACTAACATATTACAATTTTGTTTAACAAGTTGTCTAATCCCAGACCCTTCGTTACCCATAACTATTGCAAGTGATCCTTCTTGAGGTATATCAGTATACTCAATTGTAGCACTACCATCTGTTCCAACTACTAAAACACCTTCTTTTTGTAGTTTTAACAAAGTTTGATGGATATTGTTAACCAGTATAATATTAGTGTGTTCAATTGCGCCTGAAGATACTTTTGCTACTGTAGCATTTAAAGGTACTTGGTGCTTTTTAGAAATAATAACACCATCATATGATGTAGCTTCTACAGTTCTTAAAATAGCTCCTAAATTTTGAGGGTCATGTAATTCATCTAATATTAAAAATCTTTGTCTAGTTTCTTTATCTAATATTTCTTCTAGTTCTTTAAATTGATAAGCTTTAACATCAGCAACCACACCTTGATGATTTTGATTATTAGTCAATTCATTTAATGAAGCTTTATCTTTTTTTTCAAAATGAATATTTCTGTCTTTCAAAAATGCTAAAAAAGCAGAATCACTGAATTTTTCATCTAAGTACAATTTATAAACTGGTCTTTTTGCATAAATAGCTTCTTTTACTACGTTTTTTCCGTAAATAATCATTTTATTACTCCTTTTAGTAATATAAAGGCGCACTTTAAAGGCGCCTTTACTTTATTGCATACTTGAAACTTTATTCATTATAAATTTAAAGAATTTCTTTATCCAACCATATAAATTTGAAACAATATAAATCATTTTATATGTGGCAAGAACTAATACTAATAATAACAACAACTGTGGTAAGTCTAATGGATTTAAATCTTTAACTCTGGCCATTCTAAATACCGGTGAGAATTGTAATAAATCTGGTAAGAAAATAATTGCCGCCAAGACGATTGCAGCCATTGACATAAACAAGATAAGTCTTCTTCCATTAAATGGTAAACAAGTTCTTAGTAAGACCATAAATGATGTAAATGTAGCTGTTAAAGAAATTAGGGTTGATGTAGCTTTGCTATCCATACCAAGGGCATTTGCAAGCCACAATATAATTAAACTGTTAATAACTACAACTACAGCTCCTGGTAGAGCAGCTTTTACGATATTACTTAAGAAATTACCTTTAACTGCCTTGTCATTTTGTTCAAGTGCTAAGAAGAACGATGGTATACCAATTGCAAATATGTCAATTAAATTTAATTGGATTGGGCTAATTGGATAGATACCATTTCTAATAATCGCTATAATTGCTAATAAGAATGAGAAAATAGTTTTTGTTAAAAATAAGGTTGATACTCTTTGCACGTTATTAATAACTCTTCTACCTTCAGCAACCACTTTAGGCATTGAAGAAAAGTTAGAATCCATTAAAACAAGGTGTGATACGTTTCTTGCTGCTTCTGATCCAGATGCCATGGCAATTGAAGTATCAGCTTCTTTTAAAGCCAATATATCATTAACTCCATCACCTGTCATCGCAACCACGCGTCCGTTATCTTTTAACGCTTCAACTAAAATACGTTTTTGTTGTGGTGATACACGACCAAATACAGAGTATTTTGTCGCTGCTCTAATAACATCTTTATCTGTTAATCCTTCTAAACTGATATAATCAGCTGCGTTATTAATTCCAGCTCTTGCTGATATATTTGAAACAGTAATTGGATTATCTCCTGAGATAACTTTTACATCTACGCCATTTTCTTTGAAATAACTAATTGTTTGAATTGCATCAGGTCTAATTGTATCTTCAATAGTAATTAAAGCAATCGGTGTAATTTTACCTGATAATTGCCCATCTTCAATCGGATTTTCTGATTGAGCAACTAATAAAACTCTATATCCTTGTTTAGCTTGTTCTGTTACTTCTTGTTCGATAATACCAAAGTCTTTTTTAAGAATAAACTCTGGTGCTCCAATTGCGAAAGTTCCGAATTTTTCAAATTCAACTGCACTATATTTTCTTGAACTTGAGAAAGGTATGAGTTCTTTATGTCTAATTCTTTTAGCACGTCCAAATTTTTCTTCTAATGCATCTGATGTTAAATTTTGATCGTTTTGAGCATTCATCATGGCTGATACTAAATTTTTAAGAGTTAATTTAGGTACGCTATTATATTCAATAACCCCTTTAACTTTCATAGTTCCATCAGTGATAGTTCCAGTTTTATCTAAACATAGTGTATCTACTCTGGCTAACATTTCAATACAGTAGAGTTCTTGTGCATAAGCATTATTTTCAGATAGTCTGACAAACCCTACAACTAAAGCCATACTTGTTAATAAGAACAAGCCTGAGGGAACCATACCAATCATAGCCCCAGCAGTACCAACTACCGCTGACTGATATATAGCATAAAGTTCGCCTCCTGTAATTCCTTGACTAACTCCATTTTTAAAGTACATCATATAAAATAATGTCGCCCCAATTGGAACAATAAACACACCAATAATTCTAATCATTGTTTTTAATGATTTTAATAATTGAGATTGTGGTTTCTTATATTTTTTAGCTTGTGAAGTTATTTTTTCAATATAGATATCTTTACCAATAGCAGTTACTTGAGCATAACAGTGACCTGATATTACGAAACTACCTGAATAAAGCGTATCACCTTTGCGTTTTATAATAGGATCAGATTCTCCTGTTAATAAAGCCTCATTAACTTCTATAACGCCTTCTCTAACAACTGCGTCAGTTGATATTTGCTTACCAGCAGAAAGTGATAGGATATCATCAATAACAATCCCATCAACCCCTATTTCTTGTTCTTGATCTTCTCTAACGACATTTGAAGTAGGAGTCATTAATAAAGACAGGTTATCTAATACTTTCTTAGCATTGATCTCTTGTAAAATACCAATTGTTAAATTGGCAAGCACGATTGCTAAGAAAAATAATTGTTTCCATTGACCGATTGAAATTAACCATCCCGCTATAGAAAAAGTTAATAAGTTGAAAAAGGTGAAAACGTTAGAGAAAATAATACCTCCAATAGTTTTACTACTACCTTTTTCTATTTTATTAATCATTCCTGCTAATTGTCTTTGTTCAACTTCTTCATATTTTAATCCTTTTTCAATTTCAGGATTATATCTTTCAACAACTATCTCTTCAGTTTTTTTCACTCTTTTTTTAGGTGATAATGAAGGTTTTTCTTCCTTTTTTTCTAATTCACTTAATCCTAGTGGATCCCCTGACATAGATAGTGGTTCTTCTTTAACAACCGTTTTAGGTCCTTTATTTTTTTTAGATGCTTTTTTCTTAGTCACTGCAGTTTCTTCTATGACTTCATCTTCTATTATTTCTTTTTCTAAAGTTTTATTTTCATTGTCTGCATTCATACTGTCTCCCCACTTTCTTGATTAATATATGCAATAGATAAATTAATCAATTCCATTACTCTTTTTTCATTTGTTAACGTAAGCATACCTATTAGTGCTTCAAATCCAGTAGATAAATGATAGGTTGCACTATCTATATTTTTTCTACCAGGTCCGCTTGAGTTTCTTCCACGTTTAAAGATTGTTATTTCATCTTCAGTTAATAAATTAGAATCAATAAAGTATTTGATAATTTTAGCTTGAGCTGTTCCAGAAGTATATGAAATAGCCTTTTTATGCAGTTTATTAACATTTGTCATACCACTATCAAGTAAGTATTTACGAATATGAAATTCATAATAAGAATCGCCTAGATAGGCTAATGTTAGACCATTCACTTATATCAATCCTTGTTCTGTTAATTTTTCTCTTAAAGTATCAGCAAGCCCATAATCTTTATCTTTGCGTGCTTGTTGCCATTTTTTGTATATATCAATCATATCATCTGAGATGAATGTATCTATTTTAATACCAAAAATATTTAAGATATGAATTACAGTATTTTTATATTTTGAAACTAAATTCCGGTCTTTTTCTACATTAATTTTTTTAATTAATTCTTCAATTAAAGTTAAAACATTAGGGGTAGAAAAGTCATCATTCATTAAATTATGAAATGATTCTAAGGACTCTGCGTCAGTTTCATTTAATATTATACCATTTAATTCTAAATTAAAGGAAGCTTTTTTAAGAGTCCTTTGGATTCTTTCATAATTCTTAGAAAATTGTTCTAATAATTCATGACTAAAGTTAATTGGTTGGCGGTAATGATGTGCCAATATTAATAGTTTAAAGGCTTCTGTTTTTTCTTGTTCAATCAAATCTTTTACTAAAAAAACATTTCCTAAAGACTTACTCATTTTCACATTTTCTAAATCTAGTCTACCTACATGCATAAAGTAATTGGCAAGATCTGTATTATCATGCGCACATGTTTGTGCTATTTCATTTTCATGATGAGGAAATTTCAAATCAAAGCCTCCACCATGAATATCGATTTTACCTTCAAAGATATCATGATTCATAACAGCACATTCAGTATGCCAACCAGGTCTACCAGATACCCATGGACTATCGTATTTAATCCCTTTATCCGTCGTTTTCCATAAAGCGAAGTCTTCTGGGTTTTCTTTTTTACTATCTAATTCTTTTCTAATGTTTTGAATGAGTGTATCAATATTTTGATTACTTAAACGTCCATAATTTTTAACTTTTTTAACTCTAAAATAGACACCACTTTCTAGTTGATATGCAAATCCTAATTGGATGAGTTCTTCAATATATTTAATCATAGATGCTATATAGTCAGTAGCTTTTGGCATCATATCAATCGAATTAACATTAAGAGCGTTAATAACATTAATAAAAGCATTTGTATATGTAGTAGCTACTTCTTTTTCGGTTTGGTTTAGCTTAATAGCCTTATCAATAATTTTATCATCAACATCTGTAATATTAGTAACGTAATTCACCTTATATCCCATTGATATTAAATATTGTTTAAGCATATTAAAAAATATAAGTGGTCTAGCATTACCAATATGTATATGATCATAAACCGTTGGTCCACAAACATACATATCAACGCTATTTGGTTTAATAGATTTAAACTCCTCAATTTTATTTGATAAAGAATTATATATTTTTAACATTTATACCACCTTATAATCTTTCTATCTTTTCAACTTATAAGATACTTTCTATTAGATTATATCACAAGTTGAAAGCTTATTTTATAGTAAAAAACGGCTTTTTTTGCCGTTTATACTATTTTTTCTAAAATCCAATTGTTTATTTTTTTATTCTCTAAATCAGTTTTGCTAAAAATTAAAGTGTATTCTGTATCTACTACTATGTTATCTACCTTAAATAAAGCTTCTTGATATAAATAGTTTTGAGAATAGAATTTATTTGCTAGTAAATCAGTCTTTATATTTTTTATCTCATCTGTTAGAATTTCAACAGTTCCTTTTCCAATAGCGTTTGTTACAACACTATTGTTTCCTGTTACTAATCCAACTTTAATTTCTTTAATGCCTTTTATATTTTGTTCTTTTCCAACTTCTATTTTAGCATCAACAAATACATCAGCTAATAAATAACTTCTATCATGTCCAAAAATACCACCGATGTTTATTTCACTACTAGAAGGTGTTTTTTCATCTTTTAACTTTGTAAATTCCTTTTGATCTGCTTTAATGTTACCACTAAAATAAAGGTTTGTCTCAGTTCCTTGATTAGGTCCGATAACTTTTCCAGCAATCCCACCTATGTTTAAGTTTCTTTGACTTGTTTCTGACTCTTCATAAGAAAAATCAACATCTATTAAAGTGTTCTTTACATAAACACGAGTCATTCTACTATGCTTATTCATATTACTATCTTCATAAGAACCAATAACTGAACCAATATAAGCACTAGGCAATTTATCAATATCCACGTTGATAGTAACATTAGAAAGGGTGATATCAGAATAACTTCCTCTAGCATATCCAGAGATAGATCCTAAATATAAACTGCTGTATTGGCTTTTATGTTTTTGATTTATTTCACTGTTTTCTATAGTAATTTTAGAAAAGACTGCAGAATTATAACTATAACTTGATATGATTGCGATATAGTTTGTCCCGGTATTACTCTTTTCCATATTATCTATTTTAATATTAGATAGTTTTATGTTAGTAATTTTTCCACTCACTCTACCAAATAAAGAAGTATGAGATTTACTATCATTTTTAAGTATTATATTTTTTATTTCATGACCATTACCATCAAAAACGCCAGTAAAGTCTTTATCATTAAAAATAGAATTTTTTAATTCTTCAGAATTAAAATCAATATCTGCATTCAATTTATAATAAGTTTCTAATAAAACTTCTTGTGTCTTTGTATCATCTGATTCCATTACTTTTTGAATTTCTAATAATTCTTCTTTAGTATTAATAAGATATGGATTTTCTTCATCACTACCTTTAAGTAGTGTCTTTTCATTTTTTTTGTATAACTCAACCACTTTTGTTTTGTGGGTGCCAAAAATAACAATTTGATAGTCAGTATCAGCCTTTAAATTTGTTAAACTGAATTCTTTATTTTTCTCTATTTTCTCATATCTAGATACTTCTTTATCATCATTAAACGCTATTGCATACATACTATTTGAAAGAAGTTGATTCTTTTCATCTTCCCAATTTAATTTATATGTGATTTTCTTGAAACCAATTTTAGTATCAACTATTTCTAAATTAATATTAATACTATCTTGACAAGCGATTAAAGTAAAAATTGAAAATATTGATATTACAAATATTAGGAATTTTTTCATTTTTATCTCCAAATTTTAAAGCTGTTTAATTGTTTCTTTAATTCTTGATATAATTCTTTCTTTTCCAAGTAATGCTAATGAAACTGGTAAACTTGGTCCATGCATTTCTCCAGTAGTTGCAATTCTAGCTGGCATAAATAGCAATTTACCCTTAATTCCAGTGTCTTTTCCCACTTGTTTAATTGTTTGTTCTATAGTTGGTGCATCAAATTCTATTGCTTCAAAAGCGTTTAGCATTGATACTAATAATTCTTTTGAATTATTTTCAACTAAAAATTGTTTTTCTTCTTCATTTATAACAAAATTTTCATGGAAGAAAGCTTTATATAAAGAAACTATTTCAGCAATATATGTTAGTCTATCTTGTAATAATCCTACAAGTGTTTCTAGCCATTCTTGACTTTCAATCACAATATTTTCTTTTTCTAAATATGGTCTTGCTAGTTCTGCTAATTTACTTACTTCTAATTTTTTAATATATCTACTATTAACATAAGCTAATTTTTCTTTATCAAACATAGCTGGTGCTTTAGAAAGTCTCTTATCATCAAATAATGCAATAATTTCTTCCTGAGTTAGTATTTCTTCTTCTCCCTTAGGTGAAAAACCTAATAAAGAAATGAAGTTAAACATAGCTTCTGGAAGATATCCTAAATTTGCATATTCAGAAATAAATTGGATAACATTTTTATCTCTCTTACTTAATTTCTTTTTATTTTCATTAACAATGATAGTCATATGACCAAATACTGGAGTTTCCCATCCAAAAGCATTATAAACCATAATTTGTTTTGGTGTGTTTGTAATATGTTCTTCTCCACGTAAAACATGAGAAATTTCCATTAAGTGATCGTCTACTACAACGGCAAAATTATAAGTTGGTATCCCATTATCTTTCATGATAATCCAATCTTCAATTTCTTTACTTTCAAATTTTAAAGTACCGCGAACCATATCATCAAATTGATAAGTAACATTTTCTGGAACTTTAAAGCGAATAGCAAATTTATCGCTATCTTCTCTATATTCTTTATATGCTAGTCCTTTTTCTAATAATTCATTAGCATATTTAGTATATAATTCTAGTCTTTCTAATTGTCTATAAGGACCGTAATTACCACCTTTATCAGGTGATTCATTCCAATCAAGTCCTAGCCATTTTAAATTTGTTAACTGTGACTCTTCTCCGCCCTCTACATTTCTAGCAACATCTGTGTCTTCAATTCTAATAATAAAGTCACCACCATGGTGTCTTGCGAATAAATAATTAAATAAAGCACTTCTAGCATTTCCTATATGTAGTAATCCAGTTGGGCTTGGTGCGTATCTTACACGAACTTTTTTCATACTTAAAATACCTTCTTTCGTAATACTATTATATCTTATATTGTGTTTTTTAACAATATCAACTTACCTTAACAAAACATTATAATTAAAAGAAAAGCCCCCAATAAAGGGAGCTTGACACAATTGTGTAACCAAACAATTAACGTTTTGAGAATTGTGGTGCACGACGTGCTTTCTTTAAACCATATTTCTTACGTTCTTTAGAACGAGGATCTCTAGTTATTAGTCCTGCAGGTTTTAAGATTTGTCTTAACTCTGCATTAACTTCTAGTAAAGCTCTTGTAATCCCTAAACGGATTGCACCTGCTTGACCAGTTAATCCACCACCATTAACATTAGCAACTACATCATATTTATCTGCGTTTTCAGTTAATGCTAAAGGTTGTAATACGTCTAAGCGAGTTGCTGCTGATGGAATATATTCTTCGAATTCTCTTCCATTAACAATAAACTTACCTGTACCTGTTGTAAGAATAACACGAGCCACTGAACTCTTACGACGCCCAGTACCAAAATATTGAACTTTATTAGCCATAGTGTTATACCTCCAAACTTTCTGGTTGTTGCGCTTGATGTTTGTGTTCTGCATCAGCATATACAAATAATTTCTTAGCCATTGCTGAGCCTAACTTAGTGTGTGGCAACATACCGATAACAGCTTTTTCTACCATACGAGTTGGGAATTTAGCCATCATTTCTTCAGCAGTAGTTTCTTTTAAACCACCGTTGTATCCTGAATGATTGTAATAAATTTTGTTTGACCATTTTTTACCAGTCAATTTGATTTTATCTGCATTAACGATAATTACATAGTCACCATTATCCACGTGAGGGGTGTATGTTGGTTTATGTTTACCTTTTAAAACAGATGCTACTACAGTTGCAAGACGACCTAAAGTTTTACCTTCAGCGTCTACGACAAACCATTTGCGTTCAATAGTTTGTTCATTTGCCATAAATGTTTTCATTTTTTGTTTTCTCCTTATTCTTATTAAATCATTAATAAGGGCTTGTGGAATTTTTTTGAATCGTACCTATCTAATAATACTATATTGGATATTAAAAGTCAATCTTTTTATGTCTATTTATAAAAAGAAATTAATCTAAATAAACACACTGATTATTAAAGTCCACAATTACCTTTTCTTCTTTACTTGTTGGAATGTTTTTGCCTACATAATCAGCTCTAATAGGAAGTTCTCTATGCCCTCTATCTACTAGCACTGCTAATTGTACTTTACTAGGTCTTGCCATATCAACAAGGGCATCCATAGCTGCTCTAACTGATCTTCCTGTGAATAATACATCATCTACTAGAATAACATTTTTATTAGCTACTTCTAATTTTTCTTTATTCGTAATGACATCAGTCATATCATCTCTATATGCTGTAATATCAATCCCAAAAACAGTAATATCAACATCTGCGAATCTTTTAAGATTTTCTTTAATAATTTCTGCAATTGGTAGACCTTTTTTCATAATACCAACTAAAACAATTTCTTCTAAATCATTATTTCTTTCTATGATTTCATGGGTCATTCTTTTGAGCGTTCTTGAAAGTTGCTCACTATTTAATATTTCTTTCATTTACATCACCATTTATATTATACCAATTTTTTACAAATTATAGTTGCATGTTATATTTCATTATGGTATACTCTTAACAAATGAAGTCCTTTAAAGAGCACCCGTGAGTGTTTTAAGGTATCGTAATTCATCATACCCTAAACTATAAAAGGACACCTATTTTGGTGTCCTTATTTTTAAAGGAATCATAAAAAGAAAGGATGTCTTTTATGACTCAAAAAAATGTAGTTGGTTATCTTCCAGATGACAAGCCTAGTTTAGGCAAAAGTATTCTCTTTGCATTACAACAATTCTTAGTGATGCTCCCTGCCACAGTTCTTGCTGCTTTAATTATGAATGGTAGAGGCATTGAGATCTACAGTATTCCTGCAGCAGTGTTTGCTTCTGGTGTAGCAACAATTTGTTTCCTTCTTGTAACAAGAGGAAAAATTCCTTTATATTATGGTTCAAGTTTCTCATATATTCCAGCAGTAGCAATCATCACTACTAAATTTACAGGAGTAGGCGCTGATGCAGTATTTGGAGCAATCATGGTTGCCTCTATCATTTCTGGTTTTATGAGTATTGGTGCAGGTTTATTAATTAAATACTTTGGTCAAGATAAAATTGATAAAATACTACCTGGGCACATTACAGGAATGATCGCGATGATTATCGGATTATCACTTGCAGGAAATACAATGACTGGTATTTTACAAGTAAGTGTCTCTGGTGATGTTAATTGGTTATCTGTTCTAATAGCTTTAATTACTTTCATTACAATTACCGTATTGACAGTTGTATTAAAAAAAGGATTTATTAGTCAATTACCAATTTTATTAGGTATTGGAGTAGGTGTATTTTTCTCATATTTAATTTATGTTCCTTTAACAATTGGTGGTAATTATTTTGAGGCAATCGGGTCTTATTTTTCAAATATTCCTGCTGGACAAATTAGTTTATTTGAACATATGCCTTGGAATACATTAGCTCCTGCGTTTAAACAACCTGAAATTATTGTAACAGCAATCTTAGCAATCTTCCCAATAGCATTTGCTACTATTCCAGAATCTGCAGCACACGTCAACCAAGTAGATTTATATGTGAATAACTTAGCTGAACAAATGGGGGTTGAAAAAAGATATAATATCAAAGATGAATTAGACACAAACTTAATCGGTGATGGTATTGGTGATATCATAGCTGTATTATGCGGTGGTCCTGCTGGTACGAATTATGGTGAAAACGTGAGTGCTTCTGCAGTTACTAAAAACTTTTCATCTTATGTATTTTATATAGCAGGTGCTATAGCAATTGTTGTTGGTATTTTATTAGATTTAATTGGTAATATTAATATTAGCGAATTATTAACACAACCTGTTATTCAAGGCGTTAGCTTATACTTATTTGGAGCAATCGCAGTTCAAGGTATCGCCTTAATGATTGAAAAGAAAATTAATGTTTTCGATCCTAAAGTGGTTGCGGTTATGGCCTTTATAGCAATCGTAGGTCTAGGCGTAGATAGTATTAAAGTAACTGATACTTTCTTATTACCAGGTATTGGTGTAGCTGCTTTTGGTGGTATTTTACTCAACTTGCTTTTAATCTGGTTAGAAAAATTATTTAAAACTAAAAACCAATAAACATTCTTATCGTTAAAAATTCATATTAAATAGAAAATCGCCTTTATAAATTAAAAGCGATTTTTTTTATTAATGTAAATTTTTATTTAATTTGCCCTTCTATTTCTGAAAGATTATCAACTCTAGGTCTTTCAATCAGTGTAAAGTTAGATGAATTGATTTTATATGTATGTAATCCATCACCTTCTGTTTGAGTTGGGTTAGTAAAATATAGTTCATTGATACCGGTAATACCAACGCCTAATAAACTAGAAACCTTAACAACCAATTTGATTTTAGTAAAGACATTAACTTCTTGATTAAAAAAATTACTTTTCTTATCGACGATCAAATTAACAATTAAATTATTTCGTTTAGTTTGCTCATTATATAGAATATATCCTTCAGTAAATAATTCTTTATTCGTTGGATAAAAATAAAATTTCTCATTTTCTTTTTCAAATCTAATTTCATTGACGTTGATTCTAGAAACCATTTTTCCTTCTAATACTTTAAATGGAATTCTAATAGAATAAAAATCATATAATTCATCACTTACTTCAATATCTTTAACTTCACCAACTGTTTCTATTAAGTGAAATCCAAACAAAGGATTATTAAGATATTTATTTTTATATCGTTCTGATTCTTTATAAATCAACATTCTATCTGTAAATTCAATAATAGAATAGTTTGCTGAGGCAAACTGTAATTCTCTAAATAGTTCTGCTCTTTTATTCATATCATCATTAATTTTGCTTACAGTTTTATTATGTGCATAAACTAAAAAACTAAATAATGCACTTGAGATAAATGAAGCGAAAGCAACAATTAAAACGGCAATACGAATACCTATGACATTAAAACTAGCTGCTAATTCATCACCAAAAAATAAAGAAACGATAGAGAAAATAAAAATAGCAATCGTGCTAATGATTAAATACTTAAATAGTTTATTTTGTTTCATAATAAAACCTCGTCTAATTAATATGATTATATTATATCATATTTATAAACGAGGCTGTTGATAATCAATTGAATTCCCATTTAGCATATAAAACACGTGTGCTATCTGACATAATTTGATTATTTGCTAATTTAGTCTGATAGTTTGCATCACAGTACCATCCTGAAAATATATATCCTGATTTTTGGTATTGGTAAGGGTTAAATGCATAACCTTTAGGTAGATTATCTGTGTGAACAGTTACCCACTTTAGAGAGCCAAGCACAACTATTTCAGTTGGATCGACAGTATTGCCATTCCCTAGTTGTCCATAATTATTATGTCCCCAAGCATAGAGTTCTTGATTATTATCTATAGCAAGATTAAACTGATAAGATGAGGCTACTTTATGATAACCAGTTCCTGTCATTTCTTTATATTCAACTGATTATATTGATGCCCAAGCTGCTGTTTCATGCTGAACTTCTGTACTTTTAACTACGTTTGTATTATTGATTTGATCAATCCAATAAGAATGTGTAGCAGTCAAAGTTAGCATAATACATAAAATAGTTACAAACCCAATTGCTAGTTTCTTCATATTGATCATCTCCTAACTATATTGTTACTTCAAATTTAAGTGTAATTGTGATTTTTTTACCTGCGATTTTTGCATATTCTGTAGCATTTGCTGGTTCACTAGTAAATTCAATCGTTGCTGATACGTTATTTAAAGGTGTTCCGATAATAATTTCTTTATTAGTCCATCCCTTTAAAGTAAATAGACTTGTTACATCATCTGTCCCAGCTTTAACTGATACTAACTGAGCTTTTAAACTTCCCTTTGTTCCTTCTGCGCCTACCCCATTCCAAGTAAAGTTGAATTTAGGTTGAATTGAGCTTACTGAAGTCCCTGGATTTTCTTTTCCAACTGGTACTAGTTTTCCTGTACCATTTATTTTTGATACATCTAATGTGGTTGTTACTACTCCACCTGTTCCAATTTCAGCTTCTGTGTTTGCGTTACTACTTGTTCCTGTTGCGCTTGCTGCCCAGTATGCATATGCTCCACCTGTTAATGTAAGTATTGCCATGATAATTAGTATTGGTAAAATTAATTTTTTCTTCATATTTGTATTCTCCTTAATAAATTATTATTTTTAAACCCTTATTTAAAGCTCTTTGTTTGGGTTCGCCTAAAGTATATCTTGTTTTTTTCTATCTTTAGTTTTTATGTTATGAA
The DNA here is from genome assembly GCF_000968055.1 of Alteracholeplasma palmae J233. GTDB lineage: Bacteria > Bacillota_I > Bacilli_A > Acholeplasmatales > Acholeplasmataceae > Alteracholeplasma > Alteracholeplasma palmae. The sequence goes on from NC_022538.1 coordinate 1,414,968, forward strand.
ACCATGTTCAAATGTCATGAACGCGTATTGTAATATAAATAAATGATATTTATCGGCTATTTTAAAGTGGTTTAATTTCCCATTTGGCGTATAAAACTCTATTTTCTACAGGATAAATCATACTTTCCTGAAATAACGTTATTCCTTTTGAATCTAAAAACCATCCTAAAAAAGTATATTTTTTCTTATAATTAGCTTCAAACTCTATCAAATCAATTGGATATTCATTATAAACATCTTCAATATGGTAAGTTTCCCACTGGTTATTAATAGCTGTTGGCAAGACTTCTTCTAATTTACTATGTAATCCTAATTGTCCAGTTAGATCTGAACCCATACCATATATTAACCCTTCAGAATTTTGTATTAGCGTATGTTTAACACCAAAACTAATCGATATATAGTTTGGATGATCGTCATTTACCATATTTAGTATTTTTTGCGGCGTAAAAATAATTAAATCATTACCTCGATAGCCTAAGTTACCTTTATTATTGAAACCCCATGTATAAACCTCATTTGTCTCTGTAATAATAGCTGTTGCAGTCTTATCATGTTGGCTAAAAAAGGCATCTTTTATATTCATATTGCTTAAATCTGTGTTCTTAATAGGCTTTTTCACTATATCATTATGATTTAAGCCTAATTCTGCATATGCATTTTTTCCCCAAACATATACGTTTTTTTCCTGAGTTATTATGAGTCCACAATCTTTTCCGACAGCATATTTTTTGATTATTTCTGTTTCTGGTAAAATAATTTTTTCTGGTGTATAGATTATTTTACTTTGTTCTATGCCAAGTTGATTGACATCATTTTTTCCCCAAACATAAAGTTCACCTTGGTCAGATAAAGCTACTACGCCTTCTTTTTGTATTCCTAAAGTTGTTATATTTATTCCTTGTTCGTCTAAGTATTCTATTTTTTGTGGTTCATTATTTCCAACATTTGGAGAACCATTACATAACTTACCATTAGAATTCATGCCCCAACTATATACTTTTTTAGACTTAGTTACTATATAACTAGCATAGTGTCCTGCATATATTTTTTCAATTTCAATGTTATTTTCTCTAAAAAAAGTGACTTCTCTTGGCTCATAGTAAACACTCTCACTATTTGATCCTAAACCTAACTCTCCAACTGAATTATTGCCCCAACTATATAATTTTCCACTTTCTGTTAAAGCCAATGCATGGGAAAAACCTGCAGAAACATCTACAATTTTTTCATTATTTAAACCTGTAGGTAATTCTGTTGGAAGATATAGTATTCTAACATCATCTGGTGCACATAAAATACCTTTATTATTAGCTCCCCACCCAAATAAATTACCCTTAGCATCAATGGCTAGATTATAATCAGGTCCTGATGTAATAGTTGTGAAACTTTGTTTCAATTCTTTATATATAAACTGTTTTTTTGAAAGCCAATTTCCTATATAGACTTTGGATATACTATTTTTATCATTTCCTAGAACGTTATTTGCCCAATATGATCCTGATTGACTTAAAGAAAAAAGCATAACCAGAAAAAGGGCAATTATAAATTTAACCTTTTGTTTCATAATGTGCCCTCTTTTTTATTATGGTGTAACAGTAAATTTAATTGTTAATGTAATTTGTTTGCCTGCAATTTTAGCATACTCTGCCGCTGTTGAAGGTTCATCTGTAAATTCAATATCCAGAGTAACTGTCTTAGGTGTTCCAACAACAAGTTCACTTGAACTTAGATTCTTTAGTGTAAATAAGTTTTCAAGTGTTTGATTTTCTGAATTAGTTACTGATACTATTTCATAACTAATCGTACCAGCTACACCTTCAGCACCAGAACCAGTCCAATTCATTTGAAAACTAGTAGTAATTTTACTAACAGTTTCTCCTGACACTTCTCTTCCTACTGGAACTAAAGTTTGCGTATTAGCTGTTCCATTGACTGTCACTTGAGTGGTAACAACTCCTGCTTGACCTATATTTAAGTTATTACTTGTATTAGTATTAGCACCATTGATGCTTGATGCCCAATAAGCATAAGCTCCACCTGTTAATGTTAACAAGAGTAACATAATTACTATTGGCAAGAATAATTTTTTGTTTTTCATTTTATAATTCTCCTCTCATATTAATGAAATTTTGTGATAAAATTATTTCATAATATTACAGTTAAATTATACTCAAGTTTATTTAAAGTTTAATATTCATGTCATGAAAGGTCTTATTTATGATATGAATTGCATATTTTATTACAATCAATTTGCTTTTTTCTCATATAATCCTTACAATAAACGTATATACAACTAAAAAGAGAGGTTTTCATATGAATATAAACATTGCCTTGTGTGATGATGATAAAGATGTTTTATCTCACTATAAAAAAATGATTTCAAATATTTCTACACCTTATATTTTAAATATTAATACCTTTTTAAATGCTATGGACTTATTAGATGCAGTAGAAAATGACTTAAACTACTATCATCTTGTTTTACTAGATGTGGAAATGTCCAATTATAATGGGATAGAAATATCAAAATCATTGCGAAAAAGCGGTTTTCAAAATGAAATCATTTTCCTAACAGATTATGTTGATTATGCTTATGAAGCTTTTGACTCTTATCCTTTTCAATATTTACATAAAAAAACCTTGACCAAAGAAAAATTCACTTCAGTCTTAACTAAAGTCTTTGCTTTACAAGATAAAAAACAACGAGAGGTCTTTATCGCAAACACTAAAGGTGAAACTAAAATCATTCCCTATAGTTTTATTGCCTGTTTTGAGGCACAAGGCAGATACATAGTCATTTATTATGAGATGAATAAATCATTTGAGTTTATACATACTATCCAGGAATTAGAAAACAAACTTCCAAAGTCTGATTTTATTAGAGTCCACCGATCATATATCATAAACATGGCTTATTTAGATTCCTTTCAAGGCAACTACTTAAAACTTAAAAATGGTCTTATTATTCCAATAGGTGCTACAAGGTTAAAAGAAGTTAAAGATTTATTTACTAAATACTTAATTAAACAAACAGAGGAGGAGTAATCATATTATGGGATTTATTATTGGTTTTATCGCTATTTTTATTTATTTTAGAAAAAATTTCAAAATTAGAAAACAAAAATGGTATGATTTTGTCATTGCTGGTTTAGCTTTTATTGCGTATACAATTGCTAGTTATTACATAGATTTCGGCTTTTATCATTTATTATTAATTTTTGCAGTCCATGTTTCCATCTATTACCTTGCAGTTGGTATGCGCTGGATCGAAGCTTCTTTTGCAGGTACACTTCTACTCTTTACTTTCTATTCTACGCGAGGTGTCATTCTTTCTATTTATGCCTTAATAAAAAATCAAAGCATTGCTGAAATTTCTAATTCTAGCGATGCCTTGATTATTAGTCATATTGCGTCTATAGTAGGTTTCTTCATACTTCTTGTTTTTGTTAAATTTATGAAAAGAGAAAAATTTGTTTTACTTTTCTCAGTTAAAAGACAAACTATTTTCTTAACCTTATATACTTTAATTGAAGTTTGCTATATCTATATTATCAATCAAGGGCGTTATGTCTTAACGAATAATATTTGGTATTCTTTAACTTATCTTTCTACAAGTATTCTTTCGATTGCGGTATTTGGTTATATTTTACATAACATCATTAGATTAATAAAAACAATTGAAAATGAAATATATACTGTTAGATTAGAAGAACAATTAGATAATCAAATTATTCATTACGAACAATATCAATCTTATATCAAAGAACTAGCAAAGTTTAAGCATGATCATGGTAACCTGATGAAATCTCTTAAACAATTAATTAAGTCTAACAATAATGAAAAAGCCCTAGAATTACTTGATGAATCTATTGAAGACGATATTTTTGAAGCCATGTCAGCTATTGAAAAAACATCTAATTCATTTATCGTAGACGCAATCATCTTTGATTATGCTAATAAATGTAAAATCAATCATATAGATTTTAAATCAAGTGTTAAATTTCCTAATAGTATTAACTTTTCACAGTTAGAATTAATGAAAATTTTTAGTAATGTTTTAAGTAACGCTCTTGAAGCATCTATTAAAAGTCCTGAAAATAAAAGATTTATTACAATAAGCAGTAAAGCTGTCTCTAACTGGCTTGTGATAAAAATTTCAAACAATTATGAAACAGATATTATTGTAGAAGATGATCAGTATATCACCAGTAAATCAGATAAAGTTTTACACGGGTTTGGACTTAGAATTATAAATGATATTATTACTAAAAAGGGGGGACTTGTAAAATTCTTTATTGATAAAAATAAAAAAGTCTTTTCAGTACAACTCTCGATTCCTAAAACTACATTAGATAATCAAAAAGATGATGAATAACAATTTATTCACCATCTTTTTTTTATGCGATATTTTCTGCAATGACTTCAAATTCAAGTTTAATAATAATCTTGCTCTCTATTAATTTTAAATACTCTTCTTTGTTTTCTGGCTCATTTTTAAAAGAAACTTCTATTTCATATACTTTTTTAGTACCTGCAACAATTTCTTCTTCATTTACTAATGATACTTTAAATAAATAATTTAATCTTTCATTAGAAATTTTTTGATTTATATCCTCTAATTGTACGTTTACTTTTAAAGTACCTCTGGCTCCGCTTGCTCCAGTACCTGTCCATAAAACATCATATTTAAATATTTGTGAAGATTCTCCCTCTATTCCTTCTGGAACCAAAATCTCTATTTTTGAGTTATCCATAACTTGTAATGTAGTATTTACTTTCTGTGCATCTTTAATTTTAATAAAGTAATCACTATTATTTATATTATTTTGATTGATAGAAAGAAAGATGATTAACACGAGTAATATTAACAAGGGTATTAGAATATATAAATTCTTTTTTATTTTATCCATAAATCTCACCTCTCTGCTTAAAGCACCTAGATTATACCCTATCGATGGCATCATTTTGTATGTGGATGTCATGAAAAGTGGTTTTTATGTCGTGAACTTTTGATTTTTATTTTCAAAATTACATTACAATAAATATAAGGATGTGAGAAATTTTGAAAATAAACATAGCCATCTTGGATGATGATGAAAAGGTATTAAATAATTACAATGAGGTAATTAATAACTTAGATTCAAATAATAACTTTAAAACAGACCTCTTTTCTAAGGAAAGAACTTTTTTTCATAAAGCAATATCAGATATCAATTTTTATCATATATTAATTCTTGACATTAATTTAGGACAAAAAAATGGGATAGAAACAGCTAAAGAACTGAGAAATAAAGGTTATATGAATGAAATTATTTTTATAACTAACTATGTAGACTATGCTTTCGATGCTTTTGATGCCTATCCTTTTCATTACTTATTAAAAGAAACTACTAGTGAATCTGAATTCTCATCTATTTTACTTAAAGCCGTGAATACTCAGATAGAAAAACAAAGTGATATTTTTAGAGCAACCTCTAAGGGTAAAACTATTCTTATTCCTTATCATAAGATTGAGTATTTTGAAGTTATTGGCAGATACATAACTGTCTTTTATGATAATAAAAGCTTTAAATTCATAGATACTATTACACATTTAGAACAAAAACTTCCTCAAAAGAAATTTGCACGAGTGCATAGATCCTATATTATAAATATGCGTTTTATAGATTCTTTCCAAGAAGAATATCTCTTTTTAAGAAATGGAAAATTAATTCCTTTGGGTAAAACTCGTATTCAAGAAACAAAAAAACTCTTTTCAGAGTTTTTAAGTTTATCATAAATATGTATTAAAATAATTTGAATCCTACTGAATAGAATGCAAAATATAGTATAAATCCTGCTGAGAAGATGTATATTAATGGATGTATTTTTCTTGCTTTACCACTAGCTAGCATTGAAACTGTATATGTAATAAATCCAAATGCAATACCATCAGAAACTGAATAAGTAACAACCATTCCGATAATTGTCATAAAACTTGAGATTGCAATAATTTTATCTGACCAGTTAATTTCACCAATTTGTTGTGCCATTATAGCTCCAACTAAAATCAATGCCATTGATGTCACCGATAAAACATTAAATATACTCATAATAGGGAATAACAACACAGATAATAGGAATAATCCACCTACTACTAAATTTGAGAATCCTGTTTTAGCTCCTGATTCAACACCGGTTGCTGATTCAACAAATGATGTAATTTCTGGAGTTCCCATTGTAGAACTAATAAGTGTTCCTACTGCATCAGCAAACAATGCTTTTTCTAACTTTGGAATGCCACCATTTTCATCTTTAATACCTGCTGCTTTTGTTACTGCCACTAATGTACCTGCAGTATCAAAAATATCAACAAATAATAATGCAAAGACAATAATTGGTAATGTAGCTAATTTAGCACCAGCTGTTATAACACCAGGAGTGTCTTCGAACATTGTTTTAAATCCAGTAATAAAACCACCAAAAGTATCTGAGAAGGTACCTAATTCACTATAACTTAAAATTTTAATTTCTGGAATTCCAGGAACTTTTAATAACGCTAAAATCACATATAAGACTGCTGTAATTAAGATTGCGTATATAAATGCAAATCTAGAAATCTTTTTATTTTTAACATTATATAGAGCAAAAATCACAAGAACTCCAAATAAAGCTACTAAAACTGTTGGTTGTGATAAGTTACCTAATTCAACTCCAGTTGATCCACTTGGAACGATAATTCCTGCATTTTGTAACCCTACAAAAGCAATAAAGAATCCAATACCTGCACCAATTGCAGATTTCAATCCATCTGGAATTGCATCAATTAATTTTTTTCTAAGTGATGTAAAAGAAATAGCTACGAAGATAAGTCCACCAATAAATGATGCAGCTAATGCTTCTTGCCAACTATATCCTATTGTTAATACAATTGTGTAAGTAAAGAAGGCATTTACTCCCATACCAGGTGCTAATGCTACTGGATAGTTTGCTGTAAAAGCCATAATAATAGTTGCAATCGCTGCCCCTACTGCTGTTGCTATAAATGCTCCACCTAGTGGAACACCTGCGTTACCAATCATTGTTGGATTAACAGCTAAGATATAACTCATTGCTAAAAATGTTACAAGACCACCTAATGTTTCTTTTTTAAAATTGGTCCCACGTTTTTCAAATTGAAAAAACGATTTGATCTTTTCTATGAAAGACATTTTTTTTCTCCTTTTTATTTTTTTGTAATCGACGATATCAAAAATAAAAAAAACCACTAAATTCTTGACTAAAGAATAATGGTCACATCTACATTTGACAACATCCATTTATAAAAAACAAAAGGAGTTGACAATCGTAGTCGCAAAATTTACGGTTCTGCGGTAGAGACTTGATCACCATATCTGATCGGATATACGATATATCGAATACGAGTATAATTATAGCAAACATTTATTTAAATGTAAACCACTAATCTTCATATTTCTTATTAATTGTTGTTAAAATCACAGTTTTTGCTAAAAAACTAGTTTTTTTACATAGATTTTACTTTTATACCCCGTATTAACTCTTTTTTTCTTGCATCATTATCAAATTTATACTATTATTTATAAATTATTGTACAATAATAATACGACTATGTTTGATAATTGATGGACTGTGTTCAATAATTTCTGGTTGTTTTCCGTTACCAAATTGCGCTGAAAGTTCACCAACAGCAATCGTTGTAACTAATAATGCCATAGTCAATACAACTTTGAACATTTTTTTCATTAATACTCACCCCCTTTTATAACCTTATTTTAGGCGTGAGCATTTTTTAACACTAGGGCGAAACTGTCCTATAATGAATGGAGATTAATATGGAATATCTATCATATTCAAAAGAACTATCATTATTCTTTGAAAAGCTTAGAATATTAAGAGGTTTCTCACAAGAATCATTTACTTCTGAAATTATATCTTTAAGACAGTACCGACGTTATCTTAGTGGTGAGTATCAAATACCACAGTCAGTGATCAATCTTCTTTCTAAAAGACTTGGATTAAGACCTGAACATCTTATACTAGAATTTGAATCTAAAAGAATTCAAGAAGCTAATACCTTAAATAACTTTCATAATGCCATTGTGAATAAAGACTTTAAAAAGGCTGATGAATATGAAAAAAATATTATCAAAGATAATATTATAGATGCTAATAATTTACTTATTTATGAGTATTCTATTTTATTAAGAAAATATTATATGAATTTAATTTCAGAACCTACTTTCATCGATGATGTCAAAGAATTAATTTCATATTCTACTTTATTTAATAAAAATGCTTATTCTTCTACTGAACTGATTATAGTTTCAAGCCTATTATCATTTTCTAGTTTCAAGGAAAAAGATAAAATCATCACAATTATAAAAGGATTCCTTTCTCATAAAACTTATCTGTTAAGCGGACAAAACGAAAAAACGCTACTCCTTTGTTACTACAGACTAGCGGATTATGCAGGGCTTAATGGAAATTTCAGTGAAGTCATCACCTTATGTAATGAAGCAATTAACTATGGAAAACAAGTTAAATCAAATTATCTACTTGCTGATTTCTTTTATTACAAAGCTCTTGCCTATCACTTTCTTGATGATCCTTCTCATACGAATGATTCACTTTTAAAACTATTTTATACACTTAAGATAGAAGATAACAATAAAAAAATCACCTATTACAGTGATTTAATTAAAAACTATTTTAATGATGATTTAATAACATTAGTTAGCAAAATAGACAAATGACTGTCTATTTTTTTTATGCAATTGTCTTTTTCTTAAAGTTACCATAAACATGGTTAACAGGCGTTGTTATGATAAATGATTTGTCATCAACTCTTCTAACAATGTCTAATAAGCTTTGCAATTCATAACTAGATATAACAACATATATTAAAATCTTATCATGTTGTGAGTAGGCACCTTGAACTTTAGTCAATGTAACCCCTCTATATAGTTTCACTAGGATATCATTAATAACTTCTTTAGGTGATTCTGTAATGATTTGAACTCCCATATAAAGATATCCGGTGTGTATTTTATCAGTTGCAATCGTCGTGACTATAATTCTAATAATTGTATATAAGAAGACTAATCCTGCAACACTATTAACTGCAGCTTTATTATTACCTGCTATAATAGCACCAAATAATGCAATAAGCACATTTAGAACCATGGAGATAAATCCTACAGATTGTCCTTTTTTTAATGAAACATATTGGGCAACTATATCTAAACCACCTGTTGATGTACCAAATTTAAGAGCACCACCAACACCAATACCAATCAGTAATCCTCCCATAATAGCCGCAAGCAATGCTTGATCAGGACTACCAATACCTAAGTTGATTTTGGGGATAAAACCAATAACAATTGACTGAATAATAATAGATATAAAACTATATATTGTAAATCTTTTAGACACTCCAAACCATCCAAGTGCTAAAACTGGGATGTTTCCAACAATAATAAAGATGGACATAAAAATGTCTCCAACTTTACTACCTTCTGCAATCGCACCATTTAATACGAGTAAATCTCTTATTACTTGGGCAAGTCCTGGAATACCACCTGTATACATATGTACACTTGAAGCTTCAAGAAACCATACAACTCCAAGACCATATATCAAAGTAAATATAACCACAGCAAAAAAACGTTTAATCTCGGGTCCTATTTTTAATCTAAATTGTTCACTTTGAATCACACTTTTTAATTTTTGCATCTTAATCCTCTAATATATGATTTATTTTCTTATCCAGTTCAAATCTTTCAAATAATACTTTTGCTTCCCCTAGTTCTTTTTCTTTTGTTACACCAAATGTTTCTAGACTAGTAAATGTAGTTTCTTCTGCCTTTATTTGTTCTAATATATTTTCTGCTGTTTCTGGTAAAAATGGTTTTAATAAAACTGCAATATATCTAATAGTTTCTACTAAATGATATAACACATGATCAAGTGTTTCTTGAGCATTTTCATCTTTGAATAATTTCCATGGTTCTGAAACATCAATATACTTATTAGCATAACGAGCAAGTTGAACTACTTCTTCTAGTGCCTCCCCTATTTTTAATGAATCAATGAATGTTCTCATACGTGGTAAAACTTCTAATGCTTTTTCTTCCAAGCTCAGTTCAAATGGTTCTTTTAAGATAACTCTTTTAATATGACCATCACGATATTTTTTAGCCATTCCAATAGTTCTATTAACTAAATTACCAATTGTATTTGCTAAATCACTATTATTTCTTTCAATTAAAAGTTCATATGTAATATTACCATCTTGAGCATATGGTATTTCATGTAAAACATAATATCTTAACACATCTACACCAAAATGTTTAACTAAATCATCTGTATATAAGACATTCCCAACTGACTTGCTCATCTTATTTTTATCAAATAAGATCCATGGATGACAGAAAATTTGTTTAGGTAATTCTAATTCTAATGCCATTAATAATATCGGCCAATAAATTGTATGAAATCTAGCAATATCTTTTCCAATTAAATGAATATCTGCAGGCCATAACTTATTAAATAATTCTGTTTTTGGTTCATTAGGATGATATCCTATTCCAGTAATATAGTTACTTAAAGCATCTATCCAAACATAAATAACATGTTTAGGATCAAATGGTACTGGAATGCCCCATTTAAAGGATGTTCTTGAAATAGAAAGATCTGGAAGTGGTTCTTTTAAGAAATTTTGAATCATTTCATTTTTTCTACTTTCAGGTCTAATAAAATCTGGATGAGTTTCAATATGCTTTAAAAGTCTTTCTTGATATTTTTCTAATTTTAAGAAATATGCATCTTCACTTGTCCAAACAGGAATATCTCCATTAGGTCCTTTGCCATCTACAATATCGTTTTCAGAGATATAAGCCTCTTCAGCAACCGAATACCAACCTTCATATTTACCTAAATAAATATCTCCTTGATCATATAATTTTTGAAAAATAGCTTGAACTGATTTTTCATGATCACTATCAGTTGTACGAATAAATTTATCATAGCTTACGCCAACTAAATCATAAATTCTTTTAATTTCAGAAGAAATCATATCCACATATGCTTTAGGTTTAAGTTCTTGTTTTGCTGCATTCGTTTCAATTTTTTGCCCGTGTTCATCTGTTCCTGTTTGAAAAAAGACTTCATGTCCATCTAATCTTTTAAATCTAGCGATAGCGTCCGCTAGAATGACTTCATATACATTTCCTATATGTGGAATTGCTGAAGCATATGCGATTGCACTTGTTATATAAAATTTTTCTTTCATTTTTTCCTCCATAACTAAAAAAACGTCCTTAAACAAATTCTAAGGACGAATGATCGCGGTACCACCTTAGTTCTAATTACAATTATTATAATTAGCACTCTTCTTGTAACGTAAGATCACGTTTAAATCTACATATCGATTTAAAAGCTCCAAGACCATTTTCGCTAAACTTTTTTATCTATTTACACCAGCCATAGACTCTCTTTAAAAGAAAATTTAGTTACTCTTCTTTTCATTGCTATATTTAGTTTGTCTCTATTATATAATAAGAATCTTTTAGATTCAATATCATTTAATTTTATATGCTTGATAAATATCGCTTTTCTTAACATTTCTGTCTTTTGCTACTAATTTCAAAGCTTCTTTTTCTGTGTATCCTTGCTTAATATAGAGCAATACATGTGCTTCTATTGTTATTTCGTTATAATCTACTTCTATTTGATTACCTTCTATGATTAAAACATACTCTCCAAGAAGATTTAATTCTGTTTTTAATATATCTTCTATATACCCATTAGTAATGGTCTCAAATTTTTTAGTAAGTTCTCTTGCTAAAGAAATTTTTCTATTGCCATAAACTTCATATATAACTTGAAGCGTTTTTTCTATTCTTTTTGGAGATTCATAAATAATGAGGGCTTCTTGATAACTTTTATATTTTTCTAAGAAAGTTTTTTGATCACTTTGTTTTCTTGGCAAAAAACCAATGAAGATAAAAGGCATTGGTGCAATATTAGATGTTATAAGTGCAGTAAGTAAAGCACTTGCTCCTGGTATTGCCACAACAGGATATTCATTTTGCATTACTGTTTGGGTGATTTCATAGCCTGGATCACTTATCATAGGGGTCCCAGCATCACTGACTAAGGCAATATGATTATTTTCTGATAATAGTTTTAAAATCAGTTCTTCTTTTTCAAACTTATTATGCTCATGATAAGAAATCAGTTTTTTATTAATAAAATAATGTTTTAATAATTTATCTGTTACTCTGGTATCTTCTGCTAAGATATAATCAACTGAGCTTAATATTTCAATAGCTCTATATGTAATATCTTTAAGATTTCCTATTGGAGTTGAGACAATATATAAAGTTGGTTTTTGTTCTTTAAAACTTATTTGATTAATCATATTTATCACTTCGCTTTTCTTAATCCTTTTTAGAATAAACTGCTTTAAAATATTCTGTATATTCATTTTGACTTTGATAAATCACTAATGGTGGTAAGATTTTAACACCCTCATTACCTTTTTTTACTGCTTTAATTAATAAGTGGTTAGGTTCTTTATGTATATATGGATGAACAAATTGTATTTCTTTAACAACAAGGTCAAACTTGTTACACAAATTCATAATATCAGTTAACCTATCTGGTCTATGAATCATATAAAAACTGCCACCATGCTTTAATATTTGAGATGTTTTTTTAATTAATTGTTCTAAGTTGAGATATATTTCATGTCTTGCAATTTCGCTATCAAGGCTTAAGTTTCTTTTTGTCTCTTGATTCACTTTAAAAAAAGGCGGATTAGAAACAACCATATCAATATCTTTCATAAAGTCAATTTCATTATAGTCTATATGATGGCAAGATAATTGATCTTCTAAACTATTTAATTTAATATTTTCTAATGCTAGATGATATCTTTTTTCCTGTATCTCTACACCAATAATTTTAGCTTTTGTTTTTTCACTTAAATAAAGCATTAAAGCCCCATTACCTGTACCAACATCAACAATTTTTTTATCACTTTTTCTAGTCTTAATAAAAAGAGAAAGTAAGATGGTGTCTAAATTAAATGACATACCCGTTTCTTGCTTTATCTTTTTGTTAGATCCGATTAAATCTCTAGTTACCATTAGATTCTAAACTTTCTAAAGAAATCCACTCATAACTAGATGTTTCCAAATGTTTAATTTGAATCTTTTGTCCTAGTACATTAATATTAACAACTAAAACTTTTTCACCATTAACTAAAATCATATCAGAAACATCAGGCATTTTTTCTTTTAAATCAGTGTAAACATCATCATCGTATTTAATGCAACAAAGTAACTTTCCACAAACACCTGATATTTTTTGAGGATTTAATGATAAGTTTTGATTCTTAGCCATTTTAATAGATATCGTGTCAAATTCACCAATAAAAGTGGAACAGCACAAGATAAGTCCACATGGACCAATACCACCAATAATCTTAGCGGCATCTCTGGAACCTATTTGTCTAAGTTCTAATCTTGTTTTATATTTTTGATTAAGTACTTTGATAAGTTCTCTAAAATCAATACGATCATCTGATTCAAAATAAACAAGCAATTTTTTTCTATCCAAAGTATATTCAGCATCAACAATCTTCATTTTTAACTTTAAATCAAAGGCAACTTGCTTAGCTACTTGATAGACATCTTTATTTAACAATTGATTTTCCTCATAGTTAAATAAGTCTTCTTCATTAGCCATTCTTATGATTGGTTTAATTTGAGTTTCTATTTCTGAATCATCAATTTCTTTTATTTTAGAAACTTTTCCAATTTCTAATCCTCTAATTGTTTCTACTACAACTAAAGAGTTATCTGTAACATTTAAATTATTCAAACCAAAATAATATTTTTTACCTGCTGTTTTAAATTGAACTAAAGCAACCTTCATTTTCTTGGTCTCCTTTTTTCTAGTTTAGTTATAAGAGAACTGAATGCTAATTCTAAGTTGATATAATATCTTTGTTCTTTAATCTTATCTTGTATATCAGAAATCATATTTTGACATTGGATAACATTTAACTTAGTTGAGTTGACTGATAAAGTATCATCTTTTTTAAAATATACTTCTTGATGCATATGAATATGTATAATATCTAAAAAATATTTTATTAAGATTTCTAAAAATAATTCAAACCATTTTTTATCTTCCCATAAGAAAGTAGGAAGTCCTAATAAAATTCTAAGTGTTTCTGATGTTTTTTGCCAGTTTCTAGTCAACTTTAAAAAGGTTTCTTTAACAGATAAATAATTGGGATCTTCTAATAATTCTAAAGCATCCTTAACATCTTTTGTGATAACTGAAAGTAAGTAAGCATCTTCTTCTAAAATCTGATTTTCAATTAAATCATTAACAATCTCATTTTCAGTTTGTTCATTTAATAAAATAACTTGGCTTCTAGAAATAATAGTTGGAAGAACTTGTTCTTTTTGGCTTGTTAAAAGGATTCCTATTGTTTCTGTTCCTTTTGGTTCTTCCATAAATTTCAGTAAACTATTCGCAGCTGAGATTGTAAGAGTTTCTATATCTTCAATAATATAAACTCTAGGTCCACCAATTAAAGATGTTTTATTAAACTCATCTTGAAGAAAACTTATTTGTTCTTTTTTAATGGAGTTTCCTTCTTTTTCTAAATATATAAGATTTGCATAATTAAAAGTTTCTACTAACTCTTTTAATTTAGGATGATCTTTATAATTTTTAAATATTTCATATGCGATTTCTAAGGCAAGTTCTTTTTTTCCTAGATTTGTTCCACCACTTAACATATATAGATGCGATAATCTGTTATTACTAATTGCCTTTTTAAACCATTCTAGTGTTTTTTTCATATTAGTGTTTTTACTTTATTGTAAATAATACTATAGATACTATCAATTGTTTGATTACCATCTATAATAAATATTCTTTTTTCATCTTTTTTAGCAATTTGTAAATAACCATTTCTAACTTTATCATGGAAACTACAATCTTCTAAATCTAATCGATCAATTTTATGTTTCCTATTATTATTGATTCTTGCCTGACCAATTTTTGTGTCTAGGTCAATATATATTGTTAAATCCGGCATATAGTTAAGGGCATATACATTTATTTTATTAATAAATTCTTCTCCTAGTTCTCTAGCATATCCTTGATAAGCCATGGAACTATCTATATATCTATCACATAGAACTATTTTATTATCATTTAGTGCAGGAATAACTACTTCATCTAAGTGTTGTGCTCTAGAAGCCGCATATAATAAAGCTTCTGTTCTAGAAGTAATTTCTTTATTTTCAGGATTAAGTAGAACCTTTCTAATTTGTTCTGCTATACTACTTCCTCCAGGTTCTCTAGTAGAAACCACTTGAAAGTTTTCATTTTGTAATTGTCTAGTAAGTTTTTCTATAATTGTTGTTTTCCCGGTTCCTTCTCCGCCCTCAAATGTAATAAACATATCCTTCACCTCTAATTTTATTATCTCATACTTTATCTATTTATAATAGATTCTTTTTAAACATAATCCTTTTGCGTCTGCTGTTTTACCAGCTAATTTTCTATCTTTTGTCTCAAACATTTTTGTAATAATATCCATTGTTTTTTTATGTCTACCAATATCTATTAAAGTACCTACCATCGATCTAACCATATACTTTAAAAAATGGTTACCATGAACAATAAAAATATATGCATTTCTTGTTTCTTTTAATTCTACCTGATACATTGTTTTTGTTACTGTTTTATCCATAATTTCAGTCCCAAACGCTGTAAAGTCATGTGTTCCTATAAAGAGGTTAGATGCTTGTTTCATCAATTCATAATCTAGATTAGGTATATATACTTGAAATCTATTGTTAAAGGGGGTTAATTCTTTTTTTGAAAAGACGTAATGATATACTTTAGATTTTGCTGAGTGCCTTGCATGAAAACTTTCATTTTTTTTAGTTGTCTTAACAATTTTAATATCGTTAGGTAACCTTTTATTGACGGCATCTGTAAAAGTATTAGCTTCTATCTTTAAGTCTGTTTCAAAATGAAGCACTTGTCCTTCTGCATGCACACCTTTATCGGTTCTGCTTGCAGCATAAGTTTTTATCTTTATCTTAGTCATTAACTCTAATGCTTTTTCAATAACTTCTTGAATCGTTGTTTCATGAGGTTGCATTTGATAGCCATGATAGTTTGTTCCATCATATGACACAACCATTTTAAAAACTGACATATGCCGCCACTATCCTGAAACAAATGATTCCTATAAGCACTGATAAGCTTACTATTAAAGCTAGAATATCTTTAGATGCCCATCTGTAACTTGCAAGTTTTGTACGAGGCGCACCTAGAACGTACCCTCTTACTTCCATAGCATTGCTTAGATCCAATGATCTTTTAAATGAGATAACAAATATTGGGACTAAAAGTGAAATGATTTGCCCTAATTTTTGAATAAATTTACTTTCTTTAAATTCAACTCCACGAGATGCTTGAGCTTTCATAATTTTTTCTGTTTCTTCTAATAAAGTAGGAATAGATCTTAAAGTTAATGATAACATCATTGCAAATATTGAAACAGGCACTCCAATATACTTTAATGGTTTAAGTACAGTTTCTAATCCATCATTAAGTTCAGTTGTAGAGGTTGTATAAGTTAATAATGAGGCAATAATAATAACTGTCATAATTCTTACAAAAATAAATAAGACTCTTATCACCGCATCAGAATAAATAGCTAACTTATAATTAGCCCATGGCATATAAGGCAAATATGCTTGTAAGACAAAAATTAAAACTACAGTTATTAAAAAATAAATAGTTCTAAATTTAATATATTTTTTAGTAAAATTATAGAATATGATTAATCCAATAATAGCACCAAAACTAGCTAATCCAAAAGACATATCTGTTTCAAGCCATAAAGTTCCTGTTTGGATATAAAAGACTTGAATAATTGATGTGAAAACTAAAAGGAATACAATTCCTTTAAGATTGTTCATAACATTCTTGAAAGGTACTGAAGAAATAAAGACTAATAGTAACGCAAAAATAAATAAACTTCCTAATAAAATCAGGTTGATCATTTTCAGTTCAATTGGAATTAAGAAAATGGATACCATAAGAAGGATCATACTAATAATCTTAACACTAGGAATCATTCTATGCAGTAAAGAATTTCCTGGTAAATACTGTCCAATTTTAATATTATTCATTTATCTTAACCTCCTTTAAATAATCTAGGAGTTCATTATAAGTGTATTTAGCCTCATAAGGCACTTTAGCAGTTTTTTCTAAATGCTTAAGTATCTTAATTGGAGTTGGGTAATCTAGGTGAAATGTATTGAAATTAGGATGTGAAAAAAGTGCTTCTTTTGTTCCATCAAAAACAATTTTACCGTGATTTAATACAAGAACACGTTTTGCATATTGCGCAACAATATCCATATCATGTGTAATTAAAATAACTGTTTTATTTTCTTTATCATGTATTTCTTTAAATATTTCCATAATATCTTCTTGACCTTGAGGATCTAGACCTCTTGTTGGTTCATCAAGAACTAATACTTCTGGTTCCATTGCAAGAATACCAGCAATTGCGACTCTTCTCATTTGCCCACCACTAATTCTAAATGGCGACTGTTCATAAAGAGGTTCTTCGATTTTGACAGTTTCTAAGGCTTTTTTAGCTTTTATCATTGCCTCATCTACGCTACTTCTAAAATTTCTTGGGCCAAACATAACATCTTTTAAAATAGTACTTTCAAAAAGTTGATATTCAGGAAATTGAAATACTAATCCTACTTTTTGTCTTAAATAATTAATTTTAGTGTTTTTCTTTTTAGGCGGTAATTCTTGATTAAAAACTTTTAAATTACCACTTGTTGGTAATAACAAAGCATTCATCAATTGAACTAATGTGGACTTCCCTGATCCTGTTTGTCCACAAATAGCAATAAATTCATTTTTATCATCAATATTTAAGTCAATATTATCTAAAGCTTTATATGTTTTTTTGATGGCTTTATATTCATAATTTACTTTTTCAAATTGTATGCCCATAATGCATCCACCAACTTTTTATTTATTTCATGACCTGATTTTTTAATATCATGATAAAGTCTTAAACTGTAAGGTAACTTTAATCTAGCGTCTATTAGGATTTTTTCTTCTTTAAAGACTTCTAAAGGAGTTCCTTGTAAAACAAGGTTTCCCTCGTTTAAAACAAGTATATAATCACTTTTAGAAGCAAAATCAAGATCATGAGTAATGGTAATTATTGTCTTTTCGTGTTCTTTATTGAGTTTATATATTAATTCTGATATTTCTAAAACACCTTCAGGGTCTAACATAGAAGTAGCTTCATCAAAAATGATTACTTCTTGTTCCATGGCTAAACTAGCTGCAATCGCAACTCTTTGTTTTTGTCCACCTGATAGTTGTTGAGGCTCTTTATCAAGATACTCTTCCATACCTACTAGTTTTGCATAATGATGAATTCTTTCAATCATTTCATTTTTAGGAATTTGTTGATTTTCAAGTCCAAACGCAATATCATGTTTAACTGTAACCCCAACAAATTGATTATCTGGATTTTGAAAAACAATACCTATTTTTCTTCTTACTTCTGCTAAATTATTTTCATTAATTTCTAAATCATCAATTGTAATTGTGCCTTTTTGCGGTTCTAAAAGACCTACCAATAATTTTGACAGTGTTGACTTTCCTGATCCATTATGACCAATAATTGAAATCCACTTTCCTTTTGGAATATTAAAAGATATTTCTTTTAGTGTCTCAGATGAATTATAATATGAAAATGAAAGGTTATCTACTTTTATCATTTTTTCACCCTTTCTATCTTTCTTATTATAACATTTATCATTATCAATATAAAGATAAATAGATACCATTATGGCATTTTGACGTTAAATCCGTTATAATAAAATTGAGGTGTTTATTATGGCATTAGAATTAGAATTAATTGATTTTAAAAAAGATGTTTTAGATAACAATATCATTTCTATCGTCTTTTTTCACGCTTCTTGGTGTAGAAACTGTAAATCTTTATTTCCAGTCTTAGAAAACCTTGAAGAAGATTTATATCCACTTATCCAAGTTATTAGTGTCGATGCAGAAAAAAATGCAGACTTTAGCGATCAATATGAAATTATGAGTTTACCAACATGTCTTATTTTTAAAAATGGCATACTAGTTGAAAAAATCATTGGTCTTAATAGCTTTGAAAAAATGAAAGAGATGATTTTAAATGTATGATACGATAGTTATCGGTCTTGGACCTGCTGGGGCAACCGCGGCTATTTACTTGAAACGATTTAATAATGATGTTTTATTAATTGGAAAAGACCTCGGTGCTTTAAAAGAAAGTGATATGATTGAAAATTATTATGGGTTTGCTGAACCTATTTCAGGCAATATTATTGTCGCAAACGGTATTAAACAAGCTGAAAGACACGGTGTACCAATCATAAGAGATTCTGTGATTAATATAGATGAGCATGATAATTACTTTATTGTTACAACCGAACATGCTGTTTTTGAAGCAAAAACTATTTTATTAGCCACAGGAAAAAATAGAAAAAGACTTCCAGTTGAAGGCTTTAATGCTTATCGTGGGAAAGGTATTAGTCTATGTGTTACTTGTGATGGCTTTTTCTTTAGAAAAAAGAAAATAGGCATTATTGGTGATGGTCCTTACATGTTACACGAATTAAGTCTTTTAACTAACTTAACTGATGATATTACTATTTTTAGTAATGGGATAAATATTAAAAATGATTCTTATAAAGTAGTTACCGAACCTATTACAGGGTTTTATGGAGATAGTAAGTTAACTAGTTTGAAAACTAGTAATGCTACTTATCAGTTAGATGGAGTATTTGTTGCGATAGGCTCTCCTTCTGCTTTAGAATTTGCTCAAAGTTTAGGCATCATTCTAGATAAGGAAACCATTATAGTTGATGACAACTTCCAAACAAATAACCCTGGGGTGTTTGCGGCTGGTGATGTTATTGGTGGGTTTTTACAAATTTCAAAAGCTGTTTGCGATGGTACAAACGCTGCTAGAAAAATCCATGAATATTTAAGAAAAAAATAAAAAGCATATCTAATAGCTTTAGTAATACAAAGTTATTAGCATATGCTCTTTTTTTATAATTTTTTATCGTCTACTTGATCTAAGTATTCTTTAATTGGTTTAATAATTTCTTTAATGCTTCCTTTTATGAAAGGATTTTTTAATTTTGATGCTTCAACTAATCCTAAAAAGCTCTTAGAACCACCTAATTTACATAGGCTTAGATAGCTTTCCCAAGCCTTTTTATAATCTTCTCTACTCTTAGTCCAGTATTGGAAGGCGCATACTTGGGCAAGCGTATAATCGATATAATAGAATGGTGAACTAAAGATATGTCCTTGTCTAAGCCAGAATCCACCGTTTTCTAAGAATTCATCTTCATCATATTTTTTGAACGGTAAGTATTGTTTTTCTAGTTTTCTCCATACTTGTCTTCTTTCAGTTGGAGTAAGACTTGGGTTTTCATATACTTCGTGTTGGAAGTGATCTACTAATGCTCCATATGGTAAGAAAGTCACTGCACCTGCTAAATGTGAAAATTTATATTTTTCAGTATCTTCTAAGAAAAATTCATTAATCCATGGCCATGCTAGAAATTCCATACTCATAGAATGAATTTCAGCTGCTTCCATTGTTGGCCAACGATATTCTGGAATTAAGTTTCTACTTTGATATACTTGGAATGCATGTCCAGCTTCATGTGTTAAAACATCAACATCATGTGAGGTTCCATTAAAGTTAGCAAATATAAATGGGGCATTATAACTTGGTAAAAAGGTACAGTATCCTCCTCCTTGTTTTCCTGGTTTACTATCTAATTCTAATAATCCATTTTTTAACATAAAAGTAAAGAATTCATCAGTTTCTTTTGACATCTCTTTATACATCTTAGTTGCCTTTTCTACTTGCCAATCCTTATTTCCTTTAGGTGTAGGATTACCTGATAAAAATGATAAAGTCAAATCATAACTTTGTGGGTTTTTAATGCCTAAACGTTTAGCTTTTCTTTCTGTTAATTCATTAACAAGTGGCACAACTGTTTCATAAATTTGCTCTCTATATGCTTTTACTTCTTTTGACGTATAATCAGTTCTACCAAATCTGTCATAGCCTAATTGTACAAAGTTTTCATATCCTAATCTTTTAGCAATTCTAGTTCTAACTTGAACCATATCATCATAAATTCTATCATATGCTTCTAAATTATCACTGAAGAATTTAGAGACTGCTAAATTAGCTTGTTTTCTTGTTTCTCTATCTGTTGATTGAACAAATGGAGCCATTTGACTTAAGTTATAAATACTTCCTTCAAATTCTATTTGAGCACTAGAAGTTAGTTTTGAATATTCTGTTGATAATTTATTTTCTAGTTGCAAGTCTTCAACTATTTCAGGCTTAAAAGTTTTTTTAGAAACTTCTGCTTGTTTAAATAGAAGTTCTCCAAACTCTTTTACTAGAGCTTCTCTGTTTTTACTTGTTAATATTTTATTAGTAAATTCATTGCTAATTTCTTGTAAGTAAGGCATATTTTCATCGAAAAATGCTTGTTCTGCCTCATAGTATTCATCTCTAGTATCGATACTATTTCTGATTGATGCTAAAGTAATCATTGTTTCTACTTTATCATTTAAAGCATGAAATGCTTTAATAGCTTTTATCTCAGTAGCAGCATCTTTTCCATTTGAGATACTTTCTAAAATAGTTTTAGCTTCTTTTTTATATTCTTCAATACTTGGTCGTTGATATGGGAATTCATTAAATGTCATACATGTATACTTCCTTTTCTAAATTATTGTTATTATACGCTTAATAGTTAATTTTTACAAGTTAATGTTTAAATCATCATTTTTAAAAATAATTGCCTTATCAAATTTTGATAATGGATTAAATACAAATTCTTTATATACTTGCGTTAGTTGTTGGTTTTGACTAATTTCTTTGTAGAAGTACTGTTCCACATATCCAGGGTTATCAACATATGGGTTTCTATTTCCTTGATATTCGTAGATAACGTTGTTACGTTGGACTTCAAACTCTGAAACCGGATCTTCCTTGTGCCATGCTAATAAAGTGTCTAACATGCTCATTTTAGCTCCTTGTGGCTTGTAGTTAGTAGATGAATCATTTGTAAGTACTTCATTAACAAGTGTTAAAATATTATGATAACGTGTTGCCATATAAAATAAAATTCTAGCTGTGTCGCCTCTTTGATCATCTCCTGTATAATAAGCATTTCTACCAACAGTTTGATTTTTAGTGTTTTTTTCTTCTGGATTTTCAAAGTATCTATTACTTCTTGAACTATTAGTCGATGGGACTATTGCACGTAGATTATAAAGATCAGTTCCTTGATTTCTTGTACCATTTTCTACTCTTTCTATACCTAATCTTGAATTTGGCCATACATGTTCTCTTGCCCAAGATGTTCCACCATCCCAATAAATAACACTGATTAGAGCATTATCATATGCCCCATAAAGGTATGTTTTATCATCTTTTTTGATATAATCTGATTGTTCTAAAATAAATCGTGCTTCACCATAAGATCTTGGTGTCATAGTATCAGTTAAAATTTTAGATAATTCTGCTTTAAATGCTTCTTTTGATAAACCATTCAAGCTAGCATAATATGTTAAATTATCGTAAGGCGCTAAATCAGACAGTTTATTAGTTACTTTTCTTTCATCTTCAAAGCGTTCTTTAATTTCTTCTAAGCCACCTTTTTCTGGTTCATCGCTCATAAATACTATTCTTTTATCTCTGTTATGGTCAAATAAAACATTATCAATAGTTACATTACCTACACCATCTTTAATGACTTCAAACTTAATATAAACAGCTTCTTTTGTATCAAGTTCATATATATATTTAGTTGGATTTTTACTTAATGTATAGTCTACTTCATTTGTAAAATTCTTACCATCTTTTGAATAAGAAACTTTTAAATTGTTTTTAGCACTTGTTTTAGCATAGAATTCAACTTTATTTAATTCAGCTATAGAGAATTTAGTTAAAGCATATGGGGTTACGTGGGTTCTATCATATGTTCTCATTTGTAAAGATGCAATATCATTTATCACTTGTGTTTTTGTTGAAGTGACTGTTCCATATACAATTTCCCATTGATATGTTTCTTCACCTGTGATGCGGGGCTTTTCATTGTTATAGGTAGAGCTTGGAATAAATCCTTCTTTTTCTTCAAAAGTTACTAAAGAAGGTTGTTTCCATATACTAATTTCTTTTTCTAAAATGACATCACCATTATTATTTTTTATAACTAATTTAAAGTCTTCATCATTTTTATTCATATCAGATATAATAAAAATATTTTCTGCAGTTGAATCTATTAAGTTTTCGTTAATATAAACTTGTAAAGAATCAGAGTAAATATCTTCTGAAAAATTAACTGTTGGATCATTATCAAACGCTTGTTTTATATTATTAAGAGATGATTTAACATATATATCGGTATTCTCACTAAAAATTAATTGATCTATTTTTTGTGTATAAAAAGGATCTTTATAATAATCAAAACTAATCACTTCATTGCTAAAAAATGGTGAATCAATTACAATTCCTTTTTCTACTAATTCTTGAAAAATTTCTAAGCCGTTTTCATCTATATAATTAATTTGAATAAGTTTTATTTCAACTATTGTTATTGGGACTTCATATGTTTTAACATAATTTATTGCATCAATATTTACCTTTAAAACTAGATTTACATTTTCTTCTGCTCTATTAATTGTTACATTATAGTTATCTGTTATTATAAAATTTTGATTTTCTTCAATACTATAGGTTACTTTGTATCCTTTGTAAGTATCTGGCAAAACAAAATCATTTTTAAGATATTCATTACTTAGATTTGTTCCATATGTAATATCAAATGTATCTCCAAATGTTTCATCTTTTAAAATAGTTAAGTTAAACACTTTCTTATTTTTATTTAGATCATTTTTAAAGGATGCCGTTAAGGACACTTTTTGTTCCTCTTGTAGTTGTTTTACTTCTACTTTGTTATTATTTACTATTAGAGAATCACTATCGCTGATCCATTCAATTTCTTCTTTACTTACTTCATTAACTAAAGTAAATGATTCTTTAATATTATTTTGATCTATATTATTACCATAATCAATTTTGATATTATTTAATAACTCACTAAAATCTTTTTCTTTATTTAAACATCCAACTAATAAAATAGTTGAAAACACTGTGATTGTTAAAGCTAATATTATTCTTATTTTTTTCATGCCATTACCTTCCTGTAATAAAAAAAGCAAACAAAAATTTGCTTTTTATTAATTTAAAAACTCTAATTATTTTTCGTATTCTACGTTATTTAAAACTAATTTTTTCTTGCTAACAAAATCTACTACTAAGTATTCAGTATCAATAGCTTGTCTTCTTTGAATGACATCATTTTCTTCAATTACTTCAACAACTTTAATATCTCTACCTGCAAATATGTTATTTCCTTTTACAACTTGTTTTTGTTGATGTAATTGGAATTTCTCAGCATTTCCTTCAGCATCTACAACCCATAATACACCCTTTTTTTCAACTATTACAGATCCTTGCCCTTCTTTATGGAAAACGCCTGCAAATGATTCGGCTGGTCTTACCAATAAGAAAACGATAAGTGCAACAACTAATACGATAGCTACAATCACTAATACTGTCCACCATACATATTCTTGAGCAAATAAATTATTCATCCAATCATTAAAACTAAAAAGATATTTAAACATTACTATACCTCCAAGGTTAAGCTTTACTATAATTATACATAAATAAGCAAAAAAAAACAAGCCTAAGACTTGTTTTTAAAGTTGTGATTATATAAATTCAATGATTGCCATTGGTGCAGCATCGCCACGACGAGGAACGGTTTTAATGATACGAGTGTATCCACCTTTTCTGTCTGTGTATCTACCTGCAATAACATCAAATAATTTTTGTACTGCTGTTTGATTTTCTAAAGCCATTTCATCGCGAACTAATGAAGCCGCTTGACGACGTGCACTTAGAGTGCCTTCTTTGGCTAAAGTAACCATTTTATCAGCTAATTTTTGTAATTCTTTAGCTTTAGCTTCAGTAGTAACAATTCTATCGTTAATGATTAAATCAGTTACTAAATCGCGTAATAAAGCTTTTCTTTGGTCGCTATTGCGGCTAAGTTTACTATAAGCCATGGTTATTACTCCTTATCTTCGTCATAATCAAGATCAAATCTTGAATCTTTGCTCATGCTATGTTCAAATTCTAAGCCATTTTCAGCAAGTTTTTCTTTAAGTTCTTTAAATGATTTACGTCCTAAACTTCTAAAGCGCATTACTTCTTCTTCAGTTAGTTTTACTAATTCAGCAACTGTTGCAATTCCTGAACGTTTTAGACTGTTAAATAGTCTAACTGATAAATCAAGTTGTTCAACTCTCATTTCTAACTTCTTACTACTTGGCTCTTCTGTTGGTTCATATATAAAATCTTTTTGAGATGCTTGTTCTCCAATTTGAACGATTACATTAAAATAATCAACTAACATTTTTGAAGCTAATGATAATGCTTCTTTTACATCGATAGCACCATTAGTTTCAATTTCAATTGTTAATTCATCGCTATCTCCTCTTGTTTTTTCAACATGATAAGATACTCTTTCTACTGGCGTATATAATGAGTCAATAGGAATAACTCCCACTTCGTATTTACTATATACTTTATTATTTTCTGCGCTAACATATCCGATTCCACGTCTAATTGTGACAACCATAGATAGTTTTCCATCTTCAGCTAAGTTTGCAATAACTTGATCTGGATTGATAACAGTTACGCCATCAACGCGATTAAAGTCAGCTGCAGTTACAACTCCAGGTCCGACTGCGTATAACTCTAATTTTTGTTCATATTGAGAGTCGTCAGAGTCAACAGAGAATACAACCTTTTTTAAATTAAGGACGATTTCCATTACGTCTTCGTAAACTCCACTGATAGTTGAAAATTCATGTTCTACACCGTCAATTTTTGTATTAACGATTGCAGCACCTGGCAATGAAGATAGTAAAACTCTTCTTAAAGCATTACCAATTGTTACTCCGTATCCTCTTTCTAAAGGTCTAATAACAAATTTACCCTTATTTCCATCAACAGATATTTCTTCAACTGCACTTGGTTTTTCAAATTTTAAGTCTTTCACAAGCATTACCTCCCCGGATTATCCACGTGGACGTTTTGGTGGTCTACATCCATTATGTGGTACTGGTGTTACGTCTTTGATAGCTGTAATTTCTAGTCCAGCTGTTTGTAATGAACGAATTGCTGCTTCACGTCCAGGTCCTGGACCTTTAATGAATACTTCAACTTTGATCATTCCATTTTCCATTGCTGCTTTAGCTGCAGCTTCTGCTGACATTTGTGCAGCAAATGGTGTTGACTTACGGCTACCTTTAAATTGTAAAACTCCCGCACTACTCCATGCTACTGCATTTCCTTCTGGGTCTGTGATAGTTACGATTGTATTGTTAAATGTTGTATGAATATGTGCAATACCTAGGGGAATGTTTTTCTTAACTCTACGTTTAGTTGTTTTCTTACGTGCCATTTTCTATTCCTCCTTATTTCTTCTTACCAGCGATCGCTTTTGCTTTACCTTTTCTAGTACGTGCATTATTTCTAGTGTTTTGTCCACGAACTGGTAAATTTCTACGATGGCGGATACCACGATATGAGCCGATTTCCATTAAACGTTTAATATTTAATGTTACTTCTCTTCTTAAATCACCTTCAACAGTGACATTTGCAATTTCTGTACGAATTGCTGATAATTGGTCTTCTGTTAAGTCTTTAACACGAACATCTTCACTAATATTTGCATTTGCTAAGATTGTTTTAGATGTTGTTAGACCAATACCATAAATATATGTTAACGAAACCACAACACGTTTGTCACGTGGAATGTCAACGCCTGCTATTCTTGCCATAGTTCTGTCTCCTTAACCTTGTCTTTGGTTATTTCTTCTAACTTTTTTGTTGATTACATAAACGCGGCCTTTACGACGTACAATGATGTCATCTGCACTACGTTTCTTTACGGATGCTCTAACTTTCACTTTGTGTCCTCCTTATTTACGGCGATAAGTAATTCGCCCACGGGTTAAATCATATGGTGATAATTCAACTGTAACTTTATCACCAGGTAAAATGCGTATGTTGTTGATACGGATTTTACCAGAAACATGAGCTAGAACGATATGTCCGTTTTCTAACTCTACTTTAAATTTAGTATTAGGTAATACTTCAATGACTTTAGCTTCTACTTCAATTAAATCTTCTCTAGCCATTCACTCACTCCTTTATTGTAGACAAAATTTCATATCCTGTCTCAGTAATAACAATCGTATGTTCATAATGTGCACTATACTTCTTGTCGCTTGTTACGGTTGTCCAGTTATCTGATAGAATTCTTACTCTTTTTGTGCCTAGATTTAGCATTGGTTCAACACAAAATGTCATACCTGGTTTTAATAATGCTCCTTGTTTTGGTGCTCCAAAATTAGGTACATATGGATCTTCATGTAAACTTTGTCCAATTCCATGTCCGGTAAACTCTTCGACAATACCATAACCATATGGTTTAACGAATTGTTCAATAGCATGTGAAATGTCAGATACATGATTACCTGGTTTGGCTTGTTCTAAACCAATAAATAATGATTTTTCTGTGACCTCTAACAATTGTTTTACTTCATCAGAAATATTGCCAACTGGATATGTCCATGCAGAATCTGAATGGTATCCTTTATAACATACTCCTAAATCAACTGTAATAATATCACCATCTTTTAAGATTTTCTTTTTAGATGGAATACCATGTACAACAACTTCATTAACTGATGCGCAGATTGATCCCGGAAAACCATTATAGTTTTTAAATGAGGGAGTTGCTCCTTGATCTTTTATGAAATTTTCAGCGAGTATATCAAGCTGATGAGTACTAACACCTGGTTTAATATGAGGCACTAACATCTTACGAGTCATGTCTAATATTTCTCCTGCTTTTTTCATCAACTCAATTTCTCTTTTTGACTTTATTAAAATCATTTACTCACCTAATGCCTTTAAGATAGTTTGGGTAACTTCGTCAATTGACTTCATACCATCTACCTTGTATACAAGATTTTGATTTTGATAATATTCGATAATAGGGAATGTTTCATCCTTATATACCTTTAAACGGTTTAAAACTGTTTCTTCTTTATCATCAGCTCTTTGAATTAATGGTGTAGAATCGTTATCACATAGTCCCGCAACTTTTGGTGGGTTGTTATCAATATGATATACAGCTCCACATGTTGGGCAAACTCTTCTACCAGTAATTCTTTTAACCAAAACTTTGTCATCTGCAGTAATATCAACTGCTGCAGTTAATTTAATGCCTTTTCTTTCAAATAATTCATCTAAGAATTTTGCTTGAGCTAGATTTCTAGGAAATCCATCTAGTAGAAAACCATTTTTGATATCACTATCTAAAAAGCGATCTTCTACCATTTGGTTTGTTACTTCATCAGGAACTAATAGTCCTTTATCAGTATAACTTTTTGCAAGCTTTCCTAAACTTGTATTTTCTTTAAAATGTTTTCTAAACATATCCCCTGTAGAAATATGAGGGATGTTTAATTTTTTTGACAGCACAGATGCTTGTGAACCTTTTCCAACACCTGGAGGCCCCATAAGAATAAGTTGCACTTTTACACCACCTGTTAAAATAGACCTGTATATTGGTCTTTGTTAGCTGCAGCTTCAATTTGTTGAGTTGTTTCAACAGCAACCCCTACGATGATAAGTAAACTTGTACCACCAATTGAAATTGCACTTGCTTCTGCTGCTGTGAAACCAAAAATCCAGCTAGTGATAATTGGAAGTGCTGCAAGTACTGCAATAAACACTGTACCAATTACTGTAATCTTAAATAAGATTTTAGCAATGAAATTTTTAGTATCTTCTCCTGGTCTAATCCCTGGAATATAAGCATCTTGTTTAGATAAATTGTCAGCCATTTGAGTTGGGTTAACTGTCATAAACGTATAAAAGAATGAGAATATAACAATTAAAATCATATATAATATGAACCCTAATGGTTCTTGTGAGTTAAAGATGTTATTAATCCAAGTGCTAGTACCTGAAGTACTGTTACTTGTTAGCCCAACAATAGTAAGTGGAATACTTGTTAATGTTGAAGCAAAGATTACAGGTAATACCCCAGCACTGTTAATTTTAAGTGGGATATTAGAATCTGTTTTACCTTGTCTATTCGCATATTGAATAGGGATTTTTCGTGTTGCAACGTATACATATATAACTGCTAGTAGAATAAAGATGTTAAGTAAGACGATAATACTGAATAATCCTAAGTTTCCCCATGTGAAACTTGATCCCAAGTATTTTTGAGATAAAGTTGTATACATGATAGGTAAGCTAGTAACCATACCAGTAACAATCATAATTGATGTTCCGTTTCCTACACCTTTAGCAGTGATTAAATCAGCCAGCCAAATTGTTACAGCAGATGCTGCAGTAACTGTTAGGGCCATATATAAATAAATCCAAATACTTTGTCGAACACCATGTTGTAATGGAGAACCTACACCTAAAATTAATAATAATGCTTGAGCAAATGCTAATGCAATTGCTAAATATCGTGTTAATCTAGCGCTTTTTTGTTTACCAGCCTCACCTTGTTCGTTCCATTCTTTTAAAGAAGGAATTACAGTTTGTAATAACTGTACTGCAATGGATGCAGTAATATAAGGCGATATTCCCAATGAGAATACTGAGAAACGAGCTAACGCTTGCCCACTATAACTATTTAATATAGATAAGAATCCAGATCCAAAATCAGTGGTTAATTGTTCTTTATTGAACAGTGGAATTGGAATATAACTAGCAATCTTAAATACTAGTATGATGAGCAGGGTGATTGCAATGCGAAGCATTACAGTTTTGTTACTTAATACTAGTTTTATACGTTGCCACACACTAAATCACCTCTACAGTTCCGCCAACTGCTAAGATTGCATCGTTTGCAGCTTTTGAAAACTTGCTTGCTTTAACAGTTAATTTTTTTGTTAATTCGCCATTTGCTAATACTTTAACACCTGACAATAACTTAGTAACGATTCTTTTTTCTAATAATACTTCTGGAGTGATAATATCACCATCATTAAAAATTTCTAAATCTGTTAAATTAACTACAGCATATTCTTTTCTAGTGAAGTTGTTGAATCCTCTTTTAGGAATTCTTTGGAAGAAAGGAAGTTGTCCCCCTTCAAATCCAGGACGTGTGCCTCCGCCTGAGCGTGCTAATTGTCCTTTGTTACCTTTACCAGAAGTTTTTCCGGTTCCGCTACCTGGACCACGGCCTAAACGTTTGCGTGATTGACGTGCACCTGCTACGGGTTTTAATTCGTTTAACATGATGTGTCTTCCTCCTTACGCTATTTCTTTGACAGAAACAAAGTGTGAAATTGTTTTAATCATTCCACGGATTGCTTCGTTGTCATCTTTTACTACGGTTTGATTAATTTTAGTTAATCCTAATGCTTTAGCTGTTCTTGCTTGGTTTGGTTTACGGCCAATTAGGCTCTTAGTTAATGTAATTTCAAATTTCATTATAGTAAACCTGCCACATCTACACCGCGTAGTTTTGCTACTTGTTCAGGTGTTCTTAATAATTCAAGACCATTAAATGTTGCTCTAACCATGTTGATTGGAGTTCTTGAACCAATTGATTTTGACAAGATGTCAGTAATTCCAGCTAATTCAAATACGATACGAACCGCACCACCAGCAATAACTCCAGTACCTTCAGCAGCAGGTTTGAAGAAAATTTTTCCTGCTCCAAAGTTTCCTGTTATTTCGTGTGGAATTGTTGTTCCTACTAATGGAACTGTGATTAAATTTTTTCTTGCGTCTTCTACTGCTTTTTTAATTGCTTCAGGTACTTCTTGAGCTTTACCTGTACCGAAACCAACGTGACCTTTTCTATCGCCTACAACAACTAATGCTGAGAAACGGAAACGACGGCCACCTTTAACTACTTTAGTTACACGGTTTATCGCAACAACTTTTTCTTCAAAAACAACTTCTTGTTCTTTAAGTTCATTTTTCGCCATTGTTTCTTCCTCCTTAGAATTGTAAGCCTGCTTCACGAGCAGCTTCAGCTAATGCTTTAATACGTCCATGGTATAAATAACCACTTCTGTCAAATACAATAGTATTAATACCATTGTCTAATGCTTTTTTAGCAATTAATTGTCCTAATGCTGTTGCAGCTTCGATATTAGAACCTTTTACGTTTGTTTCTTGGCTACGTGCGCTAACTAATGTTACTTGTTTTTCATCGTCAACAAGTTGGACATAGAGCGCTGTGTTTGAACGGTATACACTTAAACGTGGGCGTTCATTAGTACCAATAACAGTCTTTCTGATACGTAAATGACGTTTTTGACGATTTACGTTTGATGATTGTTTTGTTATCATAGTCTACTATATCCTTTCTTATTTAGCAGTTTTCCCAGCCTTACGAGGAACATATTCACCAACATAACGAATACCTTTTCCTTTGTATGGTTCTGGTTTGCGTAATTTTCTAATGTTTGCTGAGAATTCACCAACTAATTGTTTGTCAATTCCGCTAATTGTTAATTCAGTATTTTTAGGAACTTCAACTGTTAATCCAGCAGGAATATCTAATTCAACTGGATGAGAGAATCCTAATGCTAATACTAATTTAGATCCTTGTAATTGAGCTCTATACCCAACCCCAATGATTTCTAATTGTTTTTTGAATCCTTCACTAACACCATGAATCATGTTTGCTAGTAAAGCACGAGTAGTTCCGTGAATTTTTTTGATAAATCTTTCATCATTAGGACGAGCTACTTTTAAGCTTCCTTCTTCTAATGATAAAATTAAATTTTCGTTGAATTGGAATTCAAGTTGTCCTTTAGGTCCTTTAACAGTAACGAAATTGTTTTCGTTAATGTCTACAGTAACTGAAGCAGGAACTTGAATCACTTTATTACCTATACGTGACATAATTTCCTCCTTATATTACCATACGTAAGCTAAAACTTCGCCGCCAACTTTAGCTAAACGAGCTTCGCGATCTGTTAAAATCCCTTTTGAAGTTGAGATTAATGCAATTCCTAAACCATTTAATACTTTAGGTAATTGTTCAACTTGTGCATAAACACGGAGACCTGGTTTCGATATCCTTTTTAACCCTTTAATAACTCTTTCATTTTCTAGAGTGTATTTAAGTGTTACTACGATATTTGCTTTTTCAGTTTTTTGAATGCTGAAATCCTTGATGAATCCTTCTTTTTTTAATACTGATAATACTTCAGCTTTTAATTTAGAAGCAGGGATTTCAACTTTTGGATGACGCATTTTGTTTGCATTACGAATACGAGTTAACATATCCGCGATTGGATCAGTCATAACCATTTTATATCCTCCTTCTTACCAGCTAGCTTTTTTAACGCCTGGTAGTTCGCCTTTGTGTGCTAAATCACGGAATTTGATACGTGAAATACCAAATTTACGCATATATGCACGAGGTCTTCCATCTATTGAGTCTCTATTACGTAATCTTACTGGTGATGCGTTTGCAGGAATTTTTGCTAATCCTTCATAATCTCCAGCTTCTTTAAGAGCTCTTCTTTTTTCAGCATAAATAGCTACAAGTTCGCGTTGTTTTTGATCTTTTGCAATCTTTGATTTTTTTGCCATGTGCTTACTCCTTATTTCTTAAACGGCATACCGAATAAGCTTAATAATTTTTTAGCTTCTTCGTCTGTTTGAGCCGTTGTTACGATAACAATATCCATACCGCGAACTTTTTTCACTTTATCGATATTGATTTCTGGGAATACGATTTGTTCTCTAAGACCTAACGTATAGTTCCCTCTACCATCAAATGCGTTTCCAGAAACGCCTCTAAAATCTCTTACACGAGGTAATGCAATTTGGATTAATTTTTCTAAGAAAAGATACATACGTTCTCCTCTTAAAGTAACTTTAGCACCAATAGGCATTTGTTCTCTTAGTTTAAAGTTTGCAATTGATTTTTTTGCTTTTGTAACTACTGGACGTTGTCCACTTAATTGCATTAATTCTTCTACAGCATCATCTAATACTTTTGAGTTGAATACAGCGTCACCAACACCCATGTTGATAACGATTTTTTCAAGTTTAGGTACTTGCATTGCTGAAGAATAGTTAAATGTTTTTATAAGTTCGGATTTGACAACATCGTTATATACTGTTTTTAAATTACTCATTCGTCATTTCCTCCTTATTTTTTAGCAGAATCAATGGTAGTTCCAGATTTTCTAGCAAATCTTACTTTTTTACCATTTTCTACACGGAATCCAACTTTTGTTGGTTCTCCACTTTTTGGATCAAGTAAAGCAACATTTGAAACATGGATAGGAGCTTCAACTTCTATAATTCCACCTTTATCGTTTGCTTGTGTTGGGCGTTGATGTTTTTTAACAACATTAACTCCTTCAACAACTACTCTATCTTGACTTTTTAATACTTTTAGAACGCGTCCTGTTTTACGAGTTTTTGTTCCTTTTTTATCAGTTACAAATTGATCACGTCCAGCAATCACTGCAACTGTATCACCAGTTTTAATATACATAGATATGACCTCCTTATAACACTTCTGGAGCTAGAGAAACGATCTTCATGAAGCTTTTTTCTCTTAGTTCTCTTGCCACTGGCCCGAAAATACGAGTTCCACGTGGTGTTAAATCATCTTTAATAATTACTGCTGCATTTTCATCAAATTTAATGTATGATCCGTCTACACGACGTAATCCGCTTTTCGTACGAACGATAACTGCTTTTACTACATCACCTTTTTTAACTGTACCAGCTGGAATTGCTTTTTTTACAGTCACTACTACAACATCACCGATGTTAGCATAGCGACGGCGCGTACCACCTAATACTTTAATAACTAAGACTTCTTTAGCGCCACTGTTATCAGCGACAACCAATCTACTTTCTTGTTGTATCATCGTTTACGCCTCCTTTACACTAAATCAGCATGTGAAACCACTTTTAAAACACGGAATCTCTTAGTTTTTGATAGTGGTCTAGTTTCGATGATTGTTACAGTATCTCCTAATTTAGCGATACCTTCTTCATCATGCACATGATATTTTTTAGATTGTTTAACTCTTTTTCCGTATAAACGGTCTTTTTTATAATTGTTTACAACAACAGTAACAGTTTTTTCCATTTTATCGGATACAACTGTTCCGGTATACACTTTTCTTTGATTACGTTCCATCATTGTATCCTCCTTACTCATTACGTTCACTGATGATTGTTTTCATCTGTGCTATTGTTTTTCTAACTTTATTAATACGTGCAGTATTTTCTAATTGGCCTACTGCTAGTTGGAAGCGCAAGTTGAATAATTCAGCTTTTAGCTCAGCAATTTTAGCTTCTAACTCAGTAGTGTCAAGTTTACGGATTTCAGCTGCTTTCACGCTTCTTCACCTCTTTTAACAATTTTAGTTTTAATTGGTAATTTATGAGATGCTAATCTTAACGCTTCAATAGCTACTGCATCAGTAACACCATTGATTTCAAATAAGATTTTTCCTTCTTTAACAACAGCTACCCAATGATCAGGAGCCCCTTTACCAGAACCCATACGTACTTCTAGAGGTTTCTTAGTTTTTGCTAAATGTGGGAAAATATTAATCCATACTTTACCTAAACGTTTCATATGACGAGTCATTGCAATACGAGCAGCTTCGATTTGTCTATTTGTAATCCAAGCTCCTTCTTTAGCAACTAATGCATAATCACCGTTAATAATTTCATTTCTACCTTTTGCTTTTCCTTCATAGCTTACGCGATGAGGACGACGGTATTTCGTTCTTTTAGGCATTAACATAATTATTTGCCTCCTTTACGATTGCGTCTTTGTGGTCTTGGTGCAGAAGCTTCAAATGGTTTTCTTGTATCTAAGATTGTTTGTCCAGGTAATACTTCGCCATGGAAAACCCATACTTTGATACCTAAAACTCCATATGTTGTATGAGCTTCAGCTGTTGCATAGTCTACGTCTGCACGTAAAGTATGTAATGGAACGCGTCCTTCTGAATATCCTTCGCTACGAGCCATTTCAGCTCCACCTAGACGACCTGATACTAAAGTTTTAACTCCTTTAGCACCTGATTTTAAGGCACGTTGGATAGCAATCTTTTGAACACGTCTGAATGACGCACGATTTTCAAGTTGTTCAGCCATGTTTTGTGCAACTAATTCTGCAACTTTTTCAGGGCGTTTAACTTCAACTACGTTAAATACGATTTCTTTTTTAGTTAAGTATTCTAATTCAGAAACAGCTTTATTTCTTGTTTCACCATCTCTACCAATTACAATACCAGGTTTAGCAGTATATAAAGTAACTTTAATACGATCTTTTGCTTTACCTTTAAGACGTTCGATTTCAATTTGAGAAACGCCGGCTTTTTTGTAAACTTTGTTTAAATATTTACGAATGTTGTAGTCTTCATTAATTAATGCAGGTACATCTTTTTCGTTTGCATACCATTTTGATTCCCATGAACGGATGATTCCTAAACGAAGTCCGTTTGGATTAGTTTTTTGACCCATTGTTTCCCTCCTTTATTCTCTTTCTGCTACTACCACAGTAATGTGGCTAGTTCTTTTTTGAATGATATCGCCTTGACCTTTAGCTCTTGGCAATAATCTTTTAAGTCTTACGCCTTCTCCAACGTAAGCTTCTTTTACATATAATTTAGTTTCGTCTAAGTTCAAGTTGTGTGATGCGTTAGCTACTGCACTATTTAACACCTTTAAAATAATTGGTGAGGCAGCGCGTGGTGTAAACATTAAGATAGCTTGTGCTTCTTTAATATTTTGCCCACGGATTAAATCAATCACTAAGCGTGCTTTTCTTGGTGCAATACGAACTGTTTTTGCAATTGCTTTTGCTTCCATGTTTTAATTCTCCTCCAATTATTTTTTCTTAGCTTTCTTATCTTTTTCGTGTCCACGGAATGTACGTGTTGGAGCAAATTCTCCTAATTTATGACCAACCATATCTTCTGTAATATAAACTGGTAAATGTTCTCTACCGTTATATACAGCGATTGTGTGACCAATAAATTCTGGGAAAATGGTTGAACGACGTGACCATGTTTGTATAACTTTTTTCTCATTGGCAGCATTTTGTTTTTGTACTTTAACTAATAAGTGTGAGTCACAAAATGGGCCTTTTTTAATTGAACGTGCCATAATTCCCTCCTAATTATTTCGTGCGGCGTCTAATAATTAATGAAGTAGACGCTTTCTTGCTATCACGTGTTTTAATACCACGTGCTTTTTTACCCCATGGGGTCATTGGTGACTTACGTCCTACTGGTGTACGTCCTTCACCACCACCGTGTGGGTGATCATTAGGGTTCATTACAGAACCACGAACAGTTGGACGAATTCCTAAGTGACGTGTTTTACCTGCTTTACCTACGTTTACTAATTCGTATGATTCGTTACCAACTGAACCAACTGTAGCACGACAAGTTCCTAATATTTTACGAACTTCTCCTGATTGTAAACGTACTAAAACGTATTTAGCTTCACGTCCAAGGATTTGTACTGAAGCACCTGCACTACGTGCAATTTGTCCACCTTTACCTGGACTTAATTCGATGTTGTGTACAACTGTACCAACTGGAATATTCATAATAGGTAATGCGTTACCTGTTTTGATGTCTACTTCAGCACCTGATTCAACAGTCATTCCGACTACTAAACCTTTAGGAGCTAAAATATATCTTTTTTCTCCATCTAAATAATGGATTAATGCGATGTTTGCACTTCTGTTTGGATCATACTCGATTGTTGCTACTTTACCAATAACATTATCTTTATTTCTTTTGAAATCAATAACACGGTATTTTCTTTTAGCACCGCCACCGATGTGTCTAACAGTCATTTTACCTTGATTGTTACGTCCACCAGTACGTTTGATTGGCTCAAGTAGTGATTTTTCAGGAGTAGATGTTGTAATTTCTTCGAATGTTAAAACACTCATATTACGACGACCATTTGTCGTTGGTTTGTATTTTTTAACCGCCATAGGTTAATTCTCCTCTAACTTTCACTTATTTTATAGTGCAAAAGCGTCTATTTTTTGACCTTCTGCTAATTTTACTACTGCTTTTTTATATCCAGCAGTGAATCCTTCATATTTACCCATTCTTTTTTTCTTAGGTAATACGGTTACTGTATTAACTGAAACAACTTTTACATTAAATATTGTTTCAATCGCTTTTTTGATTTCAACTTTATTTGCAGTTTTTTCAACTTTAAAAGTATATTTATTTTCTGTTTCAATTAAATTCATTGATTGTTCAGTAACGATAGGAGCTTTGATTAGTTCATAATATTTAGTCATTAAGCTAATACCTCCTCAAAGTATGAAACAGCATCTTTAGTTAATACTAGTTTTTTACAATTTAATAAATCGTAAACACTTACGTGTGAAGCAACTTCTAATGAAACACCTGGGATGTTTCTTGCTGCTAATACTACGTTGTCTGATAATTCAGCTGATACTACTAAGATTTTTCCTGTTAGATTTAAGCTATCTAAGATTGCTTTAAAATCTTTTGTTTTACGAGTTTCTAAATTAAAGTTTTCAACAACAACGATTTGTTCTCTTTTAACGTGAGCAGATAATGCTGAACGTAAAGCTAACTTACGAACTTTTTGATTTACTTTAACTTCATAGCTTCTTGGTGTTGGACCGAATACGATACCACCACCACGCCATTGTGGTGATCTGATTGAACCTTGGCGTGCGCGTCCAGTTCCTTTTTGTCTCCATGGTTTCTTACCGCCACCTGAAACATCTGCTCTGTTTTTAACTGAGTGTGTTCCTTGACGCATTGCAGCTCTTTGAGCGTTTACTACATCATATAAAACTTGTTGGTTTGGTTCGATACCGAAAACTTGTTCAGATAGGGTTAATTGTTCCACTTTAGAACCTGATTGATTTAATACATCATATTTTGGCATATTACCCCTCCTTATTTAGCACTCTTAATTGCAGATTTTACTACTACAAAACCTTTTTTAGGTCCTGGAATACTTCCGCTAATTAACAATACTTCATTTTCTGTGTCAACAGCTACAACTTTTAAGTTTTGAACTGTTACTTGTTCGTTACCCATTTGTCCAGGTAAGTTCTTACCTTTCATGTTTCCTTTGATAGGTCCCATAGAACCTGGTCTACGGTGGTATCTAGAACCATGAGTCATAGGTCCTCTTGATTGATTATGGCGCTTAATAGCACCTGCAAAACCTTGCCCTTTTGAAGTTCCTGTAACGTCAACAACTTCTCCTGCTGCAAATAAGTTTAGATCTACAGAGTTACCTGCCTCTAAATTCGCTAATTCATTTGTAAGCTCTTCTTTAAAGCGAATTTCTTTAACGAAGCGCTTAGGTGCTGTATTAGCTTTTTTCACGTGCCCTAATTCAGGCTTGTTACTCAATGTTTCACGTTTTGATTCAAAACCAACTTGAGTTGCTACATAACCATCTATTTCGACAGTTTTTTGTTGTAGAACTACGTTGTCAGCTACATCAATAACGGTTACTGGAATTAAAACACCATTTTCATCGAAAACTTGTGTCATTCCGATTTTTCTACCTAAGATTCCTTTGGCCATTGCTGTTCCTCTTTCTTTTTATTTATTATAAATTATTTTTTTAATACGATATCGATACCTGATGGTAAATCAATATGCATTAGAGCGTCAATCGTTTTTGAATTTGGATTAACGATTTGGATTAAACGTTTATGCGTACGACGTTCAAATTGTTCACGTGAAGTTTTATTAACGTGTGGTGAACGTAAAATTGTGAAGATTTCCTTCTTTGTAGGTAGTGGTACTGGTCCATTAACTGTTGCACCTGTTTTAACTACGCTTTCAACAATTTTCTTAGCAGCTTGATCAATTAGTCTGTGATCATAAGCTTTTAAACGAATCTTAATTACTTCTTTTGCCATTTTTTTGTCTCCTTCCGCCTATATTCTGTTTGCATAGACTTGCTCCTTGAGAAAACCCGACCTTAGACAACGGCTATCCGTGTATCGGCAACCTCTCAAATCACAGCCAACTCATAATTACATGAGCCTTTCTATTATACAAAAAAAAAGCCTATATTGCAAGACTTTTTCTATATAAAATACTATTTTTATATTTTATCGCTATTTATAAGTTGATTATATTCGTTTAAGCAATCGACAGTAATAATAAAATTTTTATATCCCATTTTAAACGTTTTTAATAGTATTTCTTTATTTTTCAAGAGTTTACCCATAATATAATCAGGTTTATTTCTTAATCTTGAATGTTGATGGATTTCTCTTACCTCATTCATAAAATCATTTTTAAACTCTGACAAATTAATATAGTCTTTTTCTTCATATAATTCATTATAAAGTTTTTTTGTATCTAATATAAGAAAATCAAAAGGCTTATAATGTTTCAAATACTCATAAACAACCTCGTTATCTATCATGATACCTACTTCAAGTAATTGTTCATATGGGTATAGTTTCAAGCTTGATTCAATTAAATGTCTATAAAAGATATAATCTTGATCATTTGTAATTGAAGGAAAGACAACTTTCACATTACAATTCTTGCTAATTTCATTGATACAATATAATTCTAACTCATACATAGAGTAATGCCTTGATAAAATATGTGGGTGTAATCTTGCATCTTCTTCTATGCCTAAATACTGATAGATTAATTGTTGATCTGGAAATATAATGATTAATTCTCTTCCAGGAAAAGCATCTATTATTTTATTATATTCTTCTATTCTATCTTTTTTAGTTACTACAAGATTTTGTCTGAGATACATATTTTCTGTCCTAATTAAAATTGCATCTACTAAATCTTTATTTTCTATTTTTTCAATTTCTTTAATGCTGCTTAACTCTACACCTATTTTTCCTTTGCGTATTTTTCTAGCATAATATAACACTTCTTTTCTTAACTGATCGTTATCTGTAAAAACTAATTGCTCTTCAGGATATTTAGCATTTGAATCAAACTCATATAATTCTTTGGGTTCTTTAGGGTCTACCAAGTTAATCTCTTCTATATTTTGTGGAAGGTTTATGATATGTTGTGGTGTTGCGTTTTTTAATGTTAATTTAATTATCTTATCATAAGGTAATTGCATAATCATAAAAACTCTTTCTATTTGATAAATAAACCTTTTGAAAGATGTGTTTATAATTTCAAGTCCTGATAAAATATTGTATTGTGTTTTTTCAACACAAGTTTCTTTAATAACTTCATGAATAATTAAATCCCATTTTTTGAATAACTGTTCTTTTAAATTTGTTGTTTTAAAAAACTCTTTTTCATCTAGTGCTTTCATTAATCTATTATAGGCTTCTTGTAAAACTGTTATGTCATTAATACAATTATTCTTTTGATAGTAGCCCAATCTAGTTAACCAAAACAATCTTTCGATTTCTCTTTTTATCACTAATTTTATCCATTTTTTCTTTTCTTTGATAGCTGTTTTATCTTTATCTATTAATTCTTCTACATCAATAGAAATAACTACATAGTTGCCATGCTTATCTGTCATTTATTGTTATCTCCTTTTTTTACCTTCCATATATTATATATATTTCCTTTTCTTAAAGCCATCATTTTTTTGTGCAGCCCCTTTTTTTATAAAAAAAAAGACGCTTTTTAGCATCTTTCAATATTTATCTTTAAAATAAAGTCTAATACTATCTAAAGATTTCATGAGAGCTTCATCTTTATCAAGTTCAAGTTCTTTAAATATAGAATCAATCATTTCATCATGAAACTCATCATGGATGACTAAGACTTTTAATGCTTCTTCTGTTAATTTAAGATAAACTTTTCTTCTATCTTCCTCATCACGATACCTATAGACATATCCTTTTTTGACAAGAACGTTTACTGAAGTGGTTAGGGTTCCTAATGTTACTCTAAGTTTTTTAGCAACGCTTCCCATTGTGGTGTCAGATACATTTCTAATGGCCTCAAGAACATGAACTTCTGTCATGGAAAGTGTAACACCTCTATGTCTTAAAGTAGTTTCTTCTATACTTAAGATATGATTAAACACCTCAACTAGTAGTTCATTAATAATTTCTTTTGACTTTGCCATTTTTGTATCATCCTTCCTCAATCTAATTCAACATACCCTATGCCCATTGCCCCTGGTCCAGTATGAGCTCCTACTACTGGGGTTAACGGTAATAAAGTAACTTCAGCTTTTGGATTTTGTTTTTGTATTCTTTCTTTTTGTTCTAATGCTAGTTTTTCATCTAGTGTATAAAGGATAAAGGCTCTAATATTTTCTTTTCCTTTTATGCCATCTAAAACATTTCTCACTAAGGCTTCTTGTGCTTTAGCAGTTGTTCTAATTTTTTCAAATGGAATAAGCTTTCCATCCACAATTTTTAAAATAGGTTTAATTTTTAGTAATGTTCCTAAAAAACCGCTTGTTTGTGATAATCTACCATTTTTTACTAAATACTTTAATGTATCCACTAAAAAGAATATATTTATATTATCTCTTATTTTCTCTAATTTTTCAACAATTATAGACGCTTCCAAGCCATCTTTAATCATTTTCTCTGCTTCTAGTGCTAATAAAGCTTCTCCGAATGAAGCTGACATAGAATCAACTACATGAACGTTAATCCCCTCAACCATACTCTTAGCTAATATGCATCCTTGATAAGAACCTGATAACTTTGATGATACCGCGA
Source organism: Alteracholeplasma palmae J233 (assembly GCF_000968055.1). GTDB lineage: Bacteria > Bacillota_I > Bacilli_A > Acholeplasmatales > Acholeplasmataceae > Alteracholeplasma > Alteracholeplasma palmae. Next base: position 1,456,988 of record NC_022538.1, read on the forward strand.
TGACTATCACATCGGTATATCCTTCACTTTTAAGTTTTTCATAACTTTCAGCAACTTTCCCCGCTGATGCTTGTGATGTTGAGATATCCGCATTTGGTTTATCTAGCATCATCTGATAAAAATCATTTGCTTTAATTTCTGTGTGATCTATATATTCTTTTCCGTCAAAGTGTACTGTTAGTCTTAAAACCTCTATTGGTATGTTTAATTTTACGTAATCTATTCCTGATGTAGATGTAATTGCTAATGCTATTTTCTTCAATTTTGTTTCTCCTTCAAAATATTTGAATATCAAAGTATTCTTTAATATAATAACATACTTTTTCATTATTTCAAGTAAAATAAAAGAAAAAAGACTTATAACTGCATTTACAGCTAAAAGTCTTGTTGTATATATAAATGGCGGTCCGGACGGGATTTGAACCCGCGATCTCCTGCGTGACAGGCAAGCATGTTAACCCCTACACCACCGGACCATGCCATTTAATTGTATCAAATTTATTGACTAAAAGTCAATTATTTATTACTATTTTCTAGATAATATTTTATAATTGCTTGAGTTCCTAGATCACCTAGATTTTTCTCATTTAATATATGATAAATATCTCTAACTTGTTTAACAACAAGAGGTGAAAAATCAGCTTCTTCTATAATTAAATTTAAGTCTTTTAAAAAGTGTTTGATATAAAAGCCTGGATCTGTATTTCCTGATATCATTTTAGGTCCGTTATTGATTGCTTGCCAAGAGGTTGCTGATCCGCCCGATATCACACTAAGCATTTTATCAACGTCTAAAGATTTTTCTTTAGCATAGACAAGGCTTTCAGCTAAGGCACCTATTGTACCAGCGATTGCTGCTTGGTTAGCAAGTTTAGCATGCTGTCCATTACCAGCATGACCCATAAAATTAATTGTTTTACCTAATTTTTCAAAAATTGTTAATACTTTAGAAAATACTTTTTCATCTCCCCCAACCATAATAGATAAAGTAGCGTTAATAGCGCCTAAATCTCCACCTGTTACAGGGGCATCTAATAAATCAAAACCTTTTTCTTTTCCTTCTAAGTACAACTCTTTAGCAAGTGTTGGTGATGAGGTTGTCATATCAACAATGATTGTGCCTTTTTTAGCATGTTTAAATACTTCTGTTGTAACTTCTTTCACATCTTTAGGATATCCTACAATAGTAAACACTATATCAGCATCTTTAACACACTCGTTAATTGATTTGCATACTGTTACATCGTTTTTTAATTCAAGAGCTCTTTCATAAGTTCTGTTGTAAACAGATACATCGTATCCAGCTTTTTTTAAATTAAGCGCCATTGGTTTACCCATAACACCTGTTCCAATCCATGCAATTTTCATAGCTACCTCCAAGTTATTTATATACTATATTATATACCAATTTTATAGTTTGCTCTATTAATTAATCCTTAAACATTAACTCTTATTATTAAAAAATAGCAATTAAGCATAAAAAAAACCATCTATTAAGACGGTTTTTGTTTATTTATATTAGTGGTGGCTCCGGACGGAATTGAACCGCCGACACGAGGCTCTTCAGGCCACTGCTCTACCAACTGAGCTACAGAGCCAAACTAATGGCGGTCCGGACGGGATTTGAACCCGCGATCTCCTGCGTGACAGGCAAGCATGTTAACCCCTACACCACCGGACCATTTTGGTTGCGGGAGAAGGATTTGAACCAACGACCTTCGGGTTATGAGCCCGACGAGCTACCAGACTGCTCTATCCCGCGATATTATTATACTACATATTTAATTGATTCGTTAATTTCTACCCAGAAAATTAACTGGCGGAGGAAGAGGGATTCGAACCCCCGCGCCTTTTACAGCCTGTCGGTTTTCAAGACCGATCCCTTCAGCCGGACTTGGGTATTCCTCCGTAAGTGTATCTATAAGTGATATGGTGGACCCGGTAGGACTCGAACCTACGGCCGACCGGTTATGAGCCGGTAGCTCTAACCAACTGAGCTACGGGTCCTTATTGGTAGCGGCGGGGGGGATCGAACCCACGACCTCACGGGTATGAACCGTGCACTCTAGCCAGCTGAGCTACGCCGCCATATCAATATATTTCATTCGTACATGTTCATTGCAAAAATTAAATTGGTGGAGCTTAGCGGGATCGAACCGCTGACCTCCTGCGTGCAAGGCAGGCGCTCTCCCAGCTGAGCTAAAGCCCCAAAAATGGTACCTGAAGTCGGACTTGAACCGACACGGCGTAAGCCACAGGATTTTAAGTCCTGCGTGTCTACCGATTCCACCATTCAGGCATACTGGTATAAAAAATAAATGGTGTCCCGTGAAAGATTCGAACTTTCGACACCTTGATTAAAAGTCAAGTGCTCTACCGACTGAGCTAACGGGACGTGTAGTGGTGCCGAAAACAGGAATTGAACCCGCAACCTACTGATTACAAGTCAGTTGCTCTACCAATTGAGCTATTTCGGCATTTGATAATTTAAATGGTGGAGGATGACGGGCTCGAACCGCCGACCCTCTGCTTGTAAGGCAGATGCTCTCCCAACTGAGCTAATCCTCCATATTAATTTTTAGAGATACTGCCTGGCAACGTCCTATCTTCGCACACTGTACTATTTTCGGCGCTGAAGTGCTTAACTGCTGTGTTCGGTATGGGAACAGGTGTTTCCACTTCGCCATCGTCACCAGACATCTCTCAAAACTAGATAAATTCTATTAAAAGTATAGGTTAAGTCCTCGATCTATTAGTACTGGTCAGCTAAATACCTCACGGCACTTACACACCCAGCCTATCAACCTCATCGTCTATAAGGGATCTTACTAATTGGGAAATCTCATCTTAAGGTAGGCTTCACGCTTAGATGCTTTCAGCGTTTATCCTTTCCATACATAGCTACCCAGCTATGGCCCTGGCAGGCCAACTGGTACACCAGCGGTATGTCCATCCCGGTCTTCTCATACTAGGGACAGCTCCCTTCAAATTTCCAACGCCCACGACGGATAGAGACCGAACTGTCTCACGACGTTCTGAACCCAGCTCGCGTGCCGCTTTAATGGGCGAACAGCCCAACCCTTGGAACCTTCTCCAGCTCCAGGATGCGACGAGCCGACATCGAGGTGCCAAACCGCTTCGTCGCTGTGAACGCTTGGAAGCGATAAGCCTGTTATCCCCAGGGTAGCTTTTATCCGTTGAGTCACGGCCCTTCCATTCGGTACCGTAAGATCACTAAGTCCGACTTTCGTCCCTGATCGACTTGTAGGTCTCTCAGTCAAGCTCACTTCTGCCTTTACGCTCTACGAATGATTTCCGACCATTCTGAGTGAACCTTCGAGCGCCTCCGTTACTCTTTAGGAGGCGACCGCCCCAGTCAAACTGCCCACCAGACACTGTCCCCCGCAATCCACTTGCGCGGGTTAGACACTAGATGCACGAAGGGTGGTATCCCAACGGTGACTCCATCGAAACTAGCGTTCCAATTTCTCAGTCTCCCACCTATCCTGTACATCTTACACCCAATGTCAATATCAAGTTACAGTAAAGCTCCATGGGGTCTTTTCGTCCTGTCGCGGGTAGCCGGCGTTTTCACCGGCAGCTTGATTTCACCGAGTCTCTTGTTGAGACAGTGCCCAAATCGTTACGCCTTTCGTGCGGGTCGGAACTTACCCGACAAGGAATTTCGCTACCTTAGGACCGTTATAGTTACGGCCGCCGTTTACTGGGACTTCAATTCAATGCTTCACTTGCGTTGACATCTCCTCTTAATCTTCCAGCACCGGGCAGGCGTCAGCCCCTATACTTCACCTTACGGTTTTGCAGAGACCTGTGTTTTTGATAAACAGTCGCTTGGGCCTATTCTCTGCGACTTTTCTTTTTCATTAAAAGTCCTCCTTATCCCGAAGTTACGGAGTCATTTTGCCGAGTTCCTTAACAAGAGTTTTCTCGCGCGTCTTAGTATACTCTACCCACCCACCTGTGTCGGTTTACGGTACGGGTAGTTTACAAATTAGCCATAGAAGCTTTTCTCGAGAGTTTGATATCGTCATCATTACTTTCTTACCTTGCCCTTAGAGTATGCGGATTTGCCTACATACAAGACTCAGTCTTTCTACCCCAATCCATTAAGGGGCGATGCTAACCTCCTCTGTCACTCCATCAGTTTGTAAACTAGTGCAGGAATCTCTACCTGCTGTCCATCGGCTACGCTCTTCAGCCTCACCTTAGGACCCGACTAACCCAGGGCGGACGAACCTTCCCCTGGAAACCTTGGGTTTTCGACGGATAGGATTCTCACCTATCTTTTCGTTACTTACACCGGCATTCTCACTTCTAACCGCTCCACCACTCCTCACGATATGGCTTCTTCGCTGTTAGAACGCTCCCCTACCACTTAAAATTTCTTTTAAATCCGCAGCTTCGGTATGATGCTTAGCCCCGGTACATTTTCGGCGCAGAGTCATTCGACTAGTGAGCTATTACGCACTCTTTAAAGGATGGCTGCTTCTAAGCCAACCTCCTAGTTGTTTGGACATCTCCACTTCCTTTTCCACTTAGCATCAATTTTGGGACCTTATCTGGCGGTCTGGGCTCTTTCCCTTTTGACCACGGACCTTATCACCCGTAGTCTGACTGCTGAACATGTTTTATAACATTCGGAGTTTGATTGAGTTCAGTACCCCGAGGTGGGGCCATCACACATTCAGTGCTCTACCTTCATAAAACTTACATTTCAACGCTAGCCCTAAAGCTATTTCGGGGAGAACCAGCTATCTCTGAGTTCGATTGGAATTTCACCCCTAGCCACAAGTCATCCAAACACTTTTTAACGTGTCCTGGTTCGGTCCTCCATTTAGTCTTACCTAAACTTCAACCTGCTCATGGCTAGCTCACCCAGTTTCGGGTCTACAACATTCAACTTAACGCCCTATTCAGACTCGCTTTCGCTTCGGCTCCACTCCTTCAAGCTTAACCTTGCTAAATATCGTAACTCGCCGGTTCATTCTACAAAAGGCATGCCATCACCCATTAACGGGCTCTGACTAATTGTAAGCACACAGTTTCAGGATCTATTTCACTCCCCTCCCGGGGTTCTTTTCACCTTTCCCTCACGGTACTGGTTCACTATCGGTCACTAAGTAGTATTTAGCCTTACGAGATGGTCCTCGCATCTTCCGACAAGATTTCTCGTGTCTCGCCGTACTTTCTGATACTCTAGTCTTTACGCTTCGATTACAGGACTTTCACCTTCTTTGGTTAACCTTCCCAAGTTATTCTTCTCACATAAAGTTTTGTAACTATTATAGTATCTGGCTCCTCCGCGTTCGCTCGTCGCTACTAGCAGAATCGTTTTTACTTTCTTTTCCTGCAGCTAATTAGATATTTCAGTTCACTGCGTTTCCCTTCCATTGCTGGATACCATGTCTTCCACATGGTGGGTTCCCCCATTCGGACACCCATGGATCATCGCGTACTTACCGCTTCCCATGGAATTTCGCTGTTAGTTGCGTCCTTCATCGGCTCTTAGTGCCAAGGCATTCACTGTGCGCCCTTTGTTCCTTAACCTATATTTCTTTTCTTTTAACAGAATTTTATCTACTTTTCAAAGATCTCTTTTGGTGGAGCTTAGCGGGATCGAACCGCTGACCTCCTGCGTGCAAGGCAGGCGCTCTCCCAGCTGAGCTAAAGCCCCAAATAATGGTGGGCCTAAATGGACTTGAACCATCGACCTCACGCTTATCAGGCGTGCGCTCTAACCACCTGAGCTATAGGCCCGTTATTTATATAACTTGCTTTGCTGCCACCGTAGAAACACTAAATATTAATTATAGTCTTTCAAAACTGAATATGATGAGTAATTTGGTTGTTGCATTTTTAATGCCTTTCTCCTTAGAAAGGAGGTGATCCATCCCCACCTTCCGGTAGGGATACCTTGTTACGACTTAACCCCAATCATCAACCCTACCTTAAACGGCTCCCTCCTTACGGTTAGGCCACCGGCTTTGGGTATTGCTGACTTTCGTGGTTTGACGGGCGGTGTGTACAAACCCCGAGAACGTATTCACCGCGACTTGCTGATTCGCGATTACTAGCGATTCCAACTTCATGAAGTCGAGTTGCAGACTTCAATCCGAACTGAGACTGCTTTTATGGGTTTCGCTCCAGATCACTCTTTCGCTTCCCTTTGTTTCAGCCATTGTATCACGTTTGTAGCCCAGGTCATAAGGGGCATGATGATTTGACGTCATCCCCACCTTCCTCCAGTTTATCACTGGCAGTCTCGCTAGAGTCCCCAACTTAATGATGGTAACTAGCAATAAGGGTTGCGCTCGTTGCGGGACTTAACCCAACATCTCACGACACGAGCTGACGACAACCATGCACCACCTGTACATCTGTTAGCCTCCTCTATATCTCTATAGACTTGCAGAGTATGTCAAGACCTGGTAAGGTTTTTCGTGTATCCTCGAATTAAACAACATGATCCACCGCTTGTGCGGGGTCCCGTCAATTCCTTTAAGTTTCATACTTGCGTACGTACTACTCAGGCGGAGTACTTATTGCGTTAACTACAGCACTGAATTTCTCCAACACTTAGTACTCATCGTTTACGGCGTGGACTACCAGGGTATCTAATCCTGTTTGCTCCCCACGCTTTCGTGCATCAGCGTCAGTATAGACCCAGCAAGCCGCCTTCGCCACTGGTGTTCCTCCATATATTTACGCATTTTACCGCTACACATGGAATTCCACTTGCCTCTATCTCACTCTAGCCTATCAGTTTCTAAAGCATCACAGCGTTGAGCACTGCACTTATACCTCAGACTTAATAGACCGCCTACGCACCCTTTACGCCCAATAATTCCGGATAACGCTTGCCCCCTATGTATTACCGCGGCTGCTGGCACATAGTTAGCCGGGGCTTATTCATTAGGTACCGTCATTCTGGTTTTTCCACCAGCCATTCTTCCCTAATAAAAGAACTTTACGTACCGAAGTACTTCTTCGTTCACGCGGCGTTGCTCGTTCAGGGTTTCCCCCATTGACGAAAATTCCCTACTGCTGCCTCCCGTAGGAGTTTGGGCCGTGTCTCAGTCCCAATGTGGCCGTTCAACCTCTCAGTCCGGCTACGCATCATCGTCTTGGTAAGCCTTTACCTCACCAACTAACTAATGCGCCGCAGGCCCCTCCCTAAGCATACCCAAAGGTCTTTTAAAGTATTCAAGATGCCTCAAATACTCCTATCCAGTCTTAGCAGTCGTTTCCAACTGTTATCCTCGTCTTAGGGGCAGGTTACCTACGTGTTACTCACCCGTTCGCCACTAGAGTACAAGTACTCTCGTTCGACTTGCATGTATTAGGCACGCCGCCAGCGTTCATCCTGAGCCAGGATCAAACTCTCCAAAAATTTATTTTTGTAATTGTTTTTCTTAACTCATTTTGTTTTGCGTTATCTTTATAACGCGTTATCCTTACTCATCATCATTCAGTTTTCAAAGACTTAATTGCTTGCTCGCTATTTCTAACGCGCTTATTCATTTTATCATTATAAAACACCCTTGTCAAGCATGATTTTCACATTTTTTTCAAGGATTGTTTTTTAACAATTCAAGATGGTGGAGGGGGACAGATTCGAACTGTCGAACCGTTAGGAACAGATTTACAGTCTGCCGCGTTTAGCCACTTCGCTACCCCTCCAAATTCACTTGCCTAATCATTCTATCGCATCAAAGATAAAAAATCAACACTTTTTTAAAACTTTTTTCTTTTTTTTGCTTTTTCTCTATACTATTTATAAAGAAGAGGTGAAAATCAGTCTTTTTTAATGATTTTTTTGTCTAATTCTCGTTTTGGAAGCATAATTTCTCGTTGACAATTCGTACAAACAAGTTTGATGTCTGCACCTATTCTTTTGACTTCCCATTCATTTTTACCACAGGCGTGGTTCTTTTTTGTATATATTTTTTCACCTATGCTATACATTTAGTAATCATCCTTTAATAAAATATTAATAATATCATTTATTTTTTCTTCTGTTAATTTAGAAATAACTATTTTATTAGTAAATATTTTAGCTGAAACTTGATATTTTTCTTTAATTTTCTTTTCGTATTTTTGAAAAATTTCAGGTTTTCTTTGAACTTTTATTTTTTTAGCTTTACTTTCTCTTTGAGTTAGTTCTTCAATTTGTCTAACAGATAAATTTTCATTAATAATTTTTTTAGCTAGTTGTATGATTTTTTCTGAATCTTCTAGCTTTGATAAAGCCCTTGCGTGGCCCATAGATAGTTTATTTTCTAACATCATTTGCTGTACTTCAGCTGGTAAATTTAATAATCCTAGCATATTTGTTACATGAGATCTGCTTTTTCCTATTTTGATTGCAAGATCATTTTGTGTAATTTCTAATTGTTTCATGATATTTAAGTAAGCTTCTGCTTCTTCAATAGCCGTTAAATCTTCTCTTTGTAAATTTTCAACAAGTGCTATTTCAGCAACCTTATCTTCTTGATATGCTCTAATGATTGCAGGAATTGTTTTTTTGCCTACTAATTGAGAAGCTCTAAATCTTCTTTCACCTGAAACAATGATATAACCTTCTTTAACTGTTTTTAAAATAATAGGTTGAAAAACACCATGTTCTTCGATTGAATTAGCCAATTCTCTTATTTTTTCAGGGTTAAAGATACGTCTTGGTTGAAAAGGGTTAGGTTTAATCTTAGAAAGCTCGACCTCTAAGACAACCTCTCCTTCTAATACTTCATCAATATGATGTTCTTTTATTAAATCTTCTAATTTTCTAGGTTTTAAGTTATTTGGCTTCATTACGTTTAATAACCTCCTTGGCAAGGGATTTATATAATTTAGATGATATTGATTTAGGTGCGTATTTTAAAACTGGTAATCCATAAGTTGGGGCAACCTGTGCCGCCACGTTATTAGTAATTATTGTTTCAAATACTTCTTTACCAAAATATCCTTTAATTTCATTAACAACTTCCCATCCAGCTTTAGTTCTTTTATCTAGCATGGTCAATAAAACACCTTCAATTAGTAATGCTCTATTGTTAACTCTTAAATCTTTTTGGACAAGTCTAATTGTATTTAGAAGTTGAGTTAATCCATCAACTGCTAAAAAATGACATTGCACAGGTATTAACACAGAATCTGCTGCATATAAAGCATTTAATGTTAATAATCCTAATGATGGTGGGCAATCGATAAGTATATAATCGTATTTATCTTTAATCTTTTGTAACTGCTTATATAAAAAGTAGTTTCTATCATCATGATCGACTAATACTTCTAGATAAGCTAGATTGATAGCCGCTGGAATCACATCTAATTTAAACTGCCCTAATGAAACAATTGTCTCTTCAAAAGTTCTTTCCCCCACTAAAACATTATAGATATTTTCATTTAATCCTCTAGTGATTCCATAGCTTGCGGTTGCGCTTGCTTGTGGGTCAAAATCTACTAGTAATATCCTTTTATTATTTTGTGCAAGTGCTGCTGCTAAGTTAACACTTGTTGTGGTTTTTCCAACGCCACCTTTTTGATTTGAAATTGCTATAATCTTTCCCATTTCCAACATCCTCTATAATCTATTCTTATTTATTTGTGCATATGGTCTTGGATATCCATTGACGTTTTGTTTTTTAACAAAAACTAAATTTGATCTAAATCCGAAGTCATATGGCAATGAAAAAGTATTTTCTTTTATTAATTCCGTTTTTAATACTTTTAATGCATTTTTGCTATCATTTAATTCTTCTTTGTAATTTGAACCTTTAGGAGCAATAAAATATCCTTTGGGTTTAACCATAGGAATACCTAGCTCTAGTATAAGTGCTAAATGACCAACAGCTCTAGCACTCACCAAATCAAATGAGTTTAAATGAGTAAGGGCAAATATCTCTGCCCTCTCATGAACTAAATTGATGTTACTTAAGTTAAGTTTTTCTGATAGTTGTTCTAAAAATTTAATTCTTTTTCCTAATGAATCAACAATTGTAACTTCTAAATGCGGATAAACGATCTTAATAGGAATACTAGGGAAACCAGCCCCTGCTCCAATATCACACATATTTTTAATTTGATTAAAATCCAAAGATGTTGTAAGCGATAATGAATCAAAGAAGTGCTTGTAATACACTTCTTTTTTGTCAGTAATCGCTGTTAAGTTAGTTATTTTATTATATTCAATTAAAAACTCATAGTATGTTTCAAATTGTTTTAGTTGTTCTTCATTTAGTACTATATCTAGTTCTTTTAAATTATCTTGAAACATTTCTGCTCTCCAAATAAACCATAAGAATAGAAATATCTGCAGGATTCACTCCAAGAATTCTAGATGCTTGACCAATTGTTTGTGGTTTTATTTTTGTTAACTTTTCTTTAGCTTCTGAAGATAAGTTATGAATAGCTTTGTAGTTTGTTTCTTCTGGTATGCTTTTAGATTCTAATCTTAAAAGTTTATCTACTTCTCTATAAGCTTTTTCAATATACCCAGCATACTTTATTTGAATTTCTACTTGTTCATAAATATCATCACTTTGATCTTCCTTAATGAAGTGTTTTAAGGTTTCTACCCCTAATTCTGGTCTTTTTAATAAATTAGATAGACTTACACCTTCATAAACTGGTGATGAAGCAACACTACTTAAATATTCTAAATTTTCTTTGTTAGGAACTACTTTAATTTCATTTGCTCTATTTAATAAGCGAGTAATAGTTTCTCTTTTATTTTCAAATTTATCATAAGTATTTTGATCAACTAGTCCTACTTGATATCCATAGTCTCTTAATCTTAAATCCGCATTATCATGTCTTAATAGTAATCTATGTTCAGCTCTTGAGGTTAAAAGTCTATAAGGTTCATGTGTACCTTTAGTAACTAAATCATCTATAAGCACACCAATATAAGCTTCGTTTCTTTTTAAAATCAATGGTTCTTTTCCACTTACTTTTAGCCCTGCATTAATTCCAGCCATTAAACCTTGACAAGCAGCTTCTTCATATCCGCTTGTTCCGTTTATTTGCCCAGCACAAAATAAATTTTTTATTTTTTTAGTTTCAAGGCTTGGGTACAGTTGTATAGGGTCAATTGCATCATATTCTATTGCATAAGCATATTTGACAATTTTAGCATTTTCTAGTCCTGGAATAGATTTTACAATTTGTTCTTGTACATATCTAGGCATACTTGTAGAAACACCTTGGATATACATTTCATCTATTTCTAAACTTTCTGGTTCAACAAAGACTTGATGTCTTTCTTTATCACTAAAACGAACTACTTTATCTTCAATAGAAGGACAGTATCTTGGTCCGATACCTTCTACATATCCACCATACATAGATGATTCATCTAAATGTTGGTTAATAATTTCATGTGTTGTTAAGTTGGTATGCGTTAAATAACATGGTTCTTGATATCCAAGTTCAGTGATTGGAGAATCAAAACTGAATGTTTGGAATTTATCATCACCAGGTTGAACTGTCATTTTAGAGTAATCTATACTATCTTTAGCAATTCTTGGCGGAGTTCCTGTTTTAAGTCTGACAACATCAAATCCTAGTTCTTTTAATTGACCACTAATACCATAAGTAGTCTTTTCTCCATTAGGTCCTGATGGTGTTTTTTCATTTCCTATTAAAACTTGGCTCGCTAAATATGTTCCTGTTGTAATAATAACTGTTTTACTATAAACTTTATTTCCATTTTGAAGTAAAACTCCCTTTACTTCATTATTTTCAATAATTAAAGTATCTACTAACTCTTCTAATAAATCTAATCCTTTAGTTGTTTTAATCAGATCAGACATGATTTTAGGATACTTCTTTTTATCTATTTGAGCTCTTAAAGCACGAACTGCAGGTCCTTTTGATGCGTTTAGCATCTTCATTTGGACTTGGCCTAAGTCTGCTGACTTAGCCATTTGTCCACCGAGTGCATCTATTTCTCTTACAACGATTCCTTTTGCAGGTCCACCAATGGATGGATTGCAAGGCAAAGAAGCGACTTTATTTAAGTCGCCTGTAATTAATACTACTTTTTTATTCATTTTGGCTAAGGCTAATGCAGCTTCGATACCTGCATGTCCACCTCCAACTACTATGCCATCATACATGTGAAACACTTCTTTTCTATAGTTTAATAAACCCATCTGCTAAATCTTGTGGTGTATAGCCGAAATGTTCTAATACTTTTTCAAGTGGCGCAGATACTCCAAATGTATTTATACCATATACATGTTGAGTATATTTGTACCAAGATAAAGGACTAGCCATTTCTACTGCTAATATTTTAACTTCTTTTGGTAAAATTGAGTCTTTATATGCTTTTTCTTGTTTTTCAAATAACTCTATTGAAGGCATACTTACTACTCTAATATCAATATTTTTTTGTTTAAGTATTTCTTTAGCTTTTAATGCTAAAGATACTTCAGATCCTGATGCTAATAAAATACCATCTAATTTTTGTTCTTCCTTAGATATAATGTATCCGCCTTTATTTACTCCTTCATAAGTAGAAGTTTCTAAATTAGGAACTGATTGTCTTGTTAATATAATTGCGGTTGGATGATCTTTTGATTCCATCGCAATTTTCCATGCCATTTTTGTTTCATTAGCATCTGCAGGTCTTAATACAACAAGATTAGGGATACTTCTTAACATCACTAATTGTTCGATTGGTTCATGCGTTGGTCCATCTTCCCCAACAGCAACCGTATCATGGGTAAATACGTAAGTCACTGGTATTTGCATAATAGATGCTAATCTAATGGCTGGTTTCATATAGTCACTAAATACGAAGAACCCACCAACAAATACTTTTAACCCACCATGTAAAACCATACCATTAGCAATTGATGCCATAGCATGTTCTCTTACACCAAAGTTAATATTTCTACCTAATCTATTTTCTTTAGTGAAATCACCATCTGCACCTTTAGCTTTAGTAGAAGCGGTAAGGTCTGCTGATCCACCAATTAAATTTGTATATGTTTTAGATAACGATTCAATTACTTTACCACTAACATTTCTAGTAGCTTCTTTTGAACCTTTTTCATATGTTGGTAATAAAGATAAATCAACTTCTGGCTGACTATAGTAGTTCATTAGTTGTTCATATTCATTATGATATTGTTCTTTATAAAGTGCTAACTCTTTGTTCCACTTGCTTTGAACTCTTTTTCCTCTATTAAGAACATTCTTTTTATAGAAATCATAAACCTCTTGATCTACTTCAAATGGTTCATTTTTATATTGTAATTTTTCTCTTAATTTTTTAGCTTCTTCAAGTCCAATTGGAGCGCCATGAACTTTACTAGTTCCTTCAATTGAAGTACCTCTACCTATAATTGTTTTCACTTCTATAATAGTAGGTTTGTCAGTTTCTTTTTTAGCCTTTTTAATTGCTTTATCAATTGATTCTAAATCTTCACCATCTGTAACTAATAAGTGTTGCCACCCCATAGCTTCAAATTTCTTTTTAGCATTATCACTATAAGCTAAAGAAGTTTTTCCATCTAACTGAATATCGTTTGAATCATATAAAACAATCAATTTAGATAGCCCAAGGTGTCCTGCTAAACTCATAGACTCCATGGTAACCCCTTCTTGTAAATCACCATCTCCACATAAAACATATGTATAGTGATCAAATATTGATAATTCTGGTTTATTGAATTTAGCTGCTAAATGAGTTTCAGCAAGCGCCATTCCTACTGCATTAGAAATACCTTGTCCTAGAGGCCCACTTGTTGTTTCAATACCGTGTGTATGTCCATACTCTGGGTGACCTGGTGTATTTCCGATTTGTCTGAAATTTTTTAAATCTTCAATAGACACTTTAAATCCTGATAAATGATTGATTGCGTATAAAAGAGCTGAACCATGTCCAGCAGACAAAATAAATCTATCCCTGTTTATCCACTTATCATCTTTAGGATTTATGTTTAAATGTTTCGTATATAAAACATGTAACATAGGTGCTGCACCTAAAACAATCCCTGGGTGTCCACTATTAGCTTTATTAATAGCATCTACCCCTAAAAAACGAATTGCATTAATTGCATTATTGTTCATCAGTCTTGTCTCCTGCTTCTTCATCTTCTACTAATTCAGCATCTACTACTTCTATTTCTTTTACTTCTTCATCTTCATTTGTAGTTTCTTCTTCTTCAAATGCAAAATATTTATCATAGTAAGCTTGTTGAGCAGTTAATAAATCTTCAAAACGTTTCTCACCTAATACATCTTTAATTTTTTGTGTTGAGTTAACATTTTCTTCTCTAATTGCTGTTCCGATTTCTTTTTGTTGTTTTCTAGTAGCAAGTAACATAGGAACAAATAAAATCGCCATACCAATTGAAAAAGCAATCATATCATTATTAATTACTTGGCTTAATAAAATAGTGGCACCTAAGGCAACTAAAACTGCTATTAAAAGAAATAGATTATATTTTTTAGTTACTTTAGCTTGTATACCGTATGCGAAAGTCATAAAATCTAACCAGATTTCATTCACTTCATTACTATATAAATCTTCAACTGTTTCGTAATATCCTTTTTCAATTAATAATTTATAATCAATTCCATTAGAAGTCCATACAGCAAATTTTCCTTTTGATGCATATCTAGCTAGAAACGGTGTTTCATCTAAATAATGAAATTCAATTTTATTTCCTTTATAGTTTTCTACTCTAAATGGTTCTCCAGTAATTCCTTTGTATATTTTAGGTAATAATTTCATTTAGTTTCCTCCGTTTATATAAGTTATCTCTTAATAGTTTTTCATTTAAATTATATCATAGTTTTATATTTATTATGTCTTTATCTATTTCTTTTTAAGTTTCGTTAAAGATGTTTAACAAAAATAAAAGCATTATAGTTTTATCTATAACACTTTTTTGATTGATTATTTACCTTTAATTGCGTCTATTGGTTTTTTCCTAGCGATACCAAAAACTGGGATTGCACTTGATAAGTAAGCAACACTCAATGAAATAATTAACATAATCCCTATTTGAATAACGCCAAAATCAAGAAAGTTAACAGATACCGCATTATAAATATTCGTATTGATATAAACCATCACTGCAGTGGTAAAAACAACTGCGATAAAGACTTCTATTAAGGCAATGATAGTAGCTTCTTTAATAAAAATGCCTTGGACATCTCTACTGCTTGCTCCAATTGCTCTTAGTATGCCTATTTCTTGCTTTTTATATGAAACACTCGTTGAAATAAAATTTAGCATTAATAATGATGCAAATAATGCAAATGCTACTCCTACCCATAAAAATACTTCAGATAAAGTAACTATTATTTTATCAAAGAAAATAACCATTGCTAAAGAAGGATTTTCAACAGTTATTTTGTCAGAATCATCTGAAAAATTTCTTTTTATTAATCCTTTTAATACATCATCACTAATTGCTTTATCCGATAGAGCAATCACCGCATCTGCTTCATAAGCATCTAAATTCTCTTTTATAAATTCACGTGTAAGAGCCATTGGACTATTAGCATCTTCTGTAAACATAAAGCCTACCGGTTTTAAGGTAAATCTTTTTATTTCAATTTGATAAGGTCCTCTTAAAATGAATTCTTCTTCCTCTAACTTTATATCTGAAGACTCCAAATAGTTGGTTTTAACTAATTCCCAAAGTTCTCTTTGTTTTGAGAAATTTGTGTTTATAGTTCTCAAAGCAAATGACACACGAAGATATTCTGTAATAGCAGTTTTTTTATCAGTAAACTTTTGGTTTAATTCTTTTGACATCTGTTCAAGCGTCATATCATCAAAAATTTGATTTACTGTATCTAAAAATTCTGGATCATCCTTAAATTCTTGATGGTATAAATTAGCAAGACTCACTTGTTTAATATACGAGTTTTTGTCACTTGGCAAAGTAGTGATTTTTTTTCCACCAGCTCCATAATACTCATACTTAACAGGATCCATAACTATAACATTATACTTATTATTTAGTCCTTGTTCTCGTAATTTTAGTCCTTTTTGCTTTATTTTTTCAATTTGATTTTTATTTACAATGAGTAAATTTCTCGGTGTATTTTGAACATAATTATTATAATTATTTTTTTTTATTAATTCAAAAAAATCATCATCGATATTAGGTTTAAGTTTTTTTATATCGTCATATTTATCATCTTTAAGATGCGTATCTATCACACCTACTATTAGATATTCTTCTTGATTGCCCATATCCATATAAAGTTTTAATTTTTCACCAATAATATCTTCTTCCGAATTTATTCTCACTTTAGTATCTTTATTATAATATCCTTTTTTTAAAAAACCTTCATATATTAAATCTGTAATAACGACTTCTTCTGAATTTTCAGGCATATTTCCAACTAATGTCCATCCTAATTTCTCTACTTCTTCTTTTGTTAAATTAACCATTCCAGAAGTATTTGAAGAGTAATATAAATCTTGTCCGTATGTGTCTAGTCTGTCTTCGGGGCTTTCTGGATAAAAATTTGCATGCTGGCGCCCTTGAAAGTATACATATTTAGTAATTAATTCACTATCCATATTTTTAATTTCTTCTAAAAGTATGTTATCTGCACCAAGTCCTATTTTAGGCTGATATATACTACTATATGTGTGTTTTAGAAATAATTCTTTTTGTTTATTTTTTAATGAATTTAAGGCTACTGTTTCTTTATTATAAAAGGATGCGGTTGTTGCCATACCTAAAAATGAAAAGGCTATTGCTGCTAAAAAAATAGAAAAGAAAAGTCTTATTTTTTTATGTTTAAGAGAGCTTAATGCCATTTTCAATGATTTGCTAAAAGGTAATTTAGATTTAATTAGTTGATATGATTCGTGTTCTTCCTTATTAGTTACTTGTTTTGTTTGAGTAAACTTTGACTGCTTTTCTTGTTTAGCTTTATTGATTTTAATTATTGGACTTTCACTTTTAATTTTATCTAAGTAATCATTAATAATATTCAAATCTTCTTTTGTTAATTTATATCCTTTTTCAATTAAAATTTGATTGTCTTCTAATACTATTTTTTCAATAGAATAATCTGAGGTAATTGTTTTTGTTTCATCACTTACTATTCTTCCATCTTTAAATTCAATAATTCTATCACCATAAGTTCTAGCAAAATCAAGATCATGTGAAATAACAATAACCAATTTTTCTTTAGATAGTTTTTTTAATGTTTCAAAAACTTGTTTTCCTGTAGCACTATCAAGCGCACCTGTTGGTTCATCTGCCATAATAATTTCTGGTTCTTTAAATAATGCACGGGCAATCGCAACCCTTTGTCTTTGACCTCCAGATAATTCATTTGGCTTTCTATTACCAAACCCTACTAAATCAACTTGTTCTAATATTCTACTAACAGACTCTGAAGTAGCTTTTTTTCCTTGAAGTTCTAAAGCTAGTCCGATATTTTGTGCAACTGTAAACTCTTCTAAAATATTATATTCTTGAAAAACAAAGCCAATCATTGTATTTCTATATGAATCAAAGTCTTTTTGACTAAAATTTTTAGTAGACTTTCCTTTGATTACTAAGTCACCTTCTGAATATTTATCCAAACCACCTATAATATTAAGTAATGTTGACTTTCCTGATCCTGATTTTCCAACTACAAAAACCATTCCTTTACCAGAAAATACTAAGTTAATACCATCTAACGCTTTTACATCTTCACCCTTTTTAGATTTATAAATTTTTGTAATATCTTTTAGTTCTAACATACTACATCCTCCCTTATTATTAAAAATACTCCCATCAAGCATCGCCATCCACATAGCAGAATGCTTATGGCTGCTTCAATCAAGACCTGACCAGTTTCACGTCTTACTATTGAATGACGATGCTTCATAGGAGTATTATTTCTTATTTTCCCTTAATTCTCTAAAAAATCTTTTTAATAATTCAGTTGATTCTTCTGCTAAAATACCACTTTCATATTCTATTTTATGATTGTACGGTAACTCTTGCAAGTTTATTATACTATCAATAGAGCCTGATTTCAAGTCTTTACTGCCATAATAGAGTGCTTTTACTCTTGATTGAATTAATGCTCCAGCACACATTAGGCAAGGCTCTAATGTGACATAAATAGAAACTTCACTTAATCTCCAACTTTGAACCTTCTTTGAAGCCTTTTCCATTACAATAAATTCTGCATGTCCACTAAATTTTTGTTTAGTTTCTCTATTATTATGTGCTCTAGCAATAATTTTTCCATCTAATACCGCAACAGCTCCAACAGGAACTTCCATTTTTTTATATGCTTTTTTGGCTTCTTTTAAAGCTTCTAGCATAAATTTTTCATGAATGTTCATTTTTCTATCTCATGAAAATGTCTTGATCTAGGTTCGTATTGTTCTTTAGCTCCTACAATAATGATTGGATCTGTTTTTTTGGCAGGTTTTCCATTAATTAATCTTTGGGTTCTTGTCGCTGGTTCTCCACTTACAACGCAGATTGCTGTAAGTTTTGTGACAAATTCTGCAATCGCTAATAATTGCGGCATGGGTCCAAATGGCTTACCTTTGAAGTCTCTATCTAAACCACCAATAATGACTCTTATGCCTCTATCAGCTAATTCATCTGCTAAATCTATGACACCATCATCTAAAAACTGAGCTTCATCAATTACAACAGCGTGTGTATCTTCTTTAATATGTTTTAAAATATCTTGACTATTATCAATTAGAATAGCTTGAGCTGATAACAGATTATGAGAAGTAATCTCTTCTTTATTAGAATATCTATTATCTATTTTAGGCTTGAATACTAATACGTTTTGCTTAGCATATTGTAATCTTTTTACTCTTCGTATCAGTTCTTCTGTTTTACCTGCGAACATAGGTCCACATACTACTTCTATAAATCCTTTATTATAAGTATGGTACATAAACATCCTCCCAATTAATATTACTTAACCTATTATATCATGTATTATTATCTTAATAATGACTTATTTTTTATATTTTGTTTAAATAAAAAACGCGAAGCTAATCGCGTTTTATTATTTTTATTTTTTGTTTTTATCGATACCGTAACGTTTGTTGAATTTGTCTACACGACCAGCAGCAACCGTGAAGTTTTGTGATCCTGTATAGAATGGGTGACAATGTCCACAAGTATCAATTCTTATTGATTTTGCAGTTGTTCCCACTTCATGTTCAGTTCCACATGTAGCACATGCAACTGTAACAACGTGGTATTCTGGATGAATTCCTTTTTTCATTTTCATTTCTCCTTCCGCCATAACATATAGTCATAGTAAGTTTAACCAATTGATATTATATCATTAGTTATTTATTTAAGCAATAGTTTTATTTTATGCTTGCCACTGCTATATATCCTAATTCTTTTTTGTATTTTTTAAACGTTTTAAACATTGTAAAAAATTGAGTTTTATTTTCCTTTTTCAATGCTCTTTTGATAATTCTAAATGTATTTATAAAACCTTCATCTTTAATCATACCAGTTGGTTTCATAAGTGACATCGGCCCATTAATTTCTGTTACTTTATCAAAATTTTGTTTTTCAAAAGTCTCAGTCCATTTACTTACTGTAAGTGGCTCAACATGCACATTGATTGCTCTTGAAAGGTTTGCTTTAATTTCTTTATTAAAGGTTTCATCATCTTTTGTTAAACAAACGTCATGTGTTAAAAGCATGCCACCTTTTTTTAAGACTCTATAATATTCGCTAATCGCTTTTTCTTTGTTTTTATCATTTTGCATAGTAAGCATTGCTTCATTAATCACAACATCAAAGCTTTCATCTTCAAATGGAAGATTAAGAGCATCTGCATAAACAAAATTAATTTTATGAGATACTTTCTTTTTTTTAGCATTTGCTTTAGCTATTTCTAAAGCATTTTTATCTATATCACAACTTGTAAGATTTAGATTATACTTTTTAGTCATTTCAATTGACGTCGTTCCCATATTACAAGCAACTTCTAAAACTTTTAAACTAGAGTTAAGCTTAGCCTCTTTTAAAAGCCATTGGGTAGCTTTTATTCCACCAGGTCTTAGTCTTTTCTTTCCTAGTGTAGCTAAGAATGTATGTCCTGCTAATTTTGCCATTACTTATTTTTCCGGAAAGATAACAGTTAATAACATTTTAAACTGTTCTTTTGCAAATAAGGCATGTGCCACATTAGCTGGCATAATGATAGATTGGTTTTCTGTTAATTCAAATATTTCATCACCAATTTCAATCACTGCACTTCCTTCAAGAATAGTTACTAAGGCATCTCCAGGAGATTTATGTTTAGTTAATCCTTCGTTTTTATCAAATGCAAAAGCAGTTAAGCTTACATTTTTATTTTGTGACAAGGTTTTACTTACAACTTGTCCTTTTTGATATACCACTTCATCTTTGAAGCTAAAAACTGTTGCGTGTTCTATATTTTTAATCATTTGTTTCTTCCTCTTTTTCTTCTACAATTTTTTTACTTTTTTGTAAACTTTGGATAAACCCAGTTTTAAGTAATTTTAACGAGATAATTCCAGTAAGAATACCTGCTGGAATACTTGTTAATAACATCACTGGTAAATATAAATAAAGTATAGTGGTCGCAAGTATTTGTGTGCCTATAAGTATTTGTCCAATTGCATGAAAAATAGAACCCATAACACTTACAGTAATCATATTAAACTTAAGTTTTTTTATCACTTGCATCACTATAACAGATAAGATACCTCCAGCTAACCCCATCATAAAGGTAATAGAAAAGGATCTTGATAATAAAGCAACCAATACTACTCTAAAAATAGTAATGATAAAAGCCTCTTTAAAACCATACATATAAAAGACAAGTAGCGTAATGATATTTGCAAACCCTATCTTTGCAGAAGGTACGGGTATAATCGGATAAAACCCTTCTAAAATACTTAAAATAATTGAGATAGCAAGCAGATTAGAAAGAATGACCATTTTTTTTAAATCTTTCATACTGCACCATCCACTAATGAATCTTCAAAAATAATACTGATACTATTAGGAGCTGATATAAGCGGTAGTCCATTACCATCATACCAACCTCTATTAACAGCTATTTGATAAGGTGACTCATCTTTCTTTATTCTAATCCTTTTTAAATTAAAATCAACATCTATATAGACTAATGTTTTTTTATTATCTACTTTATAATCGCCTAGGACAATTATTTGCTTTATATTAGGTTCATCTGTATCACTAATCACTGGATAACCTTCTTCAACATTTGTTATATTAATTTTATTGGTATTAAAATCGATTGTTGAAAGTATTTTATTTCTATAATAAACAATTGCTTGTGATCCTTCTTTTTTAGTAGGTATAGTCACTAAATAAATAACTAACGCAATGACTAACACTATGCTAATGACTACAATATCTTTTAAATATTTTTTCATCTTATTCTGACCATTTAAATTGATATTTGTCAGTGTTTATGTGAAGTGTTGCTGCCCTTTCATTATTTTCATAATATATGACTTCATACTGGTTTTCTTTAATGAATTTATCCAATACTTCTTTTGGCATATTAAACATAGCAGTTGTTAATGCATCTGCTTTTGCTACATCTTTTGAAATCAAAGTCACTGTATGATAGTAATTAAGTGGCATTTTTTCTTTTGGAGAAACTATGTGATGATATATTTGTTTTTCATCACCTTTAATAAATTCAACAAATTGTTCATGGTTTCCACTGGTTGTAATACCGTTATTCTCTAGTTCAACTGTTCCGTAGTATTCTTTTGTTTTTAAAGGATCTACAAGTCCAATTAAATACTTCTTACTAGTTTTTTTATAATTACTACCCATAATCATTGAACTTGAACCTGCACTAATTAGATAACTGGTAACTTTTTGTTCTTCTAAATATTTTCTAACAAGTTCTAAGGCATAACCTTTAGCGAGTGCACCTAAATCAATTTTAGCGCCTTTTTTAATAGTTAAAAAATATTTACCCTCTGCTTCTTTTATGATTATTGGTCTATTTACTTCTTCTATTTTTTCTATTTCACTTTTTATTTTATTAATTTTATCATTAATTTCTTCTTGTGTTAAATCATTTTTTTCTCTAATCACACTTTTCCATTTATCAATAATATTTCCAAGTGAAATAGAAAAATATTGCACGCCATCAATTACTGTTTCTTGTTCCATTAATAAGCCAAAATAAACTAACTCATATAATTCTTTTTGAACTTCAAAAGTCTCTTCTAAATTATCTGAACTTGCTATTTTGCTATTTATTTTATAAACGTTATTTTCTGATGTTAATTGATATAACGAATTAGAATCTAACTTGATTTTATCTGTTTCATTATCTGCTAAAACATGATAAAAATCAAATGTGTCTTCAATAAACTTATAATGTTTTTCATATGCTTCTTTAATTTCTAAATCTATAGTCACTGAAACTGCAGTGCCCATAGTTGAAAAAGTTCCTCTAAATCTTTCTACTTTTTGACAAGATGACAATATAAAAGAAAGTAAGATGAGTATAATAAGATTGATTTTTTTTGTCATCACACACCCCTTAAAATATTCCTGCAAGACCTCTAAAGGCAACTGCCATTACACCTAATATAATTAAAAGCATTGGTAATCCCTTAATCACTAAACTATCTGGAGCTGTTTTTAGTCTTACTTGAATTGTTGTTAATAATACCATCACACCCATATAACCTAAAAGTGAGCCCAACACAACTGCTAGTGCACTTAAAAATGAGTTTTCTTGATATGACATCAAGGTAATAAATATCACTGCTGAGTTTAATATCATATTAGATATTAACTCCTTATACTGATCCTTATTCTTTTTATTAAGTAAGTACGTAATTAATGCATGTAGCCCTACCATTAACAATACTACTAATAAGTAATTAAAGTATCCTAAGTCAAAAGGTTTTAAACCATATTGATAAATAGGATATGAAACTAGAAAAATAACTAATGTGAATAATGAAACACATCCACTATACTTTAAAACTGGAACAATCCTTGTTTCATCCTTTAAACTGTCTTCTGTCAAAGCTGTTTTAGTTAAAACAACATTTTGATAGAATAAGGCACTCAAAATCGTCGCAATAAATGTAAAAATCATTTTCCTTCACCTTCCTTTTTTGAAAATAAGGCAAATGCAATAGCTGCAACAATCCCAGTTATAATAAAGCCTCCTGAAATATCAACTAATAAACTTATTGCATATTTACTATCAAAAATAGAAATGCTATTTTGAGCAATTAAACTAAATTGGATACTACCTGTTCCAAGCACTTCTCTTAAAAGAGAAACAATTAAAATAACTATAAATGTTAATAAACTTGTTTGTATATTTCTTTTTAAACTTATCATACGATCTGAGACTAATTCTGCATAACCGATCACTACTATATTAATAATGAAAAGTGATAAATAAAGTCCTGAATTTGTAATATCATTAGGTAATACTAATTTTAATAATAACCCAACAATCGTCATTTGCATCGCAACTAATATGATATAAGCATATGTTCTATGCGTGCCTTTTAAATTGTCTTTTAAAAAATAGGCAATAAGGGTTGTCACTATAGAGATAACAAATAAGATAATTGCTGAAATAAGCCCTTTTTCAAAACTTGTTGCGATAAGTAAAATAGGCATCATGCTAAAGAAAACTGCAAAAGTTTGATTCTTTAAATAATCATATTTCATTTTACCACCCCTTGAATCACTTCAATCATTGTTTTAATCAGGGTAGTTGAATTAGTAGCCCCACTTGGTTCTGGTAATTCTAGATCGATGCTTTTTCCAATTAATCCAGATACATACTTATCTGAATGTTCTTTCCAATTGCCACCACTATGTTTGTATAAATCACTTGGCAACAAGGCCTTTTTAATTATTTTGTCACCATCTAAAGCAATTAATAATGTAATGTCTTCATTAGAATTTAAGGCAAGACCATTTGCGGTATATTGATAAACTGTATATTCAGTATTTCCTGTTTTAACCTTTGTGATAACTACATTTTTATCCTTACTAATTTCTCCAACAACTTCATATGTTTCACCTAGAAGTTCTTCAATATAGTTCTTATTTAATCCATAATGGTAATTAATCACTTCTTGAACTGTTTGTTTAACTGTGTTTCTACTCACGCCAATAGTAGTGGCCCCTGCTGCGCCATCAACATACTCAACATTTTCATAATAAATACCTTGGTAATTTTTAAGAATATATTCTCTTACTTGTTTAATATAACTTTGTGTTTGTTCTATTTTATTATCACTTACTAATACTTTATCATTTGTATCAAATGCTACAAATAATTCTATACTACCAAAGCCATTTTTAGTTTCAGTAAAATAGAGTGTACCCAGTTTTTTACCAAACTTTGATTCAACATTTTGTTTGTAAATTAAATTACCTTCTTTAAGATATTCTTTTTCTGATAAAACTACTTTTTGAGAAAATAATTTATCTACTTTTGTCGTGGGCATAAAATTTTGATAAATAACTACTAATAGTACTGAAATTAAAGCCATTAAACCAAATCCAATACATAATTTAATATTTTCTTTTTTCATGATTATTTATCTCCCTCATAGTCTCTTACTTCTCTTATCATATTTAGTAACAATCTTCTCGTATTACCTGGTTCATTTGCTTGTGATGGTGCTGTATCACTGTCTGTAATACTGCTAATGACTTTATTAATAAAGGTCTTAGCATATTCTAAAACACCATCATAATAACCACCCTTAGTATGATGATAATTGTCTAATGGTAGTTCAACTCCTAAGATTTTACCTTCACTATCAAGTAGGATAACTGCTTGAATACTACTAGCTTGACTTCCATCTTCACCAATACCTGATTTTTCTATTGTATAAACTTTACCTTGATTTAAAATAGTTTCTACCTTTTTAATGGTTTTTGTCACATCTGTTTGAGTTTCACTGATAACATAATCATTTGAAAACCATTTTTCATAAGGTTTAACTGCTACTTTTTCTATTCTACTATTCGCATCACTTATATCACGAATGAGACTATCTAATGTATGAATACTGACTGAGGTTGCCCCACTGTTTGCATCCACTAGTTTGTCTAGTTGCTTTCCTTTATAAGCTAAGGCAGCATTTTTAGTATTTTCTTGATACATTGTTTGTTCTAAAATAGTTATTTCTGTTTTGATAATTTTATCGCTCTTATCTGTAATTAAAATAAGTTCTATCCTACCAAAACTGTTTTCTTCTAAAGCTTTAAAATAATATCCAACCACTTTACTTTCGTTTAGCAAAATAGCCTTCGCTTTAATACTTGGCATATCTTTATTATCTATTTTAAGTATATCTAAATCATTGAAAATAAGTTCTTCATTTAAATAGCCTTGAATTTCTTTTTTCATGGTATTTTTTTCTTTAGTAGTTACTAAAGGATTAATAAGAATATAACAAAGAACAGTAATAAGAATGCTTAAAGTGATAATTAGTCCTAAGATAACTAAAGATTTTTTATTTTGACTCATATCACCCATCCTCCTAATACTAGAATAGTTGATATAACAACAACCGCTAATGATACTCCATAACCAATGTAGAATTTTTTAGTATATTTATTAGTTGCCCATTTAGGATAATCTATTAAAGGTACTAAAATATTTCCTATAAGTAAGGCAATCGCAACCCCCTCAGGATACGCACCAAATACTCTAATTAAGAATACTAAAACTCCTATAATCATCCCATAAATCCATCTACCTGGTCTAGTAATTGGCGATGTAACAGGATCTGTTACCATAAAGAACAATCCAAATAATAACCCACCACTAAATATATGATAAACAATAAACTCTAACCAATAATTTTCTTGAATGATAAAAGCGGCTGGGATTAATAAAGCTAGAAAAGCTAATGTTGCAGATAAAATCGGTCTATAATCTGCAGATCTTCTTATAAGTAAATACACACCACCTATAAGTATTGCAATACTATTAATCTCGCCCATAGCACCAGGAATGTTTCCTATGATCATATCAAGTAAACTATAAGTTTCTAATACCTTGGGAAACTCTAAAGATAAAGCAGTTGCCCCACTCACAGCATCTATTGCTGAATATGCACTTGTTGCAAAGAGCGCAGTTAAAGCAAAACCAGCAAATAGTCTACCGAATGCTGCAGGGTTTAAAAGATTATTGCCTAAACCACCAAAAAACATTTTAGCAACAAATATTGCAAAAAAGGATGCAATCACAATGACATAAAATGAAATTTTATCTGGTAATAATAATCCTAAAATAAGTCCTGTAACAGCTGGTGCAGTTATATTATTAATGGTATATGTTTCCCATCTTTTTTTAACTTTATCTAAAAAACTTTTCCCCTCTACTCTTTTAAATAATAAAATATAGGTTGCTTCAAATAAAACAGATAGTAAAACTGATACAATCAATCTTGTTAAAGCACTCATTCCACTTTTATAAATAGCAAATACAACAACCGGTACTAAAGCAATTAAAACATCCACCATCATTCTTTTAGTACTTGTGTCTTTTCTAATATATGGACTTGTTTGATTTGTTATACGAACATTCATTTTACTGTCCCCCTGTTTTAAGTAAGGCTTTACCTTTTCTCATGTAGTCAGTTAAATGAATTTTAGAAGGACATACAAAAGAACATAACCCGCATTCAATACATTTATTGACTGCTAAATCAACTAAAAAACCAGTATCTTTTCTTTTAAAAGCATTCATAATTTGTACTGGTTGAATTTCAACAGGACATGAATATACACAAGACGCACAATGAATACAAGGTTCTTCTTCTCTTACTACTTCATTATTAATAATTAAACTTGTCATTGTATGTGTTAAAACTAGGTCACTTGAAGAAACGCTTGTTCCCATCATTGGACCTCCAACTATTAATGTCTTATTAAGATCTAAATCTTTGTATCCACCAGCAAGTTCTAAAAGTTCTTCTATCGAAGTACCAATTCTTACTCTAAAGTTTTTATTATGTGCACCATCGCCACTAATAGTAAAGAATCTTTCTAAGACTGGTAATCTTTTTTTTACGGCATGATATAAACTTACTAAAGTTGAAACATTAAAGTTAATAATGCCATATTCAGAAGTAATCTTACCTTGTGGTATTTTTATACCTGTAGCACTTTTAATTGTTTCTAGTTCCCATCCTTGTGGGTAGTAATTCCCTACAAGTTTAACCTTTAAATCATATTGTGGGAAATCTTTAATAGCAAAACTTAATCTAGCTTCTAATTCTTTATTCTTTTCTTTAATAGCAATAATACCTTTTTTGGCACCTACTGCTTTCATAGAATATATAAGCCCTAGAATCATTTCTTCAGGATGGCGCATTAATATTTCATAGTCACTAATTAAATTAGGTTCACACTCAACACCATTAGCAACCACAATATCCACTGGATGTTTAGCATTCAGTTTAATATAAGTAGGAAAACCACTTCCACCTAATCCAACTAATCCTGAATTTTTAGCAATATCTATAAAATCTTGTTTAGTAAGATTCATAATTTCTTCATCTGTTCTATCATAGATAGATTCATGAAGTTCATATTTCTTATCATTTTTAACAATTAAGCAATCTACTAAACGTCCACTTTGATCCATTTTCTTTTCATATCCCATAATTTCACCGCTTGCGGTTGCATGTATAGGTTGTTCAAAAAACGCACCTTTTCTAACTCCAATTTCTTCCCCAACTTTGACAAACTGTCCCATAATAACACAAGTTTCCCCTTCTGGACATCTTTGATTAGTAATTGGATAGTATAAATAATCAGCATCCAGGTAATGCAAAATAGGTAGTTTTTTCAATACCTTTTTTCCATCAGGAATTTCCCTAGTTTTTTGTATCATAGGCACCTCCTTATTTTTTATTTATATAAAGGAAATTGACTTGTTAATCTAAGTACTTCCTTTTTAATCTCTAATAATTTTTCTAAATCATCTCTATTATTTAAAGCATCATCTATTAAATGTGCAATCACTCTAAACTCTTCTTCTTTAAATCCTCTAGTAGTCATAGCAGGGCTACCTAATCTAATACCACTTGTATATGCAGGTTTTTCTGTATCAAAAGGAATGCTATTTTTATTACATGTAATATTGACTTCATGTAAAATATCTTCTGCTTTTTTACCTGTAATATTCAACTTAGATTTAACATCAACCAAAACCATATGATTATCAGTAGTCTTAGAAATAATTCTATATCCTAACTTTGAAAGTTCAGAAGCTAATATCTTAGCATTTTTTTGAACTTGTTGTTGGTATAGATTAAAAGAAGGATCTAATGCTTCTTTAAATGAAACAGCCTTAGCAGCAATCACATGCATTAATGGCCCACCTTGAACACCCGGAAAAACCGCTTTATCTATTTTTTTAGCAATATCTTCCTTGTTTGTTAAAATAATTCCCCCACGAGGACCTCTTAAGGTTTTATGAGTAGTCGATGTAACAACATCAGCATATGGCATTGGTGATGGGTGCAGTTTAGCAGCAACCAGTCCAGCAATGTGTGCCATATCTACAAATAAATAAGCACCTACTTCATCAGCAACTTCTCTAAACTTTTTAAAGTCTATAATTCTAGAATAAGCAGACGCTCCTGCAACTATGACTTTAGGTTTAACTTCTAAAGCTATTTTTCTTAATTCATCATAATCAATTAATTCAGTTTCCTTGTTTAATCCGTATGAGTAAGCTTTATAATTTCTTCCTGAAAAATTAAGTTTATACCCATGTGTTAAATGTCCTCCAGCATCAAGTGACATACCTAAAATGACATCATTAGGCTCTAATAATGCTTGGTATACGGCAGCGTTTGCTTGTGATCCTGAATGAGGTTGTACATTGACATAGTTTGCATCAAAAATTTGTTTCAATCTATTAATCGCAAGTGTTTCAACAACATCTACATTTTCACATCCACCATAATATCTTTTACCTGGATAACCTTCTGCGTATTTATTAGTTAAAACAGATCCTTGGGCTTCTAATACATTTTTTGAAACAAAGTTTTCAGATGCTATTAGTTCTATATGTTCCTCTTGTCTTAATCCTTCTTTTTCTATACTTAAAAATAGTTCATTATCAAATGATTTTAAACTCATCGTATCGCCTCCTAATGTACTTTAATTATAACATAAATCTTTAAGTACACTAAGCAAAATATAAATGTAGAAGTTAGTTATAAATAGAAAGTTCGCTATATGTTAAGATTAATTTATTTGACTATCCCTTTTACATGTATAGTTTTAATTGAATCGTGGATATAAAAATAAAAACTAACCCTTTTCAAGATTAGTTTACTTTATATTATATAACGTTATGATAAACATTTTGAACATCATCTAATTCATCTAACATATTTACTAGACGTTCAAATTTTTGATTTTCATCTTCTTCTGATAAAGTTGCTGTAGTAATTGGTAACCATGTTAATTCTTCTTCTAATATTTCTATTTTAGCATTAGTTAAAACTGTTTTAATTTGATAAAAATCACTTGGTGCCCCATAAATAATAACATTATCTTCTTCTACTTCTACATCGCTTGCGTTGACATCATTTTCTAGTAAAACTTCTAATATTTCATCTTCAGTTCCTACTACTTTAAAGACTGATGCATGTTCAAATTGGTGTAACACTGATCCTGATACCCCTATTTTACCGCCTGTTTTAGTAAAGCAATTTCTAACTTCCGCAATCGTTCTATTCACATTATCTGTTAAAC
Source organism: Alteracholeplasma palmae J233 (assembly GCF_000968055.1). Taxonomy (GTDB): domain Bacteria; phylum Bacillota_I; class Bacilli_A; order Acholeplasmatales; family Acholeplasmataceae; genus Alteracholeplasma; species Alteracholeplasma palmae. The sequence goes on from NC_022538.1 coordinate 1,486,774, forward strand.
AGTCAACAATAAACATACTATTTCCTGGACCAAAACCTTCATATCTTACTTCATTATAGTTTTCATCACTTCCGCCTTTAGCTTTATCAATAGCTCTTTTAATAACGTCAGCGCTGACTTGTTCTTTCTTAGCCTTTTCAATAATTCTCTTTAAGTTTGCATTTGACTCTGGATCAGGAGTTCCTGATTTTGCGGCCATATAAATTTCTCTTCCGAATTTTGCATAAACTTTACTTTTTGCTGCTGCTGTTTTAGCCATCGCAACTTTTCTAACTTCAAACGCTCTTCCCATTGGTATATCTCTCTTTCTTATTTAAACTTCTTATTATAATTTTCCATAGCATTTTCAATAATCTGGAGTGCCTCATCTTTTCCTTCAATATCTAGAATATAAGTTTTTTTACCTTCAAGTGATTTATACACTTCAAAAAAATGACTCATTTCTGATAATAAATGATGTGGCAAAGATTTTAAATCTTTATATTGTGTCATAGATGGATCCCCTAGAGGTATTGCGATAATTTTTTCATCAACTTCATCTGAATCAATCATCTTTAAAACACCTATTGGATAACATTCTACTAAACTCATTGGTTCAATATCTTCCTGACATAAAACTAAAACATCTAAAGGGTCATTATCACCTGCATATGTTAATGGTATAAATCCATAATTTGCAGGATAGTGTGTAGATGTAAACAACACTCTATCTAAAATAATCATTCCTGTTTCTTTGTCTAATTCATATTTCTTTTTACTACCTTTAGTAATTTCTATACAGGCAATAAATTTGTTTGGGCTTATTCTTTTTGGATTAATATCATGCCAAATATTCATATTAAGACCCTCCTTTGAATTTTGCACTCTTATTTTATCATTTTATTATCAAAATTGCACCTTTTCAATCAAATTTAACCCTTTTTTTTCATTTATTCTTATAATATAAACAAGGAGTGATATCTATGAGTATGTATAAGGCAATTGCCTATAATAAATATGGAACAAATGGTGAAAGTTATACTAAAGATGGTTTAGAAGTAACGCTTGCCCCACTTACAAGTGAAAAAAAAGGAACTAACCCAGAAGAACTATTAGCATTATCTTGGGCAGCATGTTTAAACGCTACAGCCAGAAGCATTTTAAACTTAAGTGGTAAAACTAATAAAATTCATGTACGTGTTGAAGTTGATTTAGAAAAAGATGTTCCCAAAGGACTAATATTTAAACCAGTAGCATATATGGCTGTAGAAGGCTTCACACTTGAAGAAGCTAAGTTTTTGGCAGAAAAAGCACATAAGCATTGCCCGGTTTCAAAACTACTAAGTTTAACACCTGGTGTTACGGTAAATGCTGTTTCCTTTGATGAAATATTTGAATAAATTGATATATAACTTAACAAGGACTAAAATCCTTGTTTTTTATATTTATAGATAAAAAAATAGGCTCTAAGTTAAAAGATTGATATCTAAAAACTTTAAGCCTATTCTATTTAATATATTATTGTAATTCTAATTTCTTATCAATTAAATAACCTGATCCAAAGAATGCCGCTGATGTGTAAAGTACACCAAATATAATTGCATAACCTTTTTGAAGAGTTGTGCTTACCAATATTTGTCCGGTTGCTGTTTGACTTGGCTTGAATAAAGAGCTTCCTAAGAATAAATTAACGGCAGTCACGAGTACAATAAAAATAACTATTTGAACTAATTTTTTCTTATCACCACGATAAGCTGTGTGTGACACTGTAAAGGCAACAAACATTGCCGCAATTAAGTGTAAGAAAGTCATCATTTTTTCTATAACAGCTACCATAATATCAAGGAAGTTTGCTTCTTTAGTTATTCCTAAGACTGCTAATAAGATTTCAAATGCATCGAATGATGCTCCACCTTCTTGTTTATTAGCGATGCCTTGAATCATCAATATAAATACCGCAATAGGTAACATAGAAATAATTGTTGATGCTAAAACCCATAAGAAGTTAGCAATAATACGTGATAAAACTACATCTTTTGTGCTAGCAGGAACAGTGAATAATAAATAACCTGGTTTACCAAACATTCTATCTCCTAATGATTTAGATATATTAACAAACATTAATATAAATAAAGAAAAAACTAAACCCATTGCTATCATAAATGAAAGACCAATACCATTAATGCTTTCATTTGAAATACTTAGTGCCACGAATCCAGTAGCAATCAATACAGCTACAAATATCGGAACATAGTTTCTATAAGATGACTTTAATTCATGTTTAATTAGTTTAAAAAGCATTTCTAAATACCTCCTTGAACGCTTCATTTAAATTCATGTTGTATTCTTCTACTACTTCTTTAGTTGGTTTATGTAAAACAACTTCTCCATATTTTAAGAAGATAACTTCATCAAATAATTCTTCAACATCATAGATTTGGTGAGTAGATAAAATAATTAATGCATCCTTATTATGATTATTTAAAATTGTATCTAAAATGATTTCTCTAACAACAGGGTCTACACCGCCAATTGGTTCATCGAAAATATAAATTTTAGCATCTCTAGATAAAATAAGTGCTAATTGTAATTTTTCTTGATTTCCCTTAGAAAGTTTTTTAATATAAGTACGATCTTGGATTTTAAATTTTTCCATTAAAATATTAAATCTTTCTTGATTAAAGTCCCCGTACATATCACTAAAGTATTTTACTACATCTGTAATTTTCATCCATTTTTCAAAATAGATTTGATCTGGTAAATATGAAATAAGACCTTTTGATAGATTGCTGATTGGATTACCATCAATTAGAACTTCGCCTTCATATTGTTTTAATAGTCCTGTTAGTATTTTAATAATTGTAGTTTTACCTGAACCATTAGGTCCTAATAAACCAACAATTTTACCACTAGTTAATTCTAAGTTAACGCCTTTTAGTGCTTCAACATTGCCATACTTTTTAGTTAGGCCTTTTACTTCAATTAAGTTTTTCACTCCCTATACCTCTTTCTTAAATTTAAAACTATTATATACCTTAAATTATTTTTTGTCAATATAAAATTATAAAATATTATTTTTTATTATTTTAATTATTATCATTGTGCATCCATTGTCATTATATAAAAAAACCCTTTAAATAAGGGATTTCTCATAAAATATTAATTTTCATACGAATTAAAGACCCATTATCTATTATCGTAATCGTCATTCTTTTTATCTGCCTTAGATGAAACTGTAATTTGAGTATCCTTAAATTGGAGTTCTTTTACATAATTAATCACACCGTACTCAGCCACATTTAGATTCATATTCTCAAATACTAAGTTTTTTATAGGAACATCTTTAAACCCCTCTATATGAAATGCTCTACTAATACCTTTATAATTAGGTTCATTTGTTGCTTTAATGTTTTTTATATAGATATTTTCTACAATAGTATTTGAAATACTTGGATCAATTTTTTGTGTTAATACCTTCCAATGCTCTTTTATGTTTCCTTTATAATCCTTAGGTATTTCACAAATACTATAATCCGGGTTCCAATTAAGATAGATATGGAATAGATACTTAACATTAATCATTTCTAGGTTATTAATAAAAATATCTTTTATGTATCCTTTTCTATTAATAGAAGACTTAATTCTAAACCCACAATCTGTCCCATGATATTTTAAGTTTTCAATTTTAATATTATAGATTCCACCTGAAACTTCGCTTCCTAATGTTACCCCAAAACCAGATAAGATTTCACAATTTCTAATTATAATATCATGCGATGGTCTAGCTACTCTAATACCATCATAATCTCTACCTGATTTAATGCATATGCTATCATCATTACAAGATGTTACACAGTTTTCTATTAATACATGACTTGATGAATCTATATCAATACCATCTGTGCTAGGACTATGTAGTTCTGATGATAATATCTTTACACCATCAATATGAATGTGTTCACTATATAAAACATGAACATTCCAAAAACCTGATTTTTTAGAACTAAACTCCTTTAAAACTATATTTTTAGAGTTACTAACAACTACATTTCTCACCCTTAAACAATCATAGTCACATGCCCATCTAAGCCCTTTAGCATCATATTCTTTTCTCATACCACTTTTAGTATCAGATCCCCAATATTTATTCCAAAAATATTCACCTTGTCCATCAATAAACCCATTTCCACTAATAACTACATTTTCCTTATTTTTACAATTAAGAATTCCTGGATACCAATCCATTTCAATACCTGCTACACGCGTTTTTTCTAACTTATAGGCAGTTTCATCAGTTGTCCCTAATAAGGTTGCGTTATCCTCAAAGTGAAACTCCATATCGCTTTCTAAATAAAGTGCTGAGGTTAAATAAACGCCTGTTTCTAAAATAAGTTTTCCTTTAGCTTGCGAAGTTTTTATAATAAGTTCTTGTAATTCTTTGGTAACATCTTTTGTTCCTGTTTTATCAATTAAATGAGTTCTAAAACTTTTCATTTTTACCTGCCTTTTTGCATACGTTATCAATTTACTTTATTATATCATACCAAAAAATAAAATGACCCTTATTAAGGATCATTGATGTTTATATTATTATTTAGTATTTTTACTTTCGTATAGTAAAACTGTATTAAAAAGTAAACTATGAATGGTCATAGGACCTACACCTTTAGGAACTGGTGTAATATAACTTGCGATATCTTTAATTTCATCAAAGTCAGCATCTCCTACTAACTTCTCATCTACCCTATTAATACCTACATCAACTAAAACAACATCTTGTTTCACCATATCTTTGGTAATAAATTTAGGGATACCAATCGCAACCACTAAGATATCAGCTGTTTTTGTAATTTCTTTAATATTCTTAGTTTTACTATGACATATAGTCACTGTCGCATTTCTATCTAATAGCATTTTAGAAATAGGCATACCAACAATATTACTTCTACCTACTACAACCACACTTTTACCTTCAATAGGTATATTATAATAATCAAGAAGTGTCATAATTCCTTTAGGTGTTGCTGGATAAATTGTTTTTCTTTTTTGAAATAACTTACCTTGGTTTACAACATGAAAGCCATCAGGGTCTTTTTCATAAGCGATTAAATCCATTAAGTATTCTTGATCTAAGTGTTTTGGTATAGGAAGTTGTAATAAGATACCATCTACCTTTTCATCTTGATTTAAAGAATTGATTAATCGTTCTACTTCTTCTTGTGAAATATTTTCATCTAGATGATGCAAATTTGTAGTTATTCCTACAAGTGAAGCTGCTTTTTTCTTTCCCTTAACATATGATAAACTCGCTGGATTATTACCTATAAGAATAATATCTAATTGCGGCTTAACATCAAAACTATCTACTTTATTTTTAAGTTTCAAATTAAGTTCTTCTGAAACCATTTTTCCATCTAATAATATCATATAACTTCACCTTCTTTATTGATATGAAAATCGAGTACTCTTGGTGTTTTATTTAATCCTGGCATAACATTTATTCCCTTTGTTAAAGGAATAATAAGCTCTGCCCCATTACTTAATTTAATATCTGATATATGTAATATAAAATCTTTTGGGCGTGCTTTTAATAAAGGATCACCGCTTAGTGATAAAGGTGTTTTTGCCATACAGATAGGATACTTCATTTCTTTAAAAAGTTCTAACTTTCTTAATGCTCTTTTAGAGTATGTCACTTCTTTTGCCCCATAGATATTTTTAGCAATGATATTAATTTTAATATCTATATCTAAATTTACATCATATAATTCTTTAAATTTCTTATTTGAGGTTCCCTCTAATTTTTTTACAACTAAATTAGCAAGATCAACTGCGCCTTTTCCACCTAAATCGTAACCATCAGAAATTTCAATTTCATGACCGTTTCTTTTAGCCCATTTAAGTAATGCCTCTTTTTCATCTTTATCATCATTTGTATATAAATTAAGAGCAATCACATAATCTAGATTGTAACTTTTAATGTTTTCAAGATGTTTTTCTAAATTAGAAACACCTTTTAATAAAGCTTCGATATTTTTTAATTGTAAATTTTCTTCTAAAACTCCACCATGAAGTTTAAGTGCCTTAAGCGTTACAACCATCACAACCAAATCGGCATTTTTACCTAATACAGGTACTTTAATATCTAAGAATTTTTCCATACCAAGGTCAGCACCAAAGCCTGCCTCAGTAATAACATAATCACCTAGTTTTAATGCCATTTGGCTTGCGATAATAGAACTACAGCCATGAGCAATATTCGCAAACGGTCCTGCATGCACAAATGCTAAAGCTTTTTCTGTTGTTAAAACTAAATTAGGCTTTATAGCATCTTTTAAAAGCATTGTTAAAGCATCTTCTATTTTTAAATCACTTACTTTAATAAATTGATCATTTTCATTTATACCGATGATAATATTGGAGATTCTAGTTTTTAAATCATCTAGATTTTTTGATAAAGCAAGAATTGCCATAAGCTCTGAAGCTGCAGTTATGACAAAACTACTCTTTCCCGCTTTAGTTTCAACTTCTCTTAAACTTCTATCATTCACATCAAGTGCTCTTGGCCACATTACTTCTTTGATATGTAGTTCATTGCCAAAATAAATATGATTATCAATAAATGCACTTAACAAATTATGAGCAGAAGTTAAAGCATGAATGTCTCCTGTAAAATGTAAATCAATATCTAGTGATGGCTCAATACTACTTTTACCAGCACCGGTTGCTCCACCTTTTAAGCCAAATACGGGTCCCATACTAGGTTCTCTTAAAGCTAAAATAGCATTTTTATTAATTTGCTTCATCCCTTGTGCAAGACTAATTGAAGTAGTTGTTTTTCCTTCACCTGCTGATGTTGGATTGATTGAGGTAACTAAAATAAGCTTTCCATCTTTCTTATCTTTTAATCTGTCTAATAAAGAAAGTTCTACTTTAAACTTATCTTTTCCATAAGCAATAAGTTCATCGTCTATAATATTTGCTTGGCTCAAAATAATTTCTTTAGTATTCATATATTATACCTCTTTCTTTTTATTAAACTCTTCTAAAAATTGAATCGCTTCACGTCTAGTTTCTTTTAAATCAATGCCTTGATCTAAAGCCGCAAACACACAGCCACAATAACATTGTCTATAAATATCATAGATATTGCATAGTTCTACTGATCTTTTATATCCACCACGTTTTTTAAAATCTGTTGGTAAATAGGAAACATCATAAATTTTTTGAACATCAAATCCTATAGCATTGATTACTTGACTATTCTTATGTGGTGATAATGTAATAGCACTACCAAAATAATCATATCCTAATTCTACTGCTTTTTTCGCAACTCTATCTAATCTCATCTCAAAACAGAAACTACAACGTGCTCCGCCTTCTTTTTCTTCTTCTAATTTTTTACTATAAACATCTTTAATAAAGTTTTGAGGTTGATACTCATCTTCTATATATAAAACATTTGTATGATTCTCTAAGTTAAATTTTTTAATAAATTCTTCTTGAACTAATGCTCTTTTTTGATATTCTTCTTTAGGATGTATATTCGAGTTAGAAAAGTATATAGTAATATCTGCATACTTAGTCATTTCTTCTAATACATATGTGCTACAAGGTGCACAACAAGAATGTAATATAATTTTAGGCTTAACATTGTTTTTTTGCCATTGCTTGATAACATCTAATAGTATTTGGTCATAATTAATTTTTTGATCTTTATTATATTTTTTTAAAATTTCATCTATTTCAAACATCTATTATCATATCCTTTATTCATTCTTATTATATTATACGTTTTTTATCTACTTTAATCAATTTTAGTTGTGTATTTAAAATAAAAAAAGAGTTAGCCCTACTACTAACTCCTTCGAATCGTCTATTCCCTAGATACTACTTATTGGTTCCCTAAATCAATGATGAAATATCTTCATATCGCATCATATTTTATAGATTAATTAATCTATGCTTAAATTATATAGATTTGTTCACATATTTAGTAGGGCAAAACTGTCCTATAATATAAAAAACCAGATCATTTTTGATCTGGTTGCATATATTTATAATCTTTTTTTAATATTGTTTCTGCATGCTTAACTAATTCTTTTGATGGTTCTGGTGTATCTGGTAATGGATACTCTAACCCCATCTTTTCCCATTTCATTCTTCCTTTAGTATGATACGGTAAAATATCAATACCAACAATATTTGATAGTCCATCTAAAAAACTTCTCAAGTCTGTTAAATCTTTATCATCACTATTGATTTCAGGTAATAAAACGTGTCTTATCACTGTAGGTTTTTTAATTTCATCTAAATATTTGGCACATTCTAATATTTGGATATTTGGTGATTTTGTTAACCAAATATGTTTTTCGTTGTCAATATGTTTGATGTCTAATAAGACCAAATCAGTATATTTCATTAATTCATCATAAACTGGTCTCATTTTTTGTGAAAATACACCTGCTGCAGTATCTAAACATGTATGAATATCTCTTTTTTTAGCTTCCTTGAATAACTCAATTAAAAAAGGAAGTTGAAGGGTTGCTTCACCGCCACTGACGGTCAAGCCACCCTTCTTATAGAAATGTTTATATTTATTATAATCATTTAAAACTTCATCTACACTCATTAACTTGTTAGTTTTTGTACTCCAAGTATCACGATTGTGACAAAACTTACATTGTAATGGACAGCCTTGTAAGAATAATACATATCTTAAACCTGGTCCATCAAATGCTCCTAGCGTTTCAATAGAGTGAACGTTTCCTAATTTTAAATTAGAATTGTTCATGGAAGGTACGACTCATAACTTCACGTTTTTGTTCATCTGTTAAGCTTGAGAAGTTTACTGCGTATCCTGAAACACGGATTGTTAAGTTTGGATATAATTCTGGATTGTCATAAGCTTTCTTTAATGTTTCACGTGTAAATACGTTAACATTTAAGTGATATCCACCTGATGTGAAATATCCATCCATTAAGTTTACTAAGTTAGGAACTTGAACTTCTGTTTCAATATTAAATGAATCAGCGATTTCAATGTTTTTACCTAATGCTTGAGGAATAATTGTAAATGTATTTGAAATACCATCTTGACAACTTTCACAAGGGATTTTAGCAACGCTTAATAATGATTTTAAAGCTCCTGTTTTATCTCTACCGTGCATTGGGTTTGCACCTGGTGCGAATGCTTGACCAGCACGACGTCCATCTGGAGTATTACCTGTATTCTTACCATATACTACGTTTGAAGTAATTGTAAGAACACTCATTGATGGAATTGAATTTCTATAAGTATATTGTTGTCTAATCTTGTTCATAAATGTTTCAACTAATTCAACAGCTAATTGGTCAACACGATCATCGTTATTTCCATAAGTTGGGAAATCTCCATCAATTGTGAAGTCAGTAATTAAACCTCTTTCATCATAGATAGGTGATACTTTAGCATATTTAATAGCTGATAATGAGTCAGCAACTACTGATAATCCAGCAACACCAGTTGCGAAGTTACGTTTAACTTCAACATCATGTAAAGCCATTTGTAGTCTTTCATAAGCATATTTATCATGCATATAGTGAATAATGTTTAATGCATTTACATAAACTTCTGCTAACTCATCCATAGTTTTATCGAAACGAGCCATAACTGTATCATAATCTAATACATCAGCTTTTAAAACATCTTGTTTAGTTTTTTCGAATACTTGGTCTCCACTTACTTCATCGCGTCCACCATTTAATGCATATAATAATGCTTTAGCTAAGTTAGCACGAGCACCAAAGAATTGCATTTCTTTACCAACAGTCATTGGTGAAACACAACATGCGATAGCATAGTCATCACCATGAACTGGTCTCATTTGTTCATCATTTTCATATTGGATACTTGATGTATCAATACTTACTTTTGCACAGAATTCTTTGAAGTTTTGAGGTAATCTATCTGACCATAAAACTGTTAAGTTTGGTTCTGCTGAAGTTCCTAAATTATATAATGTATGTAGGTAACGGAATGAGTTTTTAGTTACTAATGAACGTCCATCTAAATTCATACCTGCAATACTTTCAGTTACCCATGTTGGGTCTCCTGTAAATAAATCATTATATTCTGGAGTTCTAGCAAAACGAACCATACGTAATTTCATAATGAAATGATCAATAAATTCTTGAGCTTGAGTTTCAGTAATTAAACCTTTGTCTAAGTCTCTTTGGATATAAATATCTAAGAATGTTGAAGTACGTCCTAATGACATAGCTGCACCATTTTGTTCTTTAACTGCAGCTAAGTATCCTAAGTATAACCATTGGATTGCTTCTTGAGCATTTTCAGCTGGTCTTGCAATATCAAATCCGTATTCTTTTCCTAATTCGATTAATGCTTGTAAAGCTCTAATTTGTTCAGAAAGTTCTTCTCTTGTACGAATTTTATCTTCAACCATTGGGAAAGTGATTGCTGCTAATTCTTGTTTACGAGCTTTAATTAAATAATCAACCCCGTATAATGCAATTCTTCTGTAGTCACCAATAATACGTCCACGGCCATATCCATCAGGTAATCCTGTTACGATATGAGATTTACGAGCACGTCTGATTTCTGGTGTATAAGCATCAAAAACACCTTGGTTATGAGTCTTACGGTAATCTGTGAATAATTTAACTGTTTCTTCTGGAACTGTATATCCATAAGCTGCAGCTGCTTTAACAGCAATTGAAATACCACCAAATGGGTGGAATGCACGTTTGAATGGAGCATCTGTTTGTAACCCAACAATTTTTTCAATATCTTTTAAAATGTATCCAGCTTTGTGAGAAGTGATTGTTGATGGTACTACAGTATCCATATCAATAACTCCACCTTTTTCTTTTTCTTCTTTTAAGAAATTGTGGAACATTTCATTTAGTGTTTTACTATCTTCTGTTGCTCCTGCTAAAAATGAAGCATCACCTAAATATTCGCTATAGTTCTTATCGATAAAATCGCGAACATCAACCTTGGTCATCCATTGACCATCTTTAAAACCGTTCCATGCATTTGACATGTTTTGTTCCTCCTAAGTATTAAATTAACATCATCGGTTGTTATGCCTATATTATAGTCTTCAATGATTAAATATGCACTATTTTCTATAAATGAAAACGTTTTACCAAAAAAACATTGGTTTTATAAAGCAAATCTCTTGAAATTGTGTGAATATTTCTATTTTTTTTAGTCTCCAACTATTTTAAAGGTATATTATGATAAACTTTTTATTATTATAATATATTTATTTAACCCTTTTTATAATAAAAAAATGATATCTAAAGAAGTATTTGACTACTTTTAGATATCATTATATTTTATATGTCTTTAATTCTAAGTTTTAGCAAGATACCTAATGTGATCACCACTGTAAATAATGCAAACATCGGCACCATACTCATTAATATATTCTCATTCATTATAAAATTACCGTTGCCTAAAAACATCAAAGGAATTAAAAAAAACATTAGAACTCCTGTGTAGACTAAAGCAACCCCTAAAACAACCCAGTTAATAAATCTTATTAACTTTTCATTCATTACAATCAAACTCATATAAATCTGAATAGATAAATATACCCCCAATAAGACAACACTTGGAATAAATAATCCAACACTGACTATACCAATGACCATTTCAGATGGTTCTAACATAATTTGAAGTGCTGTAATAAATAAAATAACATTATAAAAAATAAACACCCCTAAAAAACAGTTACTCACTTTTTTCAATAGATTCATTGAATACCCCCTTATATTTAGTTAAATCTATTATAACATAATTTTTTAAATAGCAAATCTATTAAAAGTAATCGCTTTCTTTTTTAATAATAAAAAAACTCAAGGATAACCTTGAGCTTAATCTTTACTTTATTTCTGATAAAAATTCTAAAACTATTTCAACTAATTTATTAGATTCTAATACTAAAACAAATTTTTCAACATCTAAAGCAACTGTTTTAGGATTAGGAAGAATGTCTAAAAGTGCATTATCCATCGACTGACCACCCATAGCTCTTTCTTCAAAATCATATATAAATAATACTTTATGATCTAAATAACTAAAGTCTTCTTTTGAAAAGGGTGCTCCGTTTAAAAAATTCTTTAAAAGTAACATCAATTGCTTTTCATCTTCTTCTGTATAGTCAATCATCATATATGTATATAAATCGATTGCATCTTCTATATAAGCATAGTTCACTTGTCTTAAGACTTCTTCAATTTGATAAATTTGGGCCATTTTAATATTTTCTAATGGAATTTGTTTTCTAAGTTCTGTTAACTGATTAATCACTTCTAAGATTTCATTTTTAGTTTCAATTGCATCAGTTTCCATCATATTAGTGTGAGTAAAAGTTTGATATACCATTAAACTTTTTGTTTTATCAGGATATTTTTTAGCAAAATATTGAGCAATAACTCCACCAATACTAATACCTAATAAATGTACTTTATCTATTTTTAATTCTTCTATTAGTTGATTTAAATCATCAACGATTTGTTCAATAAACTCATATTCATTTTGATGATTAAAAACTAAAACACTATAGTTTTCCTTAAGTTTTTCAATAGTCTTAAAATAAGCATTGGCTCCAAGTAAATTATTGCCTAACAAAGCCAAAATAACTTCTTTTCCATTACCTATTAAATTATATTTTAAAGTAGTTTTTTCTGATTGTTTTACTTGACTACTTAAAATAAAATCTTGATACTCTTTAATGTAATTCATCATTTTCCTCTTTCAGATTATTAAAAAACTCATCTAAGTGTGAAACAACTTCATCTCTAGTTAAACTTCTACTTAGTTTAGCTCTAAGATCACTTGAATTATGTAGTCCTTTAATATACCAAGGACCATGACTTCTCATTTCAAGGATTGCTGTTTTCTCACCTTTTAACTTAATCAAATCATCCATATGTTTGATCATTAAATTCTTAATTTCTTCTGGCTTGACTTCAATTTTTTCTTCACCATTAAAATAAGACATGATATCTCTAAAAACCCAAGGATTACCTAGTGCTGCTCTCCCAATCATAACAGCATCACAACCTGTATAATCTAACATGCGCTTAGCACTTTCACCATCTACAATATCACCATTTCCAATAACCGGAATTTTAACAGCTTCTTTTACAGCCTTAATCACATCAAGGTCTGCTTTTCCACTATAACCTTGAGCTCTTGTTCTAGCATGAACAGTAATCGCGCTTGCCCCTGCTGCCTCTATCTTTTTAGCTACTTCAACAGCATTGATACTTTCACTGTCCCAACCACTTCTGATTTTAACAGTAATCGGTTTTTTAACTCTTTTTACTATTTCTGAAACAATTTCATATATTTTATCAGGATCTTTCATTAAAGATGCTCCTGCTTGTGCTTTAATAGCAACCTTTGGGACTGGGCAACCCATATTAATATCAATAGCATCACAATTACTATGTGCTTCTACATATAAAGCAGCCTCAACCATTGTTTCTAAGTCAGAACCAAAAATTTGTTGAATCATTGGCTTTTCTTCATCAGTCATATATAACAATTCTACTGTTTTATCATTATTAAAATGGATTCCTTTATCAGAAACCATTTCTGCAAAAACTAGCCCTGCACCAAATTGTCTAGCAAGCAATCTAAAAGGATTATTAGATACACCAGCCATTGGGGCTAATACTATTTTATTATTAACTTCTATATTTCCTATTTTAAATGACATTTTTTTCACCTTTGTTATTGTATCATATGATATAAAATCTTGCAATCATGCTACAATAATACATGAAATGAGGTATTTTATGAAAGATTATACACTAATAGCAACCGCTTATAATAAAGAAGCACGTATTTATGCTGCTACTTCTACTAATTTAGTCCAAGAAGCACATGAAATACATAAAACTTGGCCAACAGCTAGTGCTGCCCTAGGTCGTTTTTTAACCGCATCTGCCATGATGAGTTTAATGTATAAAGATGATGAACATCTTACTTTAAAAATTGAAGGCGAAGGCCCTTTAAAATACTTGCTTGCTGAAGCTCACAATGGAATCGTTAGAGGAGATATCGGAAATCCTGAAGTTTACCTAAAGTATCACAGTGGACCCAAAGCAGGAAAACTTAATGTAGGTATGGCAGTTGGTGCAGGTTTATTAACTGTTACCAAAGACTTAAACATGAGACAACCTTTCACTTCTTCAACCCCTCTTGTCAGTGGTGAAATAGGAGATGATTTTACTTATTATTTTACAACTAGTGAACAAACACCTTCTGCAGTAGGCGTTGGTGTATTAGTTAATGTAGATAATTCTATTTTAGTGAGTGGCGGTTTTATCGTTCAACTTCTACCAAGTGCTAGTGAACAAACTATTTCTTCTTTAGAAAAAGCCTTAACAAAGATTTCTTCTGTAACAGATTTAATGCAAGAAGGTAAAAAGCCAGAAGATCTTATTCATATTTTAGCTAGTGGGACTGAAGAAATCTTAGACAAAAGAGAAATTAAATATCACTGTCCTTGCTCAAAAGAAGGTTTTGCTAGTTCATTAAGTTATCTTGATAATAAAACACTTGAAGAACTTATCCATGAAGATCATGGAGCTGAAATCAATTGTCATTTTTGTGGAAAAAAATACCACTTTAGTGAAAATGATTTAAAAGATATTATCAATAACAAATAATTTTATTCCCTAAGATATCATATCTAGGGAATTTTTATTTAAGTTTCATTTAAGTCTTTTTTAATGGTTTTATTTTATACTATATACGTTCCATCCAAAAAGTAATACCCTCTCCTTTTGAAAGTAAAGGTTTGTGCATTTGCACAAACCTTAAACTTTATCTTATTAAATTGTTTTGAGGGTTTGTAAGACTTCTTTTAAAGGTAGACCAATAATAGTAAATAAATCTCCTTCATGTCTTTCTATTAATTTACTACCAATTCCTTGAATAGCATATGAACCTGCTTTATCCATTGGTTCTTTTGAAGCAATATACTCTGTTATTTCAAAGTCTGTTAATTCTTTAAAATAAACGCTTGCTACTGATGTGAATACTTTCTCAATTCCCTTTTTTAAAATAGCTACTCCTGTGATGACTTGGTGTTTTTTACCAGAAAGTTTTTTTAACATTCTAAAAGCATCTTCTTCATCAATAGGTTTTTCTAATACTTCATTTTCTAGAACAACAACCGTATCAGCACCAATAACAGTATCTTCTTGATTTTTTTCTAAGACATCGCTTGCTTTTTTATAAGCTAGTTCTGATACATACTTTTTAGGGTCTGTTTTATCTAAATGAACACTTTTTTCATCAAAATCAGGACTAACTATCTTGAATGAAACACCGGCTTCTTCTAGTAATTGTTTTCTTCTAGGTGATTGACTTGCTAATATAATCATGTAGTAAGCCTCCTTTATACGGGGACTATTATATCATAATATAGAGTTTGTCTATGACTTTATTTTCATTTTAAGTCTTTAAATATTTAAAAAAAACCATCAATGAAACATAAAATTATTTCTATTTCATTGATAAATCACCAACTTATTTTCATCATTTATAATACCTAATGTTATAATATTAAGGTGAGGTGAACGCAGATGCAATTTAACTTATCAATTAAACTAGAAAAGAATACTCCCTACTTAATTTCTGTAAGTGGTGGCGTGGACTCAATGGTTCTATTAGACTATTTATATAAAGAAGGTTATAGCTTAAAAGTAGTTCATTTTAATCATTTAAAAAGAAAAGAATCTATTTTAGATAAGAGCCTTGTTGAGTCATATTGTAAAAATAATAATATTGATTTTTATTACTTTGAACTTCACCTAGATAATAAAGATTTTCAAAATCAAGCAAGAAAACTTAGAAAAAAATATTTATTAGAAGTGGCTAAAAAAAATCAAATCAATCATATTATAACAGCGCATCACCTAGATGATTTAGCTGAAACCATTTTTATGAAAATTTCTAGAGGTAGTTCCCTTTTGGGATATAGTGGCATGAGTGCCTCTTATACGGTAGATGATATAACTTATTTAAAACCCTTACTTTATACACCAAAAGATGATTTGATTAGATATTCTAAAAAAAATCTAGTTACTTATTTAGAAGATAGAACCAATAGTGAAGATCATTACTTTAGAAATAGAGTAAGACACCATATTATCCCTTTTTTAAAATCAGAAACTAATTTTAAAGAATCTATTATTCATTATCATAAGCAACTACTACTAGCTTATACATATATTAGAAAAGAATCTTTAGCTTTCTTAAACGGTTCTCTATCTATTGTAAAACTAGATAAATTCTTATTATTAGATGAAGCTGTACAATTAGATATTCTTTCTTATCTTCTAGAGTCTTATCATATTGAAAAAACATTTAATTTAGTTTCCAGCATGCTAGATGCTTTGAAAAATAAAAATAAACCAAATGTTGTAATTAGTCTATCTTCTCGTTATGTTTTTACAAAATCTTATCAAAAAGCATTCATAACTAAACAAGAAAAAATAGATTTAAACTTACCAACTCCTATCATTGATACTTATGATGATTTATTATCTAATATTCCCAAAAACAGTCAAGAAATATGTTATAATATACTAGATTATCCACTTACAGTAAGAAGGCGCCAAAATGGTGATGTATTACAATTTAATTACGGTCGAAAAAAATTAAAAGATTTCTTAATTGATAAAAAGATTCCTCTTTACCAAAGAGACAATTTATGGATTGTAGTTGATAGTAATAACCAAATCATTTGGATACCTAACCTATATATAAACAAAACTCTGGGTAACCAAAATAAAATATATATATCACTTCGGGAGGAACAAGATGCATAACGATATCGAAAAAATTTTGTTAAGTGAACAAGAAATTGAGGCAATTTGCAAAAAAATAGGATCACAAATTACCGCTGACTATGAAAACAAAAAACCTGTATTAGTTGGTTTATTAAAAGGATGCATTCCTTTTATGTCAGACCTTGCTAAACATATCAACACACATGTTGAATTTGCTTATATGTCAGTAAGCAGTTACCATGGTGGCATTTCATCATCAGGAGATGTAAAAATCAAACTTGACTTAGATATATCAATCAAAGATCGTGATGTCTTAATCGTTGAAGATATCGTAGATACTGGTTCTACTCTAAGTACAATTACAAAAATGTTAAAAAGTAGAGATGCAAAATCTGTTAAAGTTGTAACTCTATTAGATAAACCTGCTGGAAGAGTTGTAGAATTCTATCCAGACTATATTGGCAAAACAATTCCTAAAGAATTTGTAGTTGGATATGGTCTAGACTATGATGAATTCTATCGTAACCTTCCTTATGTAGGGGTACTAAAACCTTCAGTTTATACAAAATAAAAGAAAGAGGTATTTAAATGAATCAAAAACCTAAAAAACCAACTACTAGAAAAAATGATATTCTCGCTTTATTTATTGTTTTACTTGTAGCGATAGGATTATTCTATTTTATTGGTAATCTTAATTCATCTAAAACTGAATCCATCAGATATCAAGATTTCTTAACTCACATTACTAATGAAGAAGTTAAATCAGCAACCGCTACTCCTGTTGGTGGAGATAACACTAATCTTATTAGAATCAACGGAGAATTAAAAGAAGGCGCTACAACTGATGCAAGTTATTCTAAATATACAAAATTTACTTTGATTATTAGTCAAAATAACTTTGAAGCGATTCAAGATAAACCTGGAGCATCCAATATTGTCTATGTTGCTAAATCAGGATTTAGCATTTGGTCTGTCGTAATCTCACTTCTTCCACTTGCCGCGTCAATTTTACTTTTTGTAATCATTTTTAGAAGTATGAGTGGTGCAAACAATAAAGCCATGGACTTTGGAAAAAACAGAGCTAAACTTAGTCGTGAAAAAACTGTTACTTTCAAAGATGTCGCTGGTGCGGATGAAGAAAAACAAGAAATGGCTGAATTAGTTGATTTCTTAAAAAACCCAAGAAAATATGTTGAAATTGGAGCTAGAATTCCAAAAGGTGTGCTTCTATCAGGTTCACCTGGTACTGGTAAAACTTTATTAGCTAAAGCAGTTGCTGGTGAAGCTAGTGTTCCATTCTTTACAATATCAGGTTCTGACTTTGTTGAATTATACGTTGGGGTTGGGGCTTCACGTGTAAGAGATTTATTTAGAGTTGCTAAAGAAAATGCTCCATGTATTATTTTCATCGATGAAATTGATGCCGTAGGTCGCCAACGTGGTGCAGGTCTTGGTGGTGGAAACGATGAACGTGAACAAACATTAAACCAATTACTTGTTGAAATGGATGGTTTTACTACTAACCAAGGTATCATTATTATCGCAGCTACAAATAGACCAGACGTATTAGACCCAGCTATTTTAAGACCAGGACGTTTTGATAGACAAATTACTATTAATCTTCCTGATGCTAAAGCTCGTGCTCAAATATTAGAAGTTCATGCTAGAAATAAAAAATTAAACAACGTTAACTTTAAAGAAGTAGCAAGCAGAACTCCAGGATTTAGTGGAGCTGACTTAGAAAACTTACTTAACGAAGCTGCTTTATTAGCTGCTCGTGATAATAGAGCAGTGATTAATCCTACTGATATTGATGAAGCAATCGATAGAGTCATGATGGGACCTGCTAAAAAGTCTAAAAAATATAATGAAAACGAAAGACGCATGGTTGCATATCATGAAGCAGGACACGCCGTTATTGGTATTAAACTAAAAGATGCAAATATCGTTCAAAAAATTACTATTATTCCTCGTGGTAGAGCAGGTGGATATAACTTAATGATGCCTGAAGTTGAAACTTTCTTCTCAACTAAAAAATCACTATTAGCTCAAATTACAAGTTTCCTTGGTGGTAGGGTTGCTGAAGAATTAAAATTCGACACTGTAACAAACGGTGCTTATAATGACTTCCAAAACGCTACTGCTATCGCACGTGCAATGGTAACTGAGTATGGTATGAGTGACTTAGGCCCTATCCAATATGAAAATAATGGTGGTAATGTCTTTTTAGGTAGAGACTACTTAAAAGATAAAAACTTCTCTGATCAAGTTGCCTTAGAAATTGATAAAGAAGTCAGAAAAATTATTACTACTTGTTATGATCAAGCCAAAGAAATTATTTCAACTAACCAAGATTTATTAGAAAATATTACTAAATACTTACTTGCAATTGAAACCCTTAACAAATCTGATATTGACGAAATTGTTAATACTGGAAAACTTGCTTGGTTTGATAAAGAAGAATCAGAAGAACAACCTTCTGAAACTACTACTGAAGTAGTGGATGCTGAAGTCGTTACTGATTCAGAGGATAAAAACCCAAATCATGAGGCTTGATAAGTATTTAAAAATTTCTCGCCTGATCAAAAGACGTACAGTTGCTAAAGAAGCCGCTAGCAAAGATAAAGTATTAGTTAACAATAAACTAGCTAAGCCTTCTACTACTATTTATACTAATGATCTAATTACTTTATACTTAGGTTTAAAGATTATAACTATCAAAGTTACTTCTCTTACTCCTATTAAAGATGATCTCATGTATGAATTAATTAAAGAAGAAAAACGTATAGAACAAGTATCCCCTTTATAAGGGGATATTTCTTTTTATATGCCTTTTGTTATAACTTAAGTTGTGATATAATATTATTGTTTTTAAAGGAGGTTACTTATGTATCCAGATGATTTTAATGAGCAACAACTCATTCGTAGAAAAAAAGTTGAAGAATTAAAAGAACTAGGAGTTGATCCTTTTGGTAAAAAATACCAAAGAACTCATACAACCAAACAAATAATTGAAACTTATGGAAATGATGATCATGACACTTTAGAAGAAAAGCATGTTGAAGTCTCCGTTGCCGGAAGAATTGTATTAAAACGTGTTCAAGGTAAAGCAGGTTTTATGCATCTTCAAGACAGAGATGGTAAAATTCAAGCTTATGTAAGACTTGATGGTGTCGGTGAATTAAGTTTTGACTTATACAAGCGTGCTGACTTAGGAGATATTGTAGGTATTAAAGGTATTTTATTTAGAACTAAAACTGATGAACTTACTATAAAAGCAACTGAGTTTACTCACCTTACAAAGGCCTTACGTCCTCTACCAGATAAATTCCACGGTTTACAAGATAAAGAAGAGGCACGTCGTCGTCGTTATGTTGACTTAATCGTTAATGAAGAAGCACAATTTGTTGCTAAAACTAGACCTAGAATTATTAGAGCAATCCAACACTTCTTTGACTCTAAAGGTTTTATTGAAGTGGAAACACCTGTTTTACACTCTATATTAGGTGGTGCTGCTGCTCGTCCTTTCGTTACACACCACAACGCTTTAGATATGGACTTCTATTTAAGAATCGCAACTGAATTACCACTTAAACGTTTAATTGTTGGTGGTTTAGAAGCCGTTTATGAAATAGGCAGACTCTTTAGAAATGAAGGAATTGATGCGACTCATAACCCTGAATTTACTACTATTGAAGCTTATCTTGCTTATGCAGATATGGAAGATATCATGGATTTAGTAGAAAACTGTTTATCAACTGTTACTCATGAAGTTCTAGGAACATATGATGTGACATATGGTGAAAATACGATTCATATGAAAGACTTCAAACGTGTTCATATGGTTGATTTAATCAAAGAACTTTCAGGTGTTGATTTCTGGCAACAAATGTCTTTAGATGAAGCTAAAGATTTAGCTAAAAAACATGAAATTAAAATAGAAAAACACTTTTCTATTGGGCACATTATTGAAGCTTTCTATGAAAAATATGGAGAACCTTCGATTATTCAACCAACAATGGTTTATGGACATCCAGTAGAAATTTCACCTCTTGCTAAAAAGAATGAAAAAGATCCAAGATTTACAGATCGTTTTGAATTATTTATAGCTGGAAAAGAATATGCTAATGCTTTTAGTGAATTAAATGATCCAATTGATCAAAAAGAAAGATTCTTACACCAATTAGAACAAAAAGCTCTTGGTGATGATGAAGCTAGTGAAATGGATATTGACTTTGTTGAAGCATTAGAATACGGTATGCCACCTACAGGTGGACTTGGTATTGGTATTGATAGATTAATTATGTTATTAACTAACACACCTAATATTAGAGATGTTATCTTATTCCCACACGCTAGAAGAAAATAATTCTATTCTTATATAAATAAATTTAAAAATATAAACCCATAATTAAACTAAGTCAACTTAGAAAAATTATGGGTTTTTTATTATTAAAGTAATAGGTGATTTATCTTAAAATGATAAATAATTAATTATATTACTATGAGTTAAAGTTTAGTTTTTTGACGCTTAATAACAACAATAGCGATTACTTCAATGATAATAATACCTAGTAGAGTAACAACAACCCAGATTGAATTGCCTGCATTGGAAGCTTCTACTTCATTTTGCTCTTCAACTTTTTGTTTACCTTCTTCAAGGATACTTTCTTTTAAAGTTTCATCTTCATAATTATCCCAATTAATTCTATCAACATATTCATCTATAATTGATTGCATCTTATCAGTTATTGGTTTATTTGCTAATGCTTCTAATTCTTTTCTTAATTTATCTTTAGCAGCATCTACTAATGCATTTTGATATGCATCTACTTGATCTTTAGTTTCTTGTATTAAACCATCTTTAAATGCTTCATCTTGATAATTATCAAGAGTAATTGAGTTAACTTTATCTTCAATCGTTTTCTTTAGTTCTTCAGATATTGGTTTTTTTGCATATTTTTCTAGTTCAGTTCTAATAGCCTCTTTTAATTCTTTCAATTCAGACTCTGCTTGTTCGCTAATTTCAACTTTACCTGATTCAATCAATTCATTAGTAACTTCTTCTTGATCGTAATTATCTAATGTAATTTCTTCAATCTTTGAATCAATGATTGCTCTCTTTTCATCACTCATTGGGCTACCAGCATGTTTTTCAAGTTCAATTCTCACTTTATCTTTAACTGCTTGTAGTTCTTTTTGATTTTGTTCATCTAATCCTATTTTGCCTGATTCTTTCATCTGATTAATGATATCTTCTTTATTATAGTTTTGTTCATTAATTGAATCTACCAAATCATCAATAATAGCTTGTGCCTCAGATGTAATTGGCTTTCTTGCGTAATTTTCCAGTTCAGTTCTAACTGCATCTTTAGTTGCTTGTAGTTCTTTTGATTCCTTGTCCGCTTGTTCATTAATTTCAGTTTTACCTGATTCAATTAGTCCATTTGTAACATCTTCTTGATCATAATTGTCTAATGTAATTTCTTCAACCTTTGAATCAATTAGGGCTTTCTTTTCATCACTCATTGGACTACCTGCATGTTTTTCAAGTTCAGATCTCACTTTATCTTTAACTGCTTGTAGTTCTTTTTGATTTTGTTTATCTAATCCTATTTTACCTGATTCTTTAATTTGATGAATGATATCTTCTTGGTTATAGTTTTGTTCATTAACTGAAGCTACGATTTCATCAATAATAACTTGTGCCTCAGGTGTAATTGGTTTTCTTGCGTAATTTTCAAGTTCAGCTTTAACTTCTTCTCTAACTGCAATAATATCAGCATTAATTTTTTCATACGCTTGGTTTTTAGTATTTGATGTGATTCCGTCTATTTCTTCATATTTATCAAGATTCTTAATTTCAGTAAATGATTCTGCAATCATACCGGCAATATCATCACCTATATGTCCATCTTTTAATATACTACGAACATAACTTGCAATTTCACCATAAGCATTTTCTCTTTTAGCATCAAGCAAAGCAGCTTTTAAAAGTTTATCTGCTTCATCTGATTGTGCATCAGCTTCTTCTTTTGTTCTAGCATAATCAATACGCATATTACCTTCTCCACCTATTTTATTAATATGGTTGATAATATATTGACTCTTTTCTCCTGGTGTTAGAAACTCATATGCTTGAATCTCTTTAATAGCTTTTTCAATTTTTTCATTTAAAGCAGTTTTTAGGGTATTTTTAGTATCATTCATAAAATCATTTTCTTGTTGTGTGACATCAGTAATGATTTTATTTAATTCTTTCATTAATCTTTCTGTCTCTATATCGGCTTCTTCAAGTGACTTTGATTTAATCTTATTTTCTATATCAATCATTAGATCAGTTATTTCTTGACGTTTTGGGTTAATAGTTGTTTCTGGAAGATGGTCTTTTACTTTATCTAGCAAATCTAATCCTTTTTGTGAAAGACTAGTTATTTCATTAATCTTACCTTGATAAAAGAACTCTTTATATAAATCATCTAGACTATTTAATGTAGTGTTTTTTTGTGCAAAAACACTTGCCATTGTTGCGTCATTCTTATTAACTTCTGTTTCACCAGTTGTCTTTAATTCATCTAATCTTGATTGGTATGTTTCTTTCTGATCTGTTGTTAAACCTTTAGTATTTTCCAGTTGGTTTTTAATATTTGTATATTTTTCATTTATTTGATTTATAACTGTTTTTTTCTCATTTAGTAAACGGGCACTAGTAACTTGGCTTTGAATATCATTAACTGCGCTATCATAGTATTCTCTAATTTTATCCAAAGTATCTGCACCGTTAATTAAACTTTCTGTTGTTGTAAATGTATTAGTGATACTATCTATAACTGGATCAATTTCTGTTGTTTTATCTAGATTTTCTAAGTTTGTAACTGTTTGAGCGCTAGAGTCTTTTCTATTTTTTAAACTTTCTATATATCTTTCTTTTTGTGCAGCAAGAGCCTCTTGTCCATTTTCTTTAGCATTTTGCAATTCTTCATTCAGTTTGCCTATCTCACCACTAATAATTTCATTAATTAGCTCTACTTTTGAAGCATTATTAATCTTATCTATAGCATCATTAATTGTTTTATTAATCAATTCTTCATAAGTATTGTATTGTTCTTGATTATTAAGCTCAGTTTCTATTTTTCCAAGTATTTCGGTTTTTTTATCATTAAGTAAATTTGTAGCACTTTCTTTTTGTGCTTTTAGTAACTCTGCTTTAATATTATCTAGCCCTGAATTTTTTGTGCTATCAATATTGTTTAAATTATTCTTACTCTCAATTGCTTGAATTAAATCTTTTTTATCCTCAACAAGTTTATCTAAATATTGTGTTTTATCAGAAATGCCTTCAAGACCATTGATTAATGCTTCAATTAAATCAACTTCTTTTTCTACTTGTAATTTAGCGTCTATTTTATTAGCTGAAATTGCTTGATCTAATAATGCTTTTTCAGCTGTTTTTAATGCTTCTTCTACATCAGTTTGCGTTGTCTTTTGTTGAATATTTTCTTTTTCAGCTAAAACTTGAGCATCATACTGAGAAAGCTTTTGGTCTTTTTCAGCTTCACTTATATTTTTTAATGATGCTATTGCATCTCTCATCTTCTTTTCATATGCATCTAATTCTTTTAGTGTTTCTTCTTTTTTGATTTGCAATTCAATTTCTTGAGTTGCTTGATGCATTTGTTTTTCTACATCTATGTAAGTATCTTTTGAATTAATACTTGCTATATGTCCATCTAGAATTGCTTGCATTTGATTAGTTATTGGCTCTGTACTACTATTTTTAGATAATTCTTTAAGATAGTTAATTGCATTTTCTTTAGAACCAGTCACTTCAATAGCATGCATTTCTTCTTTAGCTGCTACTTCTAGGTCAAAGACCTCTTGTTCGCTGTTAGAAAGACTTATTGCAGATTTACCATCATCTCTTATTTTTTCAAGTTCTGCAATCAATTCATCTCTTCTAGGTTTATCAACAGCCGGTAATTGATTAATATATTCAATTCTACCTTGTATATAGGAATCTAATTCTCTTTTAGCATTAATTTGGGCTGCTATTAAGAATGCATTTTCTAACTTAGTTAACCCTTCTGATCCAACAGTTTGAATTTGTTCGATATTTGTTAAACTAGCTATATTGTTTTGTGCCTGTTCTTTAGTAATTCTTATTTGAGCTTGATATTCTTCAATTTCTTTATCAGTTAATTTCTTTAAGCCAGCTATTTTATCTTTAAGAGAAGTTGCCTTCTTTTCAATAATTTTATTCATATTATCTTTAACTATCACTAAATACTCAGAGTCTAATGATGCAAGACCCTCATTTTTCTTTGTTTCTACTTCACTTGAGTCAAGACTTGCATTTACTTGGTCTTTCGCTCGTTGCCAGGCTGCTTGTATTTGAGATTTATAGTTTTCTTTTTGGCTTGCATCTAATCCAGTTATAGAATCAACTTTATTAGATAGTTCTAATGCTTTTGCATCAAGAATTGCAATTGCATCATTTTTAGCTTTAAGTAACTTAGAATCTTTTATTTCTCTTGCTTTCTGATATCTTAACAAGAGTTCATTTTTGTACTCTTGTGATGCAACAGAATCAATATCAGATTTTAATTGCGTCATCATTGCTTCAGTAACAGTAGTTTTAATATCTGTTTCTGTTTGATCTACATATAAATCATCTAAGCGCTTATCTAAAGCAGTAATTGCATCTCTTTGAGATTTAGCAAGTGCGAGTTTATTAGTATATAGCGTACGCATTGATTGTGATAATGGTTGAGCCGTATTATTAAGGCGTGCTTCAAGACTATTATAAATAGTATTAAAATCAGCAAGACTACGATATTTTATTGCTTGCATATTATAATCTGTAAATAATGTTTCAAGTTCGTTTTGAACATCATAATCTGCTTTTAAATATGCATTTAAGTTCTTGATATTCATGAAAGTTCTTTGCTCATCTGTACTTGCATAGACACGAACTGCAATTGCCATTTTTGTTCTAACTCCTGAATTAAAATCTAAAGTTAGTTTAAAAACATTTTTATCAACCGGACTATAACGTTCATGTTCTGCAATCGTTATATCAGTGCTGAAGTGAGGATTCACAGTAGTTCCAATAGATGCATATGCTCCAATATCTACCTTATTAGCCGTTCCAAGTGTATTATAAGAAGCTTGTGCATAAAGTTCTATTGTGTAGTCCTCATGTTTCTCAACAGGAATCTCTTGCCATATGGTAACATAACTATTTACACTAGAATACTTATTATTAGCCCCAGCATAAACCTTCGCGCCATCCCCAGTGTTTTCTTTATACATTCGATTTTGAGTATGTAGATTACCATCTCCAGTTTCTCCTCTAGTTTGAAAAGGATTACGATCCGCATCGATATGGGCTGCACTACGATTTAATTGTGCTCTAATGACTCTTTCCTTTTGATCCTTGGTTCCTTTATTTTCAGTATTTGTTACTTGAAAATTCCAGTTTGGAATCTCTTTAACAGTTGTATTATAAAGCATATTTGAATTCTTTATAAGACCTGCTTCTTTATTATAATTGTTTGAATAACTTATTGATGTTATAAACGTAAATAATAATCCTAAAACTGTTACTAGTAAAAACATTGTGTACCGCTTGTAAAAAACTATTCTCTTATTCATATATTTGTTCCTCCTTTTTGTAATTTAGAGTATACAAGTAATGAACAAAATAGGCTTGAATATGTCCCCAAATGCATTGAAAATGTAATAGAACACATTTAATTATAATTTTATATAAATTAAATAACTACAAATTTTAATGAAATAAAAACTTAAAAATATTGTTTTTTATACTGATTTTTCCTTAAGGTATTTTCAACAAATACTTTGTTTAACCTACCAGTTAAAGTGAGCCTTTTATATAACAAAAGGAATATATCTATTTCTAATATATTCCTTATATTCTTTAATTATATATAAATATGTCTTTTATATTAATCTTTTAATCGTTTCATACAATAAATAAAAAAATCGGAACCTAGTAAATTTCTTCATTATCAAAATAAAACATCCTTTTACTAAGCCTTATCCATAATATATCAGGTTATACTTATTTATATTTTCATCAGCTCTATAAAATATAAAGAGTTTTAATTCTAACCAATATTTTTACTATTTTTCATCAGAGTGTAATGATATTCTAGGTCACTTTGTTGTATCATAAACAAATCCACTTAGAGCAACCACTAATAAAAACAAATGGTTTTTTAGTTTTAATATTATCCTTTTATTTCATTTGTAATTAAATCATGAAGCCGAAAGATAATTAATACTGAAATTTAGAATTGATGAACCACTTACCTTTTATATTTACTACATCAACTTTTTGTTTAGCTTCAATGATACCAGTTTCTCCATTAGCATATTTAATATTAAGTTTAAATTCTATGCTATAAGTTACATCTGAATTTTTTATTATGTTCTCATCTGTAACTTCTCTATGATCGTCTTTATAGTATTCACTTTCTAACATTTGTTTTCTAAGTTTAATAGTCTCATTTATATACTCTTTTGAATAGTATTTTTCTGCATATTCTTTACTACTTATTTTAGTATCATATAAATCCCTTAAGTGTGCTTTTATAACAGATTCTGGATTTTTATGATCACTACTTGAACAACCTGCCAAGATCATCATAAAAAACATGCTAATCATAAGTATCTTTTTCATAATATTTCCCCCTATTATATATGAATAATTAGTTCTAAAACTTATCTCTACTATAACACAAGCGTTTTATAATTTCAACTTATCTTATCAGTTATCCTATATATTTAAAATTAAAAAGCTCCATTCTAGTAAGGTACCAGAATAAAGCCTTTACTTATTTTATATTAATTCTAATTCATTAGCGATTTCTAAGAATAACTCATGTACTGAGTGATACTCTGAAACCTTACCTATTAAATCTTGTGAAACTTTATCTAATCTATCATAATATTCATCACTTAGAGTTTCTTTTTTCTCTAGGGCAGTTCTAACATCATTTTCTAAGTTCTTAAGTTCTTTTAGCTCTTCTGTGTCTACATTATTATCTGCAACAAAATCATTTTCTAAATCTAATACATTTAATAGTAGGTTAATAGTTGTTGCCTTCTTATTTAACTCTTCATAAGAATTATTTAAGTATTTATTTAAGATCTCAGTTAATGTGATAAATTCTGATTTAAGATATAAAAAACCTGTGACAAAAATTTCATTTTCTGTTTCTGTATATGTTGGATCATCTATTAATTTATCAAACAGATAATCTAGTACTTCAAAAATATAATCATAACGTACAAGTAATAAAGAATCATTTTCTTTTAAATATAAAATCAAATCTTTATATGTCTCTTTCCATTGATTATATTCTTGATAAATTTTTTCTTCGATCATTAATTATCTTTCCTTATGCTTTATTTACTGAACCAAATAAAGTTATTTTTTCTCTTACTACTTTTTTGATTGCTTCTACACCTGGAGCTAATAGTTTTCTTGGATCAAAGCCTTTTGATTGAAGATCTTTACCTTCTTCAATATACTTTCTAACTGCTGCAGCGAAAGCTAATTGACATTCTGTATTAACATTAATTTTTGATACTCCCAATGAAATAGCCTTTTTAACCATTGCCTCAGGAATTCCAGAACCACCATGTAATACAAGTGGTAAGCCATTAGTTACTCTTTGTACTTCAGCTAAAACTTCAAAGTCTAAGCCTTTCCAGTTTGCAGGGTATTTTCCATGAATATTACCAATACCAGCAGCGAACATATCAATTCCTGTTGATGCTAATTCACGGCATTCTTCTGGATCAGCAATTTCTCCTGCACCAATGACACCATCTTCTTCTCCACCAATAGCGCCAACTTCTGCTTCAACAGAAACACCTTTAGCTTTACATAAAGCAACGATTTCTTTAGTTTTTTCTAAGTTTTCTTTAAATGGGTAAGCAGAACCATCAAACATAATCGAAGTAAAGCCTGCTTCTAATGCTTTTTTAGCTCCTTCATAAGTTCCGTGGTCTAAATGGATTGCTACTGGTACTGAAATATTAAATGATTTATCTAATTCAGTTACCATCGCAACTACGTTTCTATATCCTCCCATGTATTTAGCAGCCCCTTCAGAAACTCCTAAAATAACTGGTGATTTTAATTCTTCTACTTCTTGTAGAACAGCTTTAATCCACTCTAAATTATTAATATTAATGTGAGCCACACCATATCCTTCTTTGTGTGCTTTTAGTAACATATCTTTTGCTGATGTCAACATTTTTGTTACCTCCCTTTTTTTATCTCTTTTATTATATAACTATATAGTTTTTTTTACAATAATTTGCCCTTTTTATTTTGTTTCGCTGCGAAAACGAAATCTTTGAATAAAGGGTGCGGTCTTAATGGTCTTGATACAAATTCTGGATGATATTGGACAGCTATAAACCAAGGGTGGTTATTTAATTCAATAGATTCTACTAATTTAGATGTCTTTTCAACCCCCGTAATAATAAAATTAGCATCTTTTTCTAAAATTTCTACATACTCAGGGTTCACTTCATAACGGTGTCTATGTCTTTCTGCAATTACACCTTTATTATAGGCCTTAAACGTTTTCGTATTTTCTTTTAAAATACTTTCGTATAATCCTAAGCGAAGAGTTCCACCTAACTTAGAATCTTTAATCTTTTTCGTAATAATTGGTGCGTCTGTCTTAGGATCAATCTCTGTTGAATTGGCATTTTTAATCCCCAATACATTTCTAGCATATTCAATCACTGATAGTTGCATCCCATAGCAGATTCCAAACATTGGCACGTTGTTTTCTCTAGCATATTGGATTGCGGCTATTTTACCTTCAGTAGCTCTTTTTCCAAAACCACCTGGAACTAAAATACCATCACAATCAGCTAAAGCTTCTCCTACATTTTCTGGATTGATTTTTTCTGCACTTAACCATTTGATTTTAATAGAAACATCATGTGCATATCCTGCATGCTTTAATGCCTCACTAATAGACAAATATGCATCATGTAAAGAAACATATTTACCTACTAAACCAATAGTTATCGCTTCTTTTAAACCTTTAATTTTAGAAATGAGATTTTCCCATTCAGATAAATTTGCTTTAGGTAAATTGTTGAATTTAAAATGATCTAATATGAAATCATCAATTCCTTGTTTTTCTAAATTAAGAATAGATTGATATAGTACTTCAACATCAAGAGACTCAAAAACAGCATTTTCATTCACATCACAGAAAAGTGCGATTTTTTCTTTCACATGCTTAGGAATCTCTACTTCACTTCTTAAAACAATCATATCAGGTTGTATACCAAGTGATCTTAATTCTTTAACACTGTGTTGAGTTGGTTTAGTTTTAATTTCATTAGCAGCCTTTAAATAAGGTATTAATGTATTATGGAGGTAAAGTGTATTTTCATAGCCATAATCACGTCTTGCCTGTCTAATCGCTTCTAAATAAGGTAATGATTCGATATCACCAACAGTTCCACCAATTTCAGTGATAACAACATCAGCTAAAGACGACTCTGCGGCAGCTTTAAGCTTGCTTTTGATTTCATCAGTAATATGTGGAATCACTTGAATAGTTGCCCCTAAATATCCACCTTTACGTTCTCTATCAATCACTGTTTGATAGATTTTCCCTGTTGTAATACTAGAATCCTTTGATAGATTTTCATCAATAAATCTTTCATAGTGACCTAAATCTAAATCTGTTTCTGCGCCATCATCTGTCACAAAAACCTCTCCATGTTGATAAGGACTCATTGTTCCTGGGTCAACATTAATATACGGGTCAAATTTTTGCATGAACACTTTTAGTCCACGAGATTTTAAAATTTGTCCGATTGATGATGCAGTGATACCCTTTCCTAAACTAGAGACAACTCCTCCAGTTACAAATATAAACTTTGTGCTCATTTCTAATTTTTCCTTTCTAAAATAAAAAAAATAAGCCTCCTATAATAGGAGACTTTTTTATAGTGTGCCCTTTTTAATTATAACAAACTTACGACTATCAAGCAACTACAATTTAATAAATAATCACTTTTCAATTTTTAATCTTTTATTCACCTTTGTAAAGAAGGTTTCAAAGGGTTTATACCAGTTTGTCTTACCTACAATAAAATAGATAATTTCAACTAAAATAACTGCGGCTATTACATCTATAATATAGTGTTGCTTAATGGTTACTGTTGACATAAACACCAATACGGCAATAATAAACTGAGTTAAAACTAACCATTTAGGAGCTTTTAATTTATCTGTTTTAATAAACGGTCTAAAGCATAACCAACTAATAGTAGAATGCATACTAGGCAATAAATTATTAGGCACATCTGACTTATAAATTAAATTAGTTAACCAGTTAAAAAAATTAGTATTAGGTATTTCAGGTCTTACAATAGTTGTTGGGAAAGTAATATAGATTAGAATACAAGCGATATGAGTAATTAAAACTGTAACTACATATTGGTAAAATCTTTTTTTAGATAAATATTTTCCCATGACCAAAGGGGTTATTCCCCACCAAATATAACAGCCAACATAAACAACAATCATAAAGGTCCATAATGGAACAAATTCATCTATTTTCCAAGAAATAATATGATGATACATATTATGATTGATTAGTTTAGAAATAAAATATACTATATTTTGTATTAAAAGTAAAAATAAAAACGGGATTAATGGATAAAAATTTATTTTCTTTAATTTCTTTATCATAATTTATCTCCAATCTTTTCACCAATAGAAACGATTGTTTCGCAATTGTTTTTAGTATTTTCTAAATAAATAGGATTTAATTTGATAATATCTTTTTTAACTAGTATCACAACAGTTGATCCCCCAAATAAGAATAATCCTTTTTCATCGCCTTTTTTAAAGTCTACTACATCATGGTTCTTAATTTTACCAACCATTAATGCACCAACTTCAATTTGAACTAATTGAGAAAAATTATCAGATTCAATAATTGTATATTCTCTATTGTTTTCTTTAAACACATCATACTTTTCAAACGCAATAGGATTGACCGTATGAAATCTACCTTTAATTTTTTTATTTTCTATTATTTTACCATTATCCGTAAAAATATATCTATGATAATCATCTACTTCTAATCTAAAAACTAGTAGATATCCATCTTTATATTGGTTTGCTAATTCACTATTTTGTAATAGATTTTCAATACTATATTGACTATTTTTAATCGTATATGTTAAATCTTCTTTAATAACATACGCTGATAATTTAGATGAAGCCGGACTAATAAAACTTGTGACTTCTTTATCATAAGAAACTTCTTTGAGCTTTCTAGTAAAAAAATCATTATATGATTTAAATTTCTTTTTCTCACATAATGACAAGTCAATCTTATTTTTTTTAATAAACCCTTTAATAAAAATCTTAGATAAAAATGAATTCATGAAAAGCCCCATAGAAAAAGAAACTACCTTAGTGATTAATAGCCTTAAAATGATTCTTCCTATTAAAGTACGGTATAAAAACTTTTGAAGTTTACTGCTAGATCCCTGCCTAACAATTTCCCCATTTTTTCTAACTATTTTCATAAAACTCCCTTTGATTTACAAATAATAAGCACTGTAATGATAATAGCCCCAATAACAGTTAAAGCGATTAGCCCTTTTTGAGAAAGTTTCTTTACTTTTATTTTAGAAACAAAAAGCACTAGAACGACTGCCATAATGGCTGCGTATAAATACTTAAAGTCGGCTCCCATAACCCTTTTAAAGACGAATATGGCAGGAAAAACAATAGCTGAGGAAGTTACAGGGAGACCAATAAACCCAGAACTAGCAAATTCTTTATCCTCTTCTGTTAAAACATTAAAATACGCTAATCTAATTAATGCCGCTAATGGATATAAAACCATTAAAGCAGCTCCATACCAAGTGTTAAGCCCTATAGTATAGCCTATAACTGCAGGTAATAATCCAAAACTTACCATATCAGCAAGCGAATCTATTTGAACACCATATCTTTTTTCAAAACTATTTCTTTGTTTAGTTCTAGCAACTACCCCATCAAACATATCAAAAAATCCCGCTAAAGCTAAACATAAAACGGCACTTAATGGTCTACCATTTAAAGCATAGCCAATACCAAAAATAGCTGAAATAAGATTTGCATATGTTAAATAAACCGTATAATTATAAAAACCTATCATGATCTTTTTTTCCTTTCTTAAAGTGTTTTAATACCATAAAAGTTAATATAATTACTCCTGTTAATAAAATAGCTAAGTAATAATTTAACCCTCTTGTCATCATCATTGCTGGGAAAATAAAATCTTTTTGATATACTAATTCAAAAAATGAAATCATTAAACTTTCAGATAAGCCCACACCACCTGGAATAGGTAAACTATCTACTGTAATTGTAATCAGTATTTAATAGTCATTAGTGTAATAAAACTTTCTGTTGTAAATCCAAATGATAGATAAACTAAATATGGAATTAAAAACATTGCTCCCCTTTGAATAAAATTATATGTAAAAATTCTTATTAATAAAAAAATATCTTTTTGCAAATATAAGAACGCTTCTTTATATTTTACAATACTACTTTCTAATTTGTCATTATAAATGGAAATATCTTTTTTTAATATTTTAATTTTATGTAAAAATCTAATGATACTTTTACCTATTTTTAATAATAACTTTCTTGAAATTAAAGCCATTAAAAAGATAGATATGAAAACAACATTAAGTGAAAGTCCTATGGTAAACAAAATGATTTTAACTGGCGTATCTAAATAAAAACCACTAATAATAATTGCGATAAACCCATAAACCATCAAAACAATTCTAAATATAATTGAATTTAACAATAAAACAACACTAGATTCTGAAACTGGTATCTTATCTTTCTCCATATAGTAGGCAACCATAGGCTGTCCTCCTAAGGCAGAAGGTGTAATAGCACTAAAATAAACATCAACTGATGCATACTTTATATTACTCAAAATAGATGTTTTATGTCCAAGTTTGTTTAATAATGCCTTCATGCTCAATGCTTCAAAAAATAAATACACTAAAAGCATCATGATTGAGTAATAGATATAATTAGGATTAATTAAGCTAAAAGCATTTTTAACATCCTTTATACTATACTCTTTAAATAAGATATAAAACGTTACCCCTATCAGTATTAAAAGTATTAAAAAGCTAATAATATACTTTTTTCTACTCTTTTTTGTGCTTATCTCCATACACTCACCCTTTTAAAATATAAAGGAGCAATTATCAATTGCTCCTTACTTCTTTGATGTAGTATTTGTTACTCATCATACATGTCTTCATAGTCATCCATGATTTCATTATAATCATCTTCATCATAATTAGTATCATCAAATTCTATTTCGACATCATCATCGTTGTCTTCATCAATTGACTCAATTGGCAATTCTACTTCAATATATTCTTTTTCTTCTTTAGAGTCTTCATCAATTTCTAACTCTTCGTCTTCATCTATATCTTCAGCAACTTCTTCTAAATTGAATTCTGTAAAGTCAATTAATTCTTCATCTTCAATTTCTTCATCTGCAAGGTCTTGATCAAATGAGAATGATTCTTTATCCCATAAATCTAAGTGACCTTCTTTTAATGCCCACAAATTTTCCCCATAAAACACGAATTTAGCACTCAATGTAATATCTAAATATAATTGTGAAATTTCATCTACATCGTTCGGATC
Organism: Alteracholeplasma palmae J233; assembly: GCF_000968055.1. GTDB lineage: Bacteria > Bacillota_I > Bacilli_A > Acholeplasmatales > Acholeplasmataceae > Alteracholeplasma > Alteracholeplasma palmae. The sequence continues at coordinate 1,521,332 of NC_022538.1, forward strand.
TATTCCTTTGATAGTTGCTGCTTCATCCATTAAAGTATAAATTGGCGTTGGCTCATTTTTTTCTTTAAGAATTTCTTCAACAATATCTAACAATGATAATTCGCTTAATTTTTCTTTATTCATTGCGCCCTCCTAAAAACCGCCTATATTGTATATTAAAGCAATTATTTTTGCAATAGTTTTAATGCATTTAGTGAATATTGTCAAGCATTTTTGCTGTTTTTAGTCTTTTTTTAGTATTTTTGTCTATTTTCTACTGCTTTATTCAAGGTTAACTCGTCTGCATACTTCAAATCTGACCCTACTGGAAGTCCATATGCAAGTCTTGTTATACTTAAATTAAAGTCACTTAAAAGGGCTTTTAAATATTTAGCAGTTAATTCGCCTTCAACGGTTCCATTAGTGGCGATGATTACTTCTTTATATGAAGCTACTTTTTTTAATAGTGAGTCAATATTCAAATCTTCTGGACTAATTCCTTTTGAAAAATCAATGACTCCATCTAGGACATGATATTGTCCATGATAAGTTTTCATCTTTTCAAATACAAAAACATCTTTACTGTCAGAGACAACCATCAATGTTTCAGTGTCTCTTTCTTTACTTTTACATATATCACAAATTGTATCTTCTGTTAACATGTGACATCTTTCACACTTAACAATTTTATCAGTCATTTCTTTTAAATGGCTTGAAAAACTTAAAATACCATCCTTTTCTTTTTGAGTTGCTAGAAACAAAACAAATCTTTCTGCTGTTTTCTCACCAACTCCTGGAAGTTTAGAAAAGTCTTCAATTAAGTCTTTAATTGATTTTGGATACATTAGAATCCAAAGCCACCCATTCCACCAGTAAATTGTCCCATAGTATCTTGTTGTTGTTTGTCAATTTGAGCTAAAGCATCATTTACTGCAAGTAATATTGCATCTTGTAACATTTCTGCTTCATCTAACATTTCTGGATCAATTTTAACATCCACAACTTGTCTTGTTCCTTGAACAATAACAGTTACTCCACTAGCTTTTCCAGTGAACTCTGTAGAATCTAATTTTTCTTGTGCTTCTTCCATTTGTTTTTGAATCTTACGTAATTTATTCATCATATTTGGGTTCATCGTTTTACTACTCCTTTATTTTTACTTTTTCTTTTCCAAAATATTCATATGCCAATGAAACTGTTGGGTCTTCTTTGGTTTCAAATTCTTCACTGATTTCATCTTCATATAAATGTAAGTCATATTCAGGTAATTTAGCAACCGCTGTTCCTGAATTTAATTCAGCCAGATATGCTTCTTTTAAATATAACCAGTCTGGTTTTAAAATCACTATATAATCTTTTACTAATTCTTTTTTCTGATTTAGTATTTGTAAAACTTGTTTTTTAATCTCTTTTTTAAGCATTTGTTTACCTAAAATGACACTATCATAAACAAGTAACATCACATCATCTGTCATCGCTTCTAAAGACCCTTTATAAAGCATTTTAGCAATTCCATTTAATGAGGCTAAAGGATAATCTTCTAATCTACTCCATGCAGATAATAAAAGTTCTTTTTTAGCTTTATTTGAATTTCTTAGGATATCTTCAACTTGTTTAACTGTCACAAGCGGTTTTCCTTTAGGTGTTGCCTGATAAGGCACTTGTTTGTTAACAATTTGAGTTTGTTTAGGTAAACTTTTTAGTTTTTCTAATTCTATTTCTAAATATTCTACTTTAGCTTCTAAATCTGCTTTTGCGACTGACTCATGATTAATCATTTTAATTAAGGCCATTTCAATATATGCACGTTTTTGATTTGTCCATTTAATATCTTGTAAAAGTTCATTTAAAATAGCTAGGTAAGCATATATTTTTTGAATAGGAACAAGTTTAAATTCTTCATATAAATTTGTCTTATTTGTTCTATCTAATAAAATATCTCTAAGAGCTAAAATTAAATCGTTTGTTACTCTTGAAATATCCTTGCCTTGTTTTAAAATATTATTTAATTCATTAATAGCTTGTTGGGGTTTCTTTAAGACAACCGATTCTAAGATTGTTGTAATTGTTTTTTTAGATAATCCACCTGAAACAACTAAAACATCATCTTCTGTAATATCATCTGCTTTATAAGAAATCACTTGATCAAGTAAACTTAAAGCGTCACGCATACCACCTTCTGAGTGAATAGCTATCTCCTTTAATGCTTGATCATTAATGTTAATCTTTTCTTTTAACACAATTTCTTTTAATTTTTCCACGATATCATCTTGATCAATATTTTTGAAATCAAATCTTTGACAACGGGATAAAATAGTTGCTGGTATTTTATGGATTTCTGTTGTTGCTAAAATAAAGACAACGTGTTTTGGTGGTTCTTCTAATGTTTTTAAAAGGGCATTAAACGCACCTGTTGTTAACATATGAACCTCATCTATAATATAAACTTTATATGTTCCAACGCTAGGGGCATAATTGACTTTATCTCTTAAATCCCTAATTTCATCAACACCATTATTAGATGCCGCATCTATTTCAACTACATCTGAAACTTCATTTTTATTAATAGCCTTACAGATTTCACATTCATTACAAGGATTCCCATCAACTAGGTGAGGACAGTTAATCGCCTTAGCCATAATCTTAGCAATAGATGTCTTTCCAGTCCCTCTTGGTCCACTAAAAAGATAAGCGTGAGCAATTTTATCATGTTTGATTGCATTAGTAAGTGTTTGTACAATCATCTTTTGTCCAGCTACCTCACTAAAGGTTTGTGGTCTATAACTTCTGTATAACGCAACATATGACATCTTCTCACCGCCTTTTATTTTCATATAGATTATATCATAAAATTAAACTATTCTTTATTTTCCTAGGCAAAATTTAGAAAATAATTCTGTTAATAAATCTCCATACCCGTTATCTCCTAAAATCTCTCCTAGGTCATTCCAAGCATTTGTTAAGTCTAGAACATAAATATCTACTGGCATATCATTGTTAATTGCCTCTAAGACGTCTTTTAATGCATTTAGAGCGTCTTTTATCTTCTTTATATGTCTAACATTAGATAAGTAGTTAAAGTCTTTTTGTTCTAAGTTTTCTAATTGTAGTTTTTTTAAGATTGTTTGTTCTAATTCTTTTAGTCCTACTTTATTTAAACTAGAGATTGAAACTAATTCTAAATCTAGTTTTCTTGTTAAGTCAGATTTATTACCAATTAAAATTCTAGGATAGTCTTTAGTCAATTCTAATAATTCTAAGTCCTCTTCTGTTAAGTCACTACTTTGATCTAAAACTAATAAGACTAATTCAGCTTCTGTAATAGCCTTTCTAGATTTAGTGACACCTATTTGTTCTACTTTATCTTCTGTTTGTCTAATCCCTGCAGTATCGATTAAATGAAGAGTAAAGCCACCTAGATTAACATAAGCATCTATTGTATCACGGGTTGTTCCAGCAATATCAGTAACAATCGCTCTATCTTCATCTAATAAGGCATTTAAAAGACTTGATTTTCCTACATTAGGTTTTCCAACAATCGCTGTTTTAATACCATCTCTAATATATCTAGTTTTTTTAGAGTGAGTTAATATTTCTTCCATTTCTTTAATTAGTTCTAATGTCTTAGGGTAAACTATTTCTTTACTCATAACAACCGCATCATCATACTCTGGATAATCAATATTCACTTCTATTTGTGCAACAACTGTTAAAAGTTTTTCTTTTAAGTTTTTAATTAATTGCGATGTTTCTTTTTGGAGTCCTAAATGAGCAACTTTAATAGCATTTTCATTTTTAGCATGAATGATATCCATAATAGCTTCTGCTTGAACAAGGTCAATGCGCTTATTTAAATAAGCTCTTTCGCTAAATTCACCTGGTCTTGCTAGTCTAATATCTAAAGTTAGAATACGTTCTAAAACCATTTGAGTAATTAAAATTCCACCATGGGTAGAAACTTCTACAACATTTTCCCCTGTAAATGACTTAGGTGCTCTAAAAATAGAAACCATTACTTCATCAAGAACACTACCATCTTCATTTAATATATGACCATAGGTAATCGTATGGCTTTCTTTTTTATTTAAGCTCTTCCCTTTAAAAATTGTGTTGATTTGGGTAATTGCATCATCACCGCTCACTCTAATCACACTAATTCCTGCGGTACCAATAGGGGTTGCGATTGCGGCAATCGTATCAAATATCATTATTCATGATCCTCTCTGTTATGAGGTAGTTTTTTAAATGGATTAATACCACGCTTAAAGTCACGTAGTGTAATAAAGAGTACCATCACACCACCTACTATAGAGCCTAATATTAAATACCCACTACCTAAAATTAGACAAACCATGGCTACTGCCCAAATAGTTCCTGCAGTAGTAAGCCCTCTAATTGTATTATTAACATCTTTTAAAATAACGCCTGCTCCAATAAAACCGACACCTGCAACTACCTGAGCAATAATTCTTTGTCCCTCAGGATCGCCAATACCTGCTTTAATTTGAGAATAATACATAAGTCGTTGCATAATGGCTAATCCTGCACTTCCTAGTCCAACTAAGATATGTGCCGAAACACCCGCTGCTTTACCTACGTTTTGGCGTTCTAAGCCAATATAGCCTGCAATAATAATAGAAATTGTTAATGGTATTAAAATCATCCATAGTACTTCATTAAAACTGTATCCTAGATCTCTTACTAATTGGTGCCCATCTGCTACTGAAAAAATATTATTCATCTAATTTTCCTTTCTTGTCATAAATTTCATTGAAGTGTGTTTTCTTATTTTTATTTTTATATCCTAAAATAGCTTCTAAATTAACATTTTCAGCTGATTTGAAAATGGATTTAGCTACATCAGGATTAAATGCTTTCATCTTTTCTACTAATTCTTTCATTTCACGTCTTTTAGAAGAAGTTTTTAAAGCAGCAACCGTACATCCACAGTTCATTGCTTGAATACCTGAGTATTTAACCCATCTAATAATATCTTTTTCTTCTACGTAAAATAAAGGTCTTATCAGTTCTATATCATCAAAGTTTTCTGCTTTAATCTTAGGAACCATTGTCCCAAATTGTCCTGCGTAAAATACGTTTAATAAAGTTGTTTCAATGACATCATCCATATGATGTCCTAATGCTAACTTATTACAGCCTAGTTCTTTAGCTTTTTGATAGAGGAACCCTCTTCTCATTTTAGCACATAAGTAACATGGATTTTCTTTAGCTATTTTTCCTACCACATCAAAAATATGTGATTCTTCTACACTTAAAGGGATATTTAAGTGTTCACAGTTGCTTAATAGTTGGTTTCTATTCAGTTCAATAAAACCTGGATCCATAGATAAGAAAACAACTTCGAAAGGAAACTTATTATGTCTTTTTAATTCTTGAAAGAGTTTAGCTAAAAGTAAACTGTCTTTACCTCCTGATATAGCAACCGCTATTTTATCATTAGGCTCTACTAAGTTATATTCTGTAATAGCTTTTAAAAACGGTGTAAATAAAACTGATTTATATGTTTTAGTAATACTTCTTTCGATATCTTTTAAATCTAATTTAGGAGTTGTAACTTCTATATAATTACAATGCATATTATATAACCTCTTTAACCGCCTTAATAAATGCAGGTAGTTCTTCCCAGTTATCTAATGTAGCACCGCTTGCCTTAGCATGGCCTCCACCTTTAAATTGGTTAGCTACTTTATCTATATCAGGACCATTTGAACGCAATCTTACTCTAATCGTATTATCTTCTTGTTCTAGAAGGATTGCCCATACTGGATATCCATCAATACCACCTAATATATTTACAACTGAAGATGCTTCTTCATATGTTAAACCAAATTCTTTTACTTGGTCTTTTGAAACTTTAACATATATAAATCCATTATCTGTGATAAAGTTTTGGTAGATAAATCCTTTATATCTAATAACATTTAATGATTCTTTACTTAATTGTTGATCGATTTCTTCTACATCAGCACCATTACTTAATAGCATACCTGCAAGTTCATGGGTAAGTTGTGAAACTCCGCGATATTTAAATCTGCCTGTATCAGTTAAAATACCTGTATACATAGCAACCGCACCTGGTTTAGTAATCTTCATATCAAATGTTTTAGCAAAGTAAGCAATCATTTGTGCACATGAAGGAAAACTAGTATCTACCCATTGATAATCTCCATATTGATCTATTGGTATATGATGATCTATTTTAATAATTTCTTTTCCTAGTGTATATCTTTCTTCACTAATTCTTTCAGAAGTTGCAGTATCAACTACAATTGATAACGCTCCTTTATAAACATCATCACTAATAACATCCATCTGTCCAACGTAGTCTACAAAGTCGCTTTTTTGACCCACTACATAAACATCTTTTTCTGGGTATGTATTTTCTATAATATTTTTTAATCCAAACTGAGCTCCGTAACAATCCCCATCTGGTCTTTTGTGTCCATGAATAATAATTGTTTTATATTCTTTTATTTTGTCATATATATGTTTCATAGGTTTTCTTTTGCCCTTTCATCTAAATCATTTATTATTAAATCTGCTTGTTCCCAAGAGGTTAATGTAGCACCACATGCTTGGTTGTGTCCACCGCCACCATATTTTTTAGCGATATCAACAATTGTTATATCACGTGCTCTAAATTCACCTAGAATAATATTCTTTTCTTTATCTTCTGTAAAACTTGCCCATATTTTAACTTCTTTTAGTCCAGCCATTTGGTTAATCATACCACGACTAACGCCTTGAACATCTAGTTTAGACTGTGAAACTAATTCAGCTGTATTTTTTCTATAAGCAACATTATGTTCAGTCAATGAAAATTCTGAGAATAAATTCTTAACTTGTCGTTTTTCTAAACTTTCAGTATAAAGGAAATCATAAAAATCTTTAATATCTGGTTTAAACTGTGTAATGTATGATGCCATTAAAAAGGCATGTGATGCATTATTTTCATTAACATATAAAAATCTTCCAGTATCTGTTACCATACCACCATAAAGGTAGGTTGCACATTCTTGGTTAATTTTGAAATTCCAATCTTTAACTAGTTCTACTAGAATTTCACACGCTGATGTATAAGTTGATTGTTGGTAAAATAATGTATTTTCTATATCTGATGGGTTTGTATGATGATCAATAATAATTACATCTTTAGCTAATTTATATCTATCATCACTAATCATATGACTAACGGCACAATCTAATATAAATACTAAGGCATCTTTATACGTATCATCTGTAATATCATCCATTTTTGCCTTGTAAGACATTGGATTTAAATCCCCTACAACATATATGTCTTTTTCTGGAAAATTCTCTTTAAGGGCTTGTTGCAAGCCTATTTGTGATCCAATCGCATCCATGTCTGGTCTAGCATGGCGATGTATGATAATTGTTTGGTATTTTTTTATATAGTTTAATATTTCTGTTTTCATAAAAACTTCCTTCCTTGTAATAAAGTAGTATATCATAAAAGAAAGAAAAAGCGATTCTTAGTCGCTTTTATCCATCAATTTCTACTTTATAAAATCTTGGATCTGGTAAAAAGTTATGCGGACTAGTTGGTTTTTTAGTATCATAATTCCAATTTGGATCTTTTTCACCATGAATTCCCCATCCATTTTTTTGTGCACGGCTAGCTGCATTAAGAACATATCCAAATAAAGGTATATTCTTATATGTTTGTTCTAAATCGCCTTCTGATACACTTCCTAAATTAAAGTTAATGTCAGACATTCCAGCTCTAACTACCTCATAATTAACTAGTTTTCCATCAACCCACACATAACCTAAATGTCTACTGTATGTGTCAATTAATTGTCCACCTTTAACTGTTTGTATCCATATTTCCTTATTATTATCCATTGCATCTTTTAAAATGTTGTTAGTAAAGTTACTTGCAGGATACCCCCATTCCTGTGCTGTAACATTTGTACCATTCACTTCTCTAGTATCAATTAAATAATAACGCATCTTATAAATATTACCCTCGTCATCTATAAAATGAGTTGTGTCGCCATCAACATAATTATGTACTTTAACCTTGATAGCTCCGCCTCCACCTTTATTTTCATTTGTTTCATTAACAAAAGGCATATTTTTATATTCTTCTAAAAATTGTGGTCCTTCAATTAATTCTTTTTCTGTTTTTACTTCATAATTATCATTTTTCAAATATTGATATTGTCCTTCAGTATAAAATATAAAAGAATACTCATCATACTTACTATTAGCGAGCACTGCTGAAGGTTTTCTGATAAGAGTTACATCTCTAGCAAATGGTACAGAATTACCTATATCCCCAAGTATATCAATAATTTTATCATCCTTAACTAAGGCAATGACATCATCGCCATTAAATACTAGTTCTGATGTAGCTAAATCCTTTTTATCATCAACAATTTCATTTGTATATTTATCATTGGCAATAACATAGTAATTTTTGGGCTCAATGATTCCGCTTAAGTCTATAGAATAGCCTACTATTTTTTCCCCATTTGAATAAATTTCTAATTTATAGTTAGATAGATTAACACTTTCTTCTAAGGGGTTGTATAATTCAATAACATTATCAAACAGTTCAAAAGTCTCATAATATTTAGAGATATGTATGTCAGAGCTTGTTGTTACTTCCTGTTCTTTTGTACATGATACCAAGAAAAAACTAAAAATAGCTAGTATCAATAGTGTAAATTTTTTCATATTTTTATTCCTTTCAGTTTCTTTAGCATAACTATTATATCATAAATCATATAAAAGAAGTCATCCTGGCTAAATAAATAAAAAGCCGAATTTCTAAGACTAGAATTTCGACTCTCTAATTATATTTATTTATTCTTTCTTAATCTTATAGTTATGCTTTTGGTGTCATATCTATAATTTGATTAGATTGAATTGGAACAAGTTGAAGATTGCTATTATATGAGCCTAATACTGCAGTTATTTTAACTGTTTTACCTGCTAACAATCTTAAAGATGTAACTTCATCAGCTAAGACATAAACCTTATATGATTTTTCACCTACAGTTACTATGAAGTTTCTATCTTTCTCACTATCACTTGCTTGAGTTAATATTCCTGTAACATCTACTAGTTTTCCAACAGTTGATGCTACATATGTCTCTTCTGTTAAAGCAATTGGAGTCACTACTTTTGCAGAAGAAACTTTTTTAACTGATACTGTATTTTTACCAACAAATTTATACCCTAAATGATTTTTTTCAATTGTAGCAACAATTTCTAATTCATCGCCAACTTTTATTTCTCCGGTTTTGCTTGTTGCAATATAATTTGCGTATACTCCACCTTTTTCATCTTGTATATAAAATTCAACGTCAGTTTTAGAAACTCTTAATTGTGTAACTACTCCTTTAAATCTAACAGCTTTATTAATATTTTCTTCTAATTTATCAAGCGTAATAGTAACATAGTCACCTACATAAACTGTAAACTCTTTAGTTACTGTATTTGCTCCAAGTGTCATTGTCCCTTTTAACTTAACTTCTGCTCTAATTCCATCTTCAACAGTTACTTTTCCTGTTGCTAAATCAATATATTTAGAATCTGCTGCATTAACTAATTCCCAAGTAATTGGAGTTTTATATGCTAAACCTTCTGCTGGAAGTTTAATTGTATCATTTTTAGGGAAGTTTACTGTAGATAATGTGAATCCATAATCTGCTAAATATTTACCTGCATCGTCAATTGCTTGTGGTGCCTCAATTTTTTGAATTGAGAAACTAAATACTGGTTTTGAAACACCTGTAGTAAGTGCTCTATTATCTCTTAACTCACGAACTGTTGCAGTAATTGTTACAACTTTTCCGTTGTAATCAGCTAGTTTTTCATGATTTTTTTGTTTATAGTAACTTAGTACAAAATTTGCATCTGGGTTATATTTCCCACTTTCGTCAGTTCCAACTAATGTTGTAATATAATTTGCTCCTCCAGTAAAATCTGGTCTCATAACAACTCTAGCAGTAAATTTAACTAATTGTAATAATTCTGATGATGATTTAGCTTCTTTAACTTTTTGTTTACCAGCATCAGTACTAATATTTACATCTAAGAAATTATAAGTTTTTAAACTAATTTCTTTTGCTGTTACAGGTTGATCAACTTCTTTTACAACAAACCCTGCATTTGAAACTTGGAATGCATCATAATATATTGCAGCATCACCAATTAAAGTTCCTTTATCTCCAACCTCTAATCCTACTGGAGTTGTAAATACTAATGTCACATCTGTTCCATCAGTTACATAATATGCATCATCATCAATTCCGACAATAGTTACATTTTCTAACTTAACTGGAATTGTTGTTGGTTGATCTTTTCCACCAATTTCTAATGCTCTTAATGCTTGAATATTACTTATAACTCTTAAATCTTCTGGAAGGCTTGGTACTTTAATTGTGAATTTTTTATCTTCTTTTAATTTACCTAATGTAACTGTTGCAACTAAATCTACTGTTTTTTCACCTTCACTGTGTAAAGGCTGTTCGATAATAGCATATATCGTACCTTTTCTATCTTTGATTTCTGCAACTTTTGTGTTGTTAGAAGTCCATACAGCCTTAGCACCATGTGCTAAATCAGTTGTTAATTCAAAGCTAGCTTTAACGTTATTAGCATCTGTTACCGCTAAATCTAATCTATCTAGTGCATCTTTTAAATCTTCCGTGTTGCCATCTTTAGTACAAGCAACTAGCGTTATACTTAGTAACAACGCAGTTATCATTGTTAATATTTTTTTCATGTATTCGATTCTCCTTTTATTTTATATTACGAAATAACTTCTTGATATGCTTTAGCAAATATTGAATCTAGATTAGCATCTTTTTCAAATGCTTTTGAGAAAATAGTTCCTACTTCTTGTCTAGTTTTCGCTGATTTATCAAATGCTGCTGATGTAAAGAAATAATTTGATTGGCTTTGAGCTAATTTCAGAACATCTATAAATACTTGTTGTTTCTTATCGTTATTAGGATTGGATAAATATGTTTTATATGTCTCATTTTCAAATGCTGATAATCTAACTGGTGAATAACCTGATGCCATTGACCATCTAGCAGTTTGATCTGTATCTGTAATATATTTTAAGAATCTCCAAGCTGCGAGAACTTGGTTTTGATCTCTATTTTTGAATAAGTTAATATTTGGTCCTTGTTGGATCATTTTTCTATTATCTACGTCAAATTGAGGAATTGGTGCAACACCAACATCGAAAGGATTTTCATTTCCAGGAATATTATATTTTGTTCCACCAGTTGAACCGATTGACATAAATATTTCTCCTGCAACAAATTTATTTGATGTATTTGATCCACCCAATTGATCTTTAGTTGTAAATAACCCATCAAAGTACAAGTTTCTGAAATATTCAACCATTGCTTTTGACTGCTCATTATTAAACAGAATTTCACCTTGTCCATTAGCATTAATGTTAGTATATGGTGCTTTTCTCTGTGCAGATGCCGTGATAAATAGGTTATCTGGTGAGTCATATCCTACTGGAATATATTTCTTATCAGCATATTCTGACTTAGCTTTAATTGCTTCACCTACTGCTCTAACATCATCCCATGTAACTGGAACTTCTAATCCATTTTCAGTAAAGAATGTTTTATTATAAAACATCGCTTCTGTAGATTTACTAAATGGCAAACTATATAAAGTTCCTTTTGCATCATAAGTTTTTCCTTCTGCCCAGTATCCTGGAACGAAGTCTGCTATTTCTTCTGGACTAAGCCCATATTGTGGGTCATTTATTAATTCATCTAACGGTTGAACTACATTTCTTCTTAGGTAACCAGCAACGTGATCATTATAACTATATGTTAAATGTGGTTCATTTCCTGCTGATATTGCAGTACCTACTGCTGAATTTAATTCTCCATAACCACCTTTTGAAACATGGACAATTCTATATTCTTTATTTTCAGGTAATGCTTCCCATTCTTTAATAAAGGCTTCTAGAAGTGCTTGTCCTCCTTCTTCAGGTTTTGCAGTTTTTCCCATTGTATGCCAAAATACGATTTTGGTTCTATTATCGGATTCACATGCTACTAATACTAAAGCTGCTAATATAACAGTTATTAGTGAAAATATTTTTTTCATGTATTCTTTCTCCTTTTTAACCTTTTATTCCACTTCTTGATACACCAGTCATGATATATTTTCTAAATACCATAAATAGAATTAAAAGTGGTACGGTTACAATAATTGTGGCTGCCATTTGAAGATGGAATGACGTATTTCCAGTATCACTATTTGTAAATGCTGATCTTAATCCATTAGTGATTAATCTGAAATTATCATTTGCTACTAAATTCGGCCATGCGTATGAGTTCCATGTACCCATGATCTTCAAAATAACGATTGTAATGATGCTTGACTTAGCCATTGGAACCATAACTTTCCAAAGATACTTCCAGTCTCCTACACCATCTACTTTTGCTGCATAATATAATTCATTTGGCACTTGTCTAAATGTATTTCTTAACAAATAAACATTCGCTACTGATACTAAAAACGGTATGATCATTGCATAATAAGGTCCGCCTAAAACTCTAGCGCCTCCACCCGGATCTACCCAACCAAGTTTAGAAACTGTAATATAGTTTGTTAGAACCATCATTTCTCCTGGTATCATCATCGTTGCTAATAAAATGGTAAATATAAGGTCTCTTCCTTTAAACTGTAGTCTTGAAAGAGCAAATGCCATTAATATCGCAAAGAATGTTCCAAACACTGTTGAAACTGCAGCTACTATAATTGTATTGATAAAGTATCTAATTAGATTTGCTTTTTCTAATGCTTCACTAAAGTTTTGCCATATTAGCTCCTTTGGAAACAGAGTTGGTGGTGATAATTCAACTTCAGTCGCAGATTTAAGTGCAGTTATAACCATCCAATAAAACGGTATAATCATGATTAACGCCATAATACCTAAGAAAGTATATACAAGTGTTTTTTGGATGATATTAGCTGTTCTTTGATTTTTTAATTGTTTTTGACTTTCTGTCATTATATAATATCCTCCTTTTAGTAGTGTACTCTCTTTTTACTTACATATAAGTTAATTGCTGTAAAGGTCATAATTATTGCAAATAATATTACTGAAGCGGCTGCTCCTAAGGCATATGCATCAGTTCCCGAAGGTCCACCATATGCAGTTAGTGGATTTAATTGATTATAAACAAATCCAACAACAGTCTGTATTTCTTTAGTTTTTGACCAATCTCCACCAAATATACCAATTACAGAATCATATGTTTTAAATGCTCCAATAAAAGATGTAATTAAAACGTATGAAATAATTGGTGATAATAATGGAATTGTTATTTTTCTAAAAACTTTATTCTTAGGGGTTGAATCAATTTTAGCTGCGTCATAGTATTGTTTTCCAATACTTTGAAGCCCTCCAATAAACAATAAAATTTTAAATGGCAATGCATTCCATATAATATAAATTTGTAATACTAACATTTTGTTAAACGTTGTTGAGGCTGCAACACCATTAACTGCATCTCCAGAATTAATCCAGTTTACTGGATCTATCCCAAACATTCCTAAAAATGAGTTTACTAGACCTGAATCCAAATTAAATAGGACTGCAAATACCATACCAATTGCTATAGTATTTGTTACATATGGTAAGAAAAATATAGTTTGAAATATTTTTTGTAATGGTTTTATTGAGTTTAAAGCTACAGCTATTAATAATGCTAATATTGTAGAAATTGGCACTGATATAAAAACCACTATTAAAGTATTCACTAATGTTGTTTTAAACCATGGAAAATCGCTAAATAATAAATAACCAAAATGTGAAAATCCAAAATTAAAACTAAACTGATGAAAACTGTCATCATACCCTTGGTCAAATGCAATAAGCATAGTTCGTATTAAAGGGTAAAAAGTAAATATTGCCATCAAAAGCAGAGGAACTCCTAAATAGAGCCATGCATGATAGTCTTTTTTACGCTCTAACATTAAAGCACCCTCTCTCCGGTTTCTTTGTTAAATACATAACATTTTTCTTTTTTAATATTAAATTTTGTAGTTGATGGCGTAACTCCATTTTGATCTTGTAAAATGATTCTAAATGTTGGATTAATTGCATTTTCTTGATGCGCAATTAACGCTAAGTCTCTACCAATATTTTCAATGAAATCATAAGATACTTTTAGTTTACCCTTTTCTGCTGGTTCATAACCTTCAGGTCTAATCGCTATAAACGCTTCAACTTCTGTTTCTTCTAATTCTTTTGATGAGAATATAGTTGTTTTACCAATTTTAACTTTTCCTTTTGAAACTGAACCATTGTAAACTGCAATAGGTGGAGTTCCTAAGAATTTAGCTACAAATAAGTTAGTTGGATTTTCATATACTTCTTGTGGTCCGCCTATTTGTTTAACAACACCTTTTTCCATTAAAACTATTTCATCACTAATACTCATAGCTTCTTCTTGGTCGTGTGTAACGAAGATTGTTGTAATTCCTGTTTCTCTTTGAATACGTTTGATTTCTTCTCTTGTTTGTAAACGAAGTCTCGCATCTAAGTTTGATAGTGGTTCATCTAGTAATAAAACTTTTGGTTTTTTTACTAATGCACGAGCGATAGCAACACGTTGTTGTTGTCCACCTGATAATTGCCCTGGTTTTTTATCTAATTGATCTTCAATACCAACAAGTTTAGCCATTTCTAATGTTAATGCTTTTGCTTCTTCTTTTGGTACTTTTAAATTTTCTAATGGGAACATAATATTTTGACGAATTGTCATATGTGGGTATAAGGCGTAGTTTTGGAATACTAACCCAATTCCTCTTTTTTCAGGAGCAAGATCAGTTACATCATCTTCTCCAAAGAAAATTTTTCCTCCTGTTGGATTTAATAATCCTGCAATCATATATAAAGTGGTTGACTTTCCACATCCTGATGGTCCTAGTAATCCTACTAATTTTCCAGAAGGAATTGTTATTGTCATATCATCTACTGCACGTGTTTCACTTTTAGATTTAGCATCTGTAAACACTTTTGTAAGATTCTCTAATCTAATTTCCATAGTTCAAAAACTCCTTTTTATTTTTTGCTCTTAATGGTACAAAAAAAACCGCACATCCACTATATGCGATTTAGAAAGTACAAAAAATCAACGAGCTCCTCGTTTTGAATTGAGTTGGTTATATTATTTGGCTCTACATATGTAAAATACATGTTTAGTAACCTCCAAGTTATTCCTTATTTATTATATGTTATCTTATATAAATTTACAAGGAAAATTGCTAATTATGACTATCTAATATTGTAAAATTTTGGTAAATTTTTTATATTATATAATTGTAAGCGTTTTTAACTGGGATTTAATTATAATGCAGTATTTATGTTTTGTCAAGTCACTTAAACATATCCAATTTATACAATTTTGTATCCATATTGATTTCAATGATTATATGCCTAAATAGATTAATTTTAAATAAGTTTATAGTTTTGATAAAAAAACTTAACACCATAACCTTTAATATTTTTTGTGAACAAAAGTTATATATGAATTGGTATCAATTTATTTCTATACTCATTTCAATTACCTATTGTAAAAATGGAATGTCAACAACAAATTAACCCTTCCATAGACTATTTATTCGGAAATTCTATGCAAAGGGAAGCGTCCCATTTTTAATTCTTTTAAATCCCCAGTTTAAAATTATACATCCGTAACATCGCTAGTATTTCTAAGGTATTCAATTTTCTATTGTACACAATGTTAAAAAGATATTCCTTCTTGTTTTTATTATCTTTAACAGACATGAAAAGCTATTTCAATGATATGTTTTAACCTTTTTAGCCCACAATAAACGTATGCACTAATTATGAAGCATCAAAAACTAATTTTTTGACCTCATATAAAGCAATAAGTTCTCTATGTGCAATTTCATTTAAATTGTTGTTTTTAATTGCCTTTTCATTTATCTTAATGGCATCATTAATTTCAATAAATTCAGCTTTGAAATTCAGATCAATTTCATATCCTTGCAATGATGTTTGGCCCTTTTTGTTTTCAACTTCAACCAAAAAATAATCCGATTTCATGCTAAATAAAACAGATTTGTTATCTTGACTAGGAGCTGTAACTGTAATAACTCCGAATACTTTGTATTTGGAAATGTTATATCCGGTCTCCTCTTTTATCTCTCTTCTTAACGCATCATACGCAGTTTCATTTACCTCTACACCACCCCCAGGCAGTTTAACTTCCTCATTGTCACTTTTCAATACAAGAATCTTTGTGCCTCTTAAAATAACTGCTCTTACTGCACTTCTATCTATTTTCTTTTTTATGGAATTAGTTCCAATACTTAAATCATAGTTAAACATTTCTAGTTTGTATACTCAATAGTATAATCATATTAACTTTGAATATACTTTCCTTTCATTTAATTTTATTACTACAATATTAATAGACGCTGTAGATTTGGGTCTTTTTTTATAGTTAGGCTATCATAGGAGATTTAGCATGCGTTTCTCCTATTCAATCTTATTTTAAAGTATCCTTTATTCTGACTTAAATCCTTTTTTATACTCTACAAGTTCTTCAAGTAGAATAACACTATTATATTTTATTCTAGTAAAAACGCTGATATTAACAGAGTATAGCTTTTCAAATATTACTCTTCCCTTCATAGAGTCCAGAGATTTCTTTCTTCGTTAATCTTACTTTACGTTTCTTTCAATGCCAAAACTATAAATTATGTAAGTTTATTCTATAAAATCACAACATTTCTCTAGTATTTACGCTTTCTTATTGCTTGCAGTATAAAGACCAAAGTACTTACCTTTTTCGCTCATCAACTGTTGGTGATTACCTTTTTCTACAATTTGACCTTTTTCAAAAACATATATACAATCCGACTCTATTATTGTTGATAATCTATGTGCAATTAGTATAATAGTTTTATTTTTATAATTTTCAAGTAAATTATGCATTACTTTTTTTTCTGTCTTATTATCCAATGAGCTAGTCGCCTCATCAAACAGTAAAATTTCAGAAGCTTTTAGCAATGATCGGGCAATTCCTATTCTCTGACGTTCTCCGCCTGATAATAATGCCCCATTTTCACCAATCATTGTTTCTAACCCTTCAGGTAATAATGATACCATTTCGTATATGCACGCTGTATTTAGTGCTTTTTTTATTTCTTCTTTTGTAGCGAAAGGATTCGAAAACAATATATTATCTAATATAGTTCCATTGAATAGAAACGTATCTTGAAAGGCAAAACTTAATATGGTTCGAGCAAAAAGAGCATTTTTTTCTTCAATCACATTGTCAAACAATGTAATAGTTCCATTATATATTTTATCTGAGTATAAAGTACTTAACGCCTTTATCATGGAAGATTTCCCACTACCGCTTGCTCCGACAAATGCCGTTACTGTTCCCTGTTCTATTTCAAAAGAAATTTGACTCAGTACTGTTCTACTAGAATCATAGGAAAACGATAAATTCTCAACACGTAAAATCTTATGTGAACAATCTTTATCAATAGTAGAATTGAAAGAATATGCTTCATCAGTATCTGCTTCAGTAATTATTCTTGATCTCTCTAATGAAGCCTTCGATCTTAGTACCTCTTGAAATACTAACACAACTCCACTCATCGGGGCAACAAGCATTGAATTATGAGTTAGAAAGGCTACCATAGATCCAAGTGAAATATTGCCAATTATAACTAAGTATCCGCCTATAATCAAGGATGCGCAAATAAGAAAAAATACGAAAATTGCATTTATCAATTCCACTCTGAACTTATATCTTTCTGTTTTAATGTCATTATCTTTCATATTTTGGCTTTCATTGTTAAATGAATAATGATAATTTTTTTCATTGTTAAATGACTTTATATCTCTAATACCCTTCAAAGTTCTTGATAGAAAATTCCAAAGTACCTGATTTCTTTTTCTGTTTTCTTTAGCATAAAACTTTAATTTCCAACTGCTGACACTTGTCACTATCGAAAACAATATAGCAATTGGCATCAATATTAATGTTAGCAGTACATTTATTTGAGACATAAAATAAATTCCAAAACCTAAGCTAAATATAACTTTACTAACGTTTGAGAAAGGAGAAACAATTCCTTGTGCAATAATTTCACTATCTTGCATAACAATTCCTAAAAGTTCTCCATTATCTGCATTATCATAAAAAGATAATTTCAATTTTAACATTATATCATAGTATTCTCCTCTAATGTCTGATGCGATGCGAAATTTTAATTTTGAAGATAAATAGATTCTTAAAGAATTAGAAATTGCACTGAATAAGACACACAAAACATAAACAGATGCATATAATATAAAATTTTCTAATACAAAATTTTCAGTTGAAGTAACTCCATCAATTAGTTCACGTAAAACCTGTATTGGATATGTCAAAAGAAAAGATGATATTATTGTTAGCATTATTATTAATATAAAAAAGCATATGTGCTTTTTTACATATTTTAAGTTTTTCATTTTAAATTCCTCTCTTAATTTACTATTCATGTATAGTTTAATATAGTTACTCCAATATCCCTCTTTCTCTAAGTTGTTTAGTAATATCATTATGCAAATCATTTTCATTAAGATTACCATTCAATACATATGTTACATTATGAGGCAAAATTTTTTTCATCACTCGATCTAATGATGTCTGATATTTAATAAACGCGTTACTATAATCTGCAAAAGAATAACTTTCTCTGATACTTGGGTCACTACCATAAATATCACACCCACACTCCCAATACGACAACATACTTCCCTTTTTTCTTTCTAGGCATGTCTCAATATTTGTTTTAATGTAAAATATAATATCTGGCTGAGGCAGTAAAGAAAGTAATGATTTTAACCAATTTTTGTCGATTCCTCTAACTGAGTATCTCGATAGTATGGTATATATATATCTGTCAAGTATAATTACTCTTTTTTCTTTCAAACTTTCAAGGAAAATATTATTTATTTCCTCATAAAGCCCTAAAGAGTCTATTAAAACACGAGTAATAGGATTACTGTTTTTCCATTTCGCCATAGAGGTTATATCCTTTGTAAATGTTGATCGTAAGAAATTAACGCTATAACTTTCAAAACTCTTACTTGACAGATAATTTATTAACTTATTAATTTGAGTAGATTTTCCAGCACCATCCATGCCCTCAAAGACTATCAAAGTACCTTTAAAATTATTCAGAGAAAGCATTTGAGGACTTCGTGATGGATAAGTTACTCTTAATTTTTCTTCGTTTTTTTTCATATGTTTACCTTATTAATAATTTCTCTAGTCAGTTCTTATATTAAATCTCTTTAGACAAATCTACCTTATTTAAGAGTTCAAGAAATTTAGTTCTTATCACTAAAAAGTCAATAGTAATATCATCTAAATTAAAACTACTAATGTATTTAGCGTACTCTACTTCAATTTTCTTCCAATAAGTATCATCTAAAAAACCATTATAATAAATATCTGTGTGTGTTGGATTTTTCTTCATTAAAATACCAACCTTCCTAGTCTCATTTATTGCATCCTTTAAGTTTTGATCTAATACTTTTTCAATCAGTGGCATATTTAAACAAAAAAGAATTTTCAGATCATAGAAGTCTTTAATAAAGGATTCAATTTTTTTATGTCTAAATGATGCATGAATTGATAAAAATTTAGTAATTAATTGCTTACTAATAGTCAATATCTTAATCTCTAATTTTTCTGATAAAGATTTTTTTAACTTCAAAACATCATATTTTCTTTCACTATAATCTACAACAGAGATATCAATTGAATAAGTAAAGCCTTCTAAATTAAGGTTCAAATACATAATATAAGGATTGGTTTCACGCGACTTAAATACTGCATTCGTATATTGTTTAACAATCTTTTTTCTAATTTTTTCTAATGAAAACCGCTTATCCATGATAACAATATCTATGTCATTGGGTTGCCTTTTAAATAATTCTTGACTAATATGTAAGAAATAACTTCCTTTAAACCAAATCTCATTAAAACTTTCTGTCATAAATTTTAAGAAATTAAATATTTGAGAATCTACTTCTTTTATAATTTTTTTTTTCATCATTGTCTGTCCCAAGATTTTAAAAAATGTTTGAATTTTTTTTATTATATTCCCAGATTGGATCTTCTCCCAAATAATCTCTACTCAATGTTTTATATATTGCGCTTAAAAGTTGAACACTATCGTTATGATCCTCAATACTAGAAGTTTTTTTATCATTATCAAATAAAAATTCTTCAACTGCTTTTTTTCTTGCTTGTTCATTGTATCCAATAAAGTCACTTATATGCTTTTTATCATATAAGTCAGAAATATTTATTTTTTCGTGTGGAACGCCGCCAATAAGATCAGTATTTCTGAAAATATGTATTTCAAAATGCTCCACTGATCCCACATCGTTCTTACCATAAATATCCCTATCTTTAATCTCATATGCCTGATAACTATGTACTTGGATATTCATTATTGGTCCAATTTGAATATTTATTCTTTCATGTCTAACACGACCGTTCCCCTTATACGCATCCTTTGGCAAGCACATCCACCCTCTTCTACTAAATCCAGTTTGTAAAAGATTTAATTGTGCAATAGTTACAATATTTGCTCCTTTTGTAAACTTGATAGATGAACTAACATCAACCTCACCGTATTTACTTAAATCAATATCGCTTGCTTTTTTTTCAAACAAAGTACTTTTGAATAGTTTGTTTCTAGATTCATCATTTATTTGAAAAATCACATCAGAAGGCCTAGTAAAATTAGAATATACAGTAACTTTATCATGACCATGATGAGTATATTTGTTGTTTAAACTCACTAGTTGTGTCAACAAATCAACAAAATGATACCCACTATGCATTAATTTACCATAGCCATGTTTATACGGGTGATTAACTAATTTGGGATACTCAGAAGGCATATGCCACTTCCCATCACAATGATAAACTTCAATATTTGTAATAGGAATACTATATTTTGCCATTTCAATTTTTAATTTTTCAAAAATATATTTATACCCTGGGTGCCACCTTCTTTGAACCTGTATAATAAACTTTGTATTCATCTTTATTTTTTCGTATCTTTCAACAAGTTTTTTTTGAATGTGTAAGAGTTTTTCAGCATTTTCTATAGACGTTGACACATCTGCTATAGCAGCAATTGGTTTATCCAACAATATATTTAATTGCAAGTCAAGGCATATATTACAGTATACTAGATGAGACAGTGGCTCTGTAGAAATAATTACATGAGTAATTTTTTTATCAGTTAACTCACTTTTAATTTTGTTTTCAGTTGCCTCAGAAAATTGTGATAAATCTCTTTCACTATCAGGAATAATTACTATTTTTGATTCTATTTTTTCTTTTTCTAGATACTTTTCGATCTCTATTCTCTGAGATTCAAGGTCAAAAATCAACTTAGGCTTAACCCCCAAATTTTTAAGAAAGTGCATATAAACTCTCTTAGCGTGTGGCCCAAGACCAACAAGTGCTACATTATATTTTTTTTCCAATTTAAACATACCTTTCATTTTCAAAGTGCTCTTTAACTATTTTTTCACACTTTTTTATATTCTTTTTAACAATTAAAAAATCTTCTTTAGCATAAACATTTTTCTCACTAAAATACTTTTCCATTTTAACCAGAATACTAGAAATATTATCATTAAGCCAAAACTTATTCTCTTTATATCCACCAAAAAATTTTTCTTTCATTTGCCTATCTGCTTGAATTTTTGTGACGATTCTGAACTTCAACTGTACTAGATCATCAAAAATACCTTGAGTAATATCGTACTTGGATAATTCAAAAAAATCTTTAAACAATAATTCAATCTTATCATCTGCATTTAATTGTTCAAGATAGGCTATTGATAGATACTTGTCAATAACTGCTTGTTCAATATTATTAGAAGTCACTTTTAACACCGGAAAATTTTCCATAATAGTTATATTTTTAGTCAGTTCTGCATATTTAAACAGTAATGATGTTACGCATATTTCCATAGTACTACCTATAACTTGAGAGCATACTAAACATTCCACTTTAATATTGCATTTTTTTTCAAAAATTTGTGATTCCCATAAATATTGAAAGTTAGAATTCTTATTTTTCTTTAGCTTTACCTTAGAGTTAAATGCAAGTATTTTTCGAATTTTTTTTCTTTTTTCGCCTAAATCTTCATTGTCAGAATTATAGTCAATATCAATATCACTTGGCAAGCGCCAGAAATTTTCAAGCGCATAATAGAATATACTACTTCCTTTTAACGAAATTTTCTGATTTTTAGAAATTATTTCACGAATTATATAATACAAACAAAAATCATCAATGACTTTATCTATTGGAATATTGAGAAACTCACTTGCAAGTTTAATTTCTTTCCATATTTTTTTTTTCATTTTCTCACCGAATTTAACTGTTACTAGTATAATATACAATTTTTACAATCAAGCAAAAGTTTCAACCCATTCTGGTAATCCTGATTTTTTAAATGCCTCAGAAGTTGATAATACTTTCATGTACTCCTCTTTTTCCTTAAACGCGTGTTCTTCTCGATTTACACAGCTAGATATAGCATTATTATCTAAAGAGCCGTTAATTGTATTTATTTGGTTTAAACTCAAAAACAGCATTACTCCAGAAATAATTAATACTGCCACTAATATTTTTTTCATGATAACCCCTCCTTGTTATAGCTCTATTATTATGCTAAAATAAGATTATGAACAGGGCGGATTTGTCAATTTTGGGGGTATTTAGGTGGAAAATGAGAAAAAATCAATAGAGTTTTTTCGATATTTAGAAAAAATAAGAGCTTCGCGTAATATAAGTCAAGAAATTTTTACTGATGATATTGTTTCTATGCGACAATATCGAAGATATTTAAATGGTGAATCCACGGTCTCACATGATGCTTTAATTAGTCTGTGTAATAGAATCGGTTTAAAATTAGAATATGCGTTACTTGATTTTGAATCCGATAAACTTAAAGAAACTCAAGAAATTAATCATTTATATAATAGTGTCGTTAATTATGATTTTTCAGATGCAAAAGAGCAATTAAAGAAAATAAATAGGAATTCTTTAATAGATAATAGCAATCGCTTATTGTTTGATCATATTTCAAATCTTATTTTACTTTTTAACAAAAAGAATACTATAGAACAAACATTTGAAAAGACCAAAAAACTTATTAATCTAGAAACGACGATTGAAAATACTACTTTTACTAATACAGAATTACTCATTCTAATTTCTCTTTTTCAGTTTGATAACTGTAAAAATTTAGATTTAATCGCTATTAAATTAAAAGGTTACATAAACAATGAAATCAAAATCATTTCCGGTCATAATATTAAAACAGTTGTTTTAGTTTTACAACAACTGTCTAAATACTACGGTTCTAACAGTCATTTTAGTGAAGTTATAGCATGTTGCGATACTGCAATTAAATACTCAAACAAAATGTTTTCTTTTTATCTATTAGAATACTTATATTTTTATAAAGCACTTGCATATTATGAGTTACAAAATCAAAGCAATTTGGAAGACTCTTTATATCATTGTTACGTTGCCCTTGAAATATCAAATAATAATCAAAAAAAAAGGAAAATAGCAAACCTAATCAAAGATTACATTAAAATTGATTTAGACAAATTCATCAAGGCTTATTACATTAATAATAGTTAATGTGCTTGAATCGCTGAAACAAAAATAGGAAGTTGAAAATGTTTATGTCAAATAGATAGTGGAAATAATTAATTAAATAGCACTAATTTAAGGCTTGACTCCAATATTCAATCGGAGTCAGGTCTTTTAATTTGTTGTTATAAAAATCTATATACTTATTAATTTCATTTTCTAACACTTTGATTATCATCAAACTTATTTATATAATACATTTCAGATTTTAGTGTTCTCCCCCGCCGGCCCATTATCTATACAGCGGACAAACCTGGTTGGTATACAATTAAGTAGGAACACAAATAAGAGGATACTGATAAAATTTCCATAAAGAGGTATTTATTTATGAGTAAAAAATATTCAAGAGAATTTTAATTACAATCAGTTAAATTAGTCATTGAGGAAGTCTTATTTGTAAAAGATGTTTCAAAATAGCTGAAAATACATTACAATATTTTATATCGTTTGATTGGTGAATATAAGGATATGGTGAGCGTTCATTTCCAGACAGTTGGAGTAATGATTTTATATATCAAAATCAAGCAAGACAGTTAAAAATTGAAAATAAGATACTTACTGAATATATCAAGAAAATATTCACTAGCCATAAATCTAGATATGGTGCAAAAAGACTTAAAGTAGTTCTATTAAATGATCATGGACTTACAATTAGTGTAAAAAGAATAACTAGATTAATGAGAAAAGCTGGACTTTATGCAAAGGGAACAAATTATAACTTAAAATATAAAAAGCATATATCAGATGTAAAAACAAGAAATCTAGTGAACCAAGTCTTTGAAACTGATAAGAAAAACCAGGTTTGGTTTGGAGATATAACTTATATTCTTACAAATGAAGGAAATATATACCTGTCAGTATTTATTGATCTATATACTAGAAAAATCGTTGGTTACAGCCTAAGTGACAACATGAAAGCAATCGTGGTCATAGATAGTCTTATATCGGCAACAGACAAGGAAAAGCCTAATTCAGGACTTATTGTTCATTCAGATCAGGGTAGTCAATATTTATCTTATGATTTCTTAAAAGATATTCGTGACAACAACCTAATATCAAGTCATAGTAATAAAGGAAACTCATATCTCAATTCACTGATAGAGTCATTTTTTAAAACATTCAAAAGAGAAATTTTACCAAAAGTTTAAGACTAAATCTTTAGCTAGGCTTGAAATACTCAATTACTTAGAAGCCCATTAAAACAAAAATAGGATCACTCGTCGCTAGGATACATGATGCCTTTACAATTTAAATTATTTGATTGTTGAATCCTCTTAACTATATGTCCTGTTTATGGTTGAAATTCTAAGAGCCTCTTTTTCAAAGTGTCCGTTTTAATAGTATATAAAAATAAATAGACCATATATGGTCTATATTTAAACTCATTTTCATGTTATGTGCAAAGAATCTTAATTTATCCTATTATTTTACTTAATTTAAATTTAACAACAACCGTTGTTATAAAAATAGCTACTGCTGGTACTGCATATAGTGTATATAATAAGCCCTTAACTGTTATCGGTGGAAAGCTTAAAGTTAGTAATAATATGAAGAATACAGGAACTGATAACCCTATTGCTAATAGACCAGTTAAGATCATAGCTATGTTAAGCGTTCTATTTGGATTTTTGAATTTTTCAATACAAAACTCTAGTCCAATAAGTGCAGTATAGCTTCCAAATAAAATTAATCCTGGAATTAACCAATAAAGAAATTGTTTAATTGTTTCTTCATTTATTCCAGTTTCTATTGAATGAATAAAATGTGTAAATGGAAAAGATAATATCACTAGGTAAATCATAAATACTATAAACATAACTTGATGTGTTACTTTTAATTTTTTCATAAAATGTCCCCTTTTATATTTATTATACTTATTTTTTAATATAATTCAAACATATCTATTAAAGATGCTCTTTCTAATTTATTAAAAAAAAGAAAATCAAATGATTTTCTCTTAATTAAAATTCTAAATTATTTGGCGTTCTAGGGAATGCTATTACATCTCTAATATTTTCAACACCTGTTAAATACATTAATAATCTTTCAAATCCTAAACCAAATCCTGAATGAACACATCCACCGTATCTTCTTAAGTCTAAATACCAGTCTAGATCTTTTGTTGGGACATGTAATTCTTCCATTCTTTTAACTAGTAATTCTAGGTTTTCTTCTCTTTGAGATCCACCTATTAATTCACCACTTCCTGGAACTAATAAATCCATAGCAGCAACCGTCTTATTATCTTCATTTAATTTCATATAAAAGGCTTTGATTTCTTTTGGCCAATCAGTTACGAAAACTGGTCCATTAAAGTGTTTTTCTGTTAAGAACTTCTCATGTTCAGTTGCTAAATCTTCACCATGTTTTGGCATGTTTTCAAATTTAACTTTACTGTTAATTAAAATATCAATTGCTTCTTTATGAGTGATACGTACAAAGGATGCGTCTTTAACTAAGTTAAGTCTTTCTAATAAACCTGGTTCAACAAATTTATCAAAGAATACCATTTCTTCTTTTGCTTTTGTTGTTACATAGTTAATAATAAATTTAACCATTTCTTCTGCTATGTCCATATTAACTTCTAGATTAGCAAAAGCCATTTCTGGTTCTATCATCCAAAATTCTGATGCGTGTCTTTGTGTATTTGAATTTTCTGCTCTAAAAGTTGGTCCGAATGTATAGATATTTCTAAAGGCCATCGCAAAAGCTTCACCTTCTAATTGTCCTGTAACAGTTAAGTTAGCTCTTTTTCCAAAGAAATCTTTTTTATAATCAATATTTCCATCTTCATCTTTTGGTAATTTATCTAAGTTTAAGGTTGTTACTTGGAACATTTGTCCAGCTCCTTCACCATCGTTTGCTGTTAAAAGAGGTGTATGAGCATAGACGAAGTCTTTATTTTGGAAGAATTCATGAATAGCTGCTGCTGCTAAACTTCTTACTCTAAAGACTGCACTAAATAGATTAGTTCTAAATCTTAAGTGTGCTACTTCTCTTAAAAATTCTCTTGTGTGTCTTTTAGGTTGAATTGGATAATCTTCTTCTGAATCTCCTAATAAAATAACTTTAGTTGCTTTCACTTCAAATGGTTGTTTAGCATTAGGCGTTAAAAGTAGTGTTCCTACAACTTCTACTGATGATCCTATTCTTATTTTTTGAATGTTTTTATAGTTTTCTGTTGTTTGTTCTTCATAAACAACTTGAATATTTTCAAAAAATGTTCCATCATTTAAGTTGATAAATCCGAATTCTTTTTGAGCACGATGATTTCTTACCCATCCATGTAAAACAATTTCTTTATTTTCAAAAGTATTGGTTTCTTTATAAATTTTTCTAACTGTTGTTTCCATTTTTTTCTCCTTTTATAATAAAAATAAAAGCCCTTAAGATATAAAATCCTAAGGGCGTTAAATGACGCGGTACCACCTTATTTTCTAGTTTAAAACTAGCTTTAAATTCTTTAACGCAGAAGATACGGATAGTTCTACTCGCTAGTGCTTTCTTCTATCTCTCATAAGTGTTTTTCATTTATCCTGTTTTCTAACTTTTCACCCTCTGCTAGATCTCTTTTTAAAACATAAAATAAATTACTTCTCTTAATCATTGATTTACTCTATTATATGAAAGTTATGACAAATTGTCAATATATCCTTTATTTTACAAATAAATTAGTCAATCTAAATGCTGGCATTGTTTGAAGATATACTTTTCCAGGTCCTGTTAATACTGTATTAAAGAACCCTTCACCACCTAATAAACTGTTTTTAATACCCCCAACAGATACTAACTCCATAGAAACAGTTGAGTCCATTGCTGCTACATAACCAGTGCTTACTACTAGTTTTTCTCCTGGTTCTAGTTCTTTTTCTATACATGAACCATCTATTTCTAAAAAGGCAGTTCCCTCTCCAGTAAGCTTTTGCATAATAAATCCTTCACCGCCAAAAAATCCTGTTCCAAATTTTTTTCTAAAATGAATAGATAATTCTACACTTGATTCAGCCCCTAAAAAGGCTCCTTTTTGCATAATAAATGGTTTTTCTTTTGTTATCTGGATTGGAATAATTGAGCCTGGTAAACTACTTGAAAGAGAGATACTTCCATCTTGTTTTTTAGCTGTATAATAATTTAAAAATAAACTTTCTCCACTAAACATTCTACCTAAAACTTTTGAAACTCCGCCACCTTTAGTTTCAAGTTCGATATTACTTGTCATCCATGACATACCACCAGCTTCTGTGATAATTGTTTCGCCTGGTTCTAACTCTATAGTGACAACTGGTAGTTGGCCGCCTTCTATTTTATATTTCATTTTTTTCTTCCTCTTTTTCTTCATCAAAAGACACACCATATGTCTTTTCAAATTTATCAATAATTTTATTTGTTGTTATATCCATATCTTTTACTTTATTATTTAAAGTTTCATTTACTCTTTTAACATCATTCCATCTAGTATCTAGTCGTTTAAATTCTTCTCCTAATTTTTCGATTTCTTTAATGACTTTTTCAATATGCTTACTTCTTTTTAAGTCTTTGGTTGCTATTTGTAGGGTTGTTAACATATAGATTAAGGTAGACGGTGATGTCAACCATACATTTTGTTTTTGAGCATATAAGATTAGTTCTTCAAAGTTAGCGTTTATTTCCAAGAATATTGCTTCTGAAGGAATAAACATGAGTGCATATTTACTTGTTTCTCCAACAATAATATACTTTTTTGAAATATCATCTATATGTTTTTTAACATCTATTTTAAACTGTCTGTTAGCTTGTGCTCTATCTGTTTCTAAAAGGCTCTTATCCATCATTCTCTTATAGTTTTCAAGAGGAAACTTAGAGTCTATTGGAATATCTCCTTGGTCTTCTGGCATCACTAATACAGCATCTACAATAAGTTTATTAGACAGTTTCTTTTGTTTAATAAACAACTCTTCATTATTACCAAAAACATTTTCTAGTAAATGATAAAGTTGGGTTTCTCCAAATATCCCTCTTATTTTTTTATCTGATAATAAATCATTTAATGAGATAACATCATTTGATAAAGCTTCAATCTTCTTTTGTGTTGTATTAATAACTGTTAATTGTTCAATCACTTTAGTAAAGATATCTTGAGTACTTTCAAATCCTTTGGTTAATCTTTGTTCTACTTTAGTATTAATCGAATCAATGTTTTTATCAATTGAGGTAAATAGTTTATCTTTAAAATCTACTAATTCTTTAGTGTTTTTAAGTGTAGAATCAGAAAATAGTTTATTGAGTTCTTCTTTTAATTTAAAACTTTGCGTTTGAATTTCACTTGTTGTCTTATATAAAGTTGCTTGTTGTTCCTGCTTAAAGTCATAGATTTGATCATTTCCATTCGTATTTTTGTTCTTACTTATTTTAAAAAGACTTACTATCACAAGAACAATTAAAATACCTAATAATGCTATAATGATATATTCCATTTTTTTGTCTCCTCTAAATTATTCAAAATAATATATATGTTGAACATTGTCAATCGTTTCGGTATAGAAAAACATGCGGGTATCTTTAGATAAGATCAAATCGTTAATCGATGTAATAAAGCCATCATCATTTAAAGTCAGATGGTTTTGAGTTTGAAAAAGACGACTAACTAAATCAGAACAATAATATTTAAACTTAGTATCTAAGAAAAATAAATAATTATATACTGCTTTTTTATCTACTAATTTTTGTCCTTCTTCTATGACTTCATCAATTTGTTTATCTGTAATATTGTTTACTCTTAAACCAATAAATTTTTTTCTATAGCTTGCCCCGTAATACGGATATGAAGGGTCATATGTTGATCTATAATTAGAATCAAAAAAGTAATTACTTGAATAATCTACAGTTTGAGTATAATCATGTTCTGGGTTATTACCGTCATGGGTAATCAGTTCTAATAAAGATGCATTACCAAAACCAGCGACTTCTAATAATTGGTTAGAATCAGTTACTAGTGCAGCATGCCCACCAAAATAATATGAAACAAAGCTATGGATCAATCCTTTTTCTGGAAATGGAGATTCTTGTGTTACTAAAATATCTCCTTTTTGACCCACTTTTTTCTTAGTTGAATCAGAAAAAGAAGGCTTTTCTCCTTCTGGTGTTTCACGTGGAACATAGTATATGATTGTCTGACCATTTTCTTCTGTTCTTGTCTTTTCAACCATTTGGCTTTTAAACTCTTTTATAATTTGATTTACTTTCATATTCTCATATGTTGCGATACCAAAACTATAAGATAATCCGCCAAGGGCTATATATATTAAGAACTTTAATATTTTTTTTATTTTCATATTTATATTATACCAAAATTTAAATAGTTATTGTTTCTATAGTTACCTTTATACTTTTAATTTTATTAAAAAAAATGACCCTTAAAAAGGATCATCTTCATTTATTTTTTTAATTTAATAACTAAGCGTCGGTTTTCGCCTTCGCCTCTAGATTCAGTTTCAACATCTCGCCAATCACTTAATTTTGAATGAACGACTCTTCTGTCAAATGAACTCATTGGTTCTAGAACAACTTCTTTTTTAGTTTGAATAACTCTTTTAGCTGTTTTAGTAGCTAAAATTTCTAGTTGTTTTTTTCTGTTTTCATTATAATTACCAATATCTAAAGTAACTCTAATAGGACTTTCTGTGTATGTACTTAAATATGATCTTAGAATAGTTTGTAATGAAAGTAAGGTTTTCCCTTCTTTACCAATTAAAAGTGCGTTATGTTCACTTTCAATACGGTAATAGAATTCATTGCCATTTAAAGATCTCATTTCCATTTTAGTTTCTATTTCTAATGCACTTAAAATATCATCTAGATATTTTTTTCCTTCAGTAGCTAAATCAATATCAACTTCTGCTAAATATAAGGTGCTTGCTCCTATACCTAAGATGCCTTTTTTTTCTTTTAAGACAGTTAGTTTGATTTTATCTACAGAAACTCTTAGAGCTTCAGTAGCTTTTTTATGAGCATCTGATAAAGTTTTAGCCTCAAATTCTATTTTTTTAAACATGGACTTTATCTCCCTTTTAGATTATTTCTTGTTTACGTTTTGAATACTTCTTTTCAGATCTTTTTCTGTTAAGCATTGTTTGACCAATTGCGTACATATTACCAATAATCCAGTATAATGCTAATCCATTATTTGTAGTTGATGCAAATACCATGAATACAATCATAATGATATTAACCATTTTCATTGTTTGTTCAGTTTGTTTTGCTTGAGCTGTTTGTGCTTGAGGGCTCTTTTTAGCATAACTTGGTTTTTTAGTTGAAAGTCTATTTAAGAAGAACATTGAAACCCCAACGATTGCTGCTAAGATATATGATGCAATATCTCCACCAACTGTTAAGTCAATAATTCCCATAAACTTAAATTTAGTAATGTTATCTGAGAACATTCCTCCAGAAACAACAACACGGTTAACTACTTGGTACATTGCGATAAATAAAGGCATTTGTAATAAAGGCATGAAACAGCCTAACATATTTACCTTGTATTTCTTCATGATTTTCATTGTTTCCATTTGCATCTTTTGTTGAGATGCTGGATCTTTTTTCAATGCATATTTAGCTTTTACTCTATCTAATTCTGGTTGAGCAAGTGACATATTAATTGATAAGTCATTTGTTTTAGAATAGATTGGCCATGCAAGTGTTCTTACTATAATAGTAGCAAAAATAATTCCCCATCCGAAGCTTCCTCCAAATGATAACGTACTCATTAAGAATCCAATTGGAATAATTAATAAGAAATTCCAGATATATGTAAAGAATCCATATTCAATTTTTGATGGCATTTGAATAGGTGTTTTATTATTACTTGGTCTATATGTATATACATTATGTTCAATTGTTTTTCCATCTATTGTAAGTTTGATTGAAGAAAACTCTTGTTTTTTACTTTGAAAATTTGTAGCATCAACAGTTACTTTTTCATCTTCTGCAGAAACAACTTCTGATGTATTACCTAAAATTGTATTTAATGATAAGTTTTTTAATGAGTAATCATTAGCAACCAAATTAAGAAGACTATCTCTTACTTCATTTTGTTGTTTAACTAATACTGCATTCTTTTCTTCATCAGTTCCTGATTCTAAATCTTTTGTTTGATAATAGTTAAGATTGATTGCTCTGATATTTGTATCATCATTCTTTTTAGCAACAAAGTAGCTTGATTTATAATCTTTCGCATTTTTACCACTACCTAAAGAAATTGTAACGGTTACTTTTGTGACATCAGATGCTTGAGCTTCTAAATCAAATGATGCTGTTAAATTTTTTTCTTGTCTAACATAATATTCATCTTTACCTCTATGGTATAAAACAAATATTTTGTAATCGTTGCTAGTAATATTACTCTTTTCTGGTGTTTGATCGTATAATACTGTTTCTCCTTGAACAACTACAGAAACAACTTCTTCTTTAGATCCACATGCCGCAAGAATAAACACTAACGTTGTTACTATAAATAAAGCAAAAACTTTTTTTATATGACGCATGCTTAATTCCTTTCTTGGCTAGTAATTTGAGCCTTTGACATTAAAGCTAGAATATTAACTTTAATTTGATTATATTCGAGTTCGCTTGCTTTAGGCTTAATGACAATAATAAAATCGGTCTTTAGGTCAATAGTAGAAGCAGTTTCGCTTACGATCATCCTAATTCTTCTTTTTATTAAGTTTCTTTCATGTGCTTTACCATATTTTTTTCCTATAGAAAGCGCATATCTGAAATAGTCATATCCGTTGTCTTTTTTTTTATATATGACAAAGTAAGGATTGCCTACTGATTTTTTAATTTTGAAAACCGCATCTATTTCGCTTGTTTTTTTAATACTATGTTTTCTTTTCATTTGCCTAAAAATAAAGGACTACCAAAAAAAGATTTATTTTTACTGGTAGTCCTGGTTATATTTATACAGTTAATTGAGCGCGACCTTTTGCTCTGCGACGTGCTATTACTTTACGTCCACTAGCAGTTGCCATACGTGCTCTGAAGCCATGAGTCTTTTGACGCTTACGCTTATTTGGTTGGTATGTTCTTTTCACAATAAAACCGCCTTTCTTGCGAAACTATGCTTTTTAATTATA
Source organism: Alteracholeplasma palmae J233 (assembly GCF_000968055.1). GTDB lineage: Bacteria > Bacillota_I > Bacilli_A > Acholeplasmatales > Acholeplasmataceae > Alteracholeplasma > Alteracholeplasma palmae. The sequence goes on from NC_022538.1 coordinate 1,554,202, forward strand.
TCGGTTTATTATTCATTTGTCAATTACA